>JACAFA010000201.1 GCA_013388525.1 Ignavibacteriaceae bacterium | reverse complement strand
CTGATGTAAATGCCGTATGCTTTATTATTTATAATTGTATTTGCACCGATCTTTGGAGAAGCACTGCCAAGCTCAATTCCGTAAAGATGATTTTGAATTGTGTTCCTTCGGATTTCACCGTGACTTGAAATTAAGACCATTCCAGGACCCGGGTTTGATACATTAGAAGCATCGATTGTATTTCCCAAAATACTTGGACTATTTACCTGACAGACATTAATACCGATACAATTATCTGCTTCTTGTTCATTCACACTGATTATATTTTCTTTGATAACTGCTTCGCTGCCGTTTGATATTGAAATCCCAAACATACCATAGTTTGTAATTGAATTGTTTTTTATTCCGAGAGCAAAGTTATCATCATTATTCACAGTTATACCTGAACTAAATCCTGATATATTATTTTGATCTATCTTTACTCCGGTTGTGTTAGATTGATTATAACCAACTGATATTCCGACTCCTTCTTGATCATACCCGATACCAATAATGTCTGAATTGAAAATCCGGACATCTTCGTTATTGGAAATATCAATTTCATCTAAACCAATACGACCTTGTTTTATTCCATCTTTGAAGCCTATTATATCGCAGCCAATTATTTCTATCGATTTATTATTTAAAATTCCAACTCCTACATCTGAAACACTCCCAATATTTTCAATTGTATTTCTTACTAGTTGTACATTGTTAAACCCTGTAAATTTTAAACCAATGCCGATGGGATTACTGCTCGAGACTGAATTATCTGATAATGTAATATTTACACCTTCTGTGTTGTTAACAAAAAAATTATTTATAGATAGAGAATTATTTATGATTGAATTTGAAATTGCATTAAAGCGTGGCTTTTGAATTCCATCATTCATACTAAAATCAATGAACCCATTGTTAATATTTGTATATGAAAGTATTAGCGTATCAAGTCCCCCTAGCTGAAGTTTGCTTGCTATTGCAACAGATGGAAAATTTATAGTTATACGATTGTTTACATTTCCTAGCGATTTGAACACGCCTGATTGAATAATGATAGAATTAATATTGAAATTATTTTGATTAATGAGTACTCCCTCGTCAAGATTAAAAATCCCATTACTATAAAAAGTTGAAGCATTATTGATAGTAAAGTTACTCTCCTGCTTAAAATGTACAATTCCGAAATTTTTCAAAATACTATTATTGTTCATATTTAGCCAAGCATTTATTCCAACTGACATTAAACCGTATACATTTAATAAAGATGATCCATTCATATTAAGCTGAGAACCTTCTTTAAAAGTAAGCGAACCTTTCACTTCGAAATTTGTTACAGCCAAACTCAAACTTGAAGATGTAGATAACTCAGCGGAACCATTAATGACTATTCTGCTCATATTTAAAATTAAATTACCTGTTAATTCGAGAGAGCCAGAAACTACCATACTACTTGCAAAACCAAAATTAAATGGTGAGTTTTCATCAAGACTAAAATCTATTTTGACGAAAAATGTTGACCAGCCATTAAAATGTACGCCTGCATTTTGCTGTACAATAATTTCAGAACCATCATCTAAAAGTAAATGTGTATAAGAATTGAAATTAACTTCGGTGTTGTTACCAATAATTAATGTGCCTTTTACTTTTAATGCAGCATTCCGGTTAAAATTGATGACAGAGTAAGGAGCAATTGTTAAAATTATTCCTTCGGGAACAATTATATCGCAATCAAAATCTCCTGAATAAATTGTGGTGTTTTGATTAATAACCATAGCATCACATTGGTAAATTTTTGAAAGAGGATCGCCAACAACAACATTCCTAAAACCAATGTTCGGATATCCCATCCACACTGCATCAACAAGATTATAACCAAGTCCATAAGCCGCGAATGCAATTCCTGACTTATAAATATAATCTGTAGTTGGTTCCCATGCATTACAACCCCCGGCAGTTCCTCCCATATGTATGAAATCAGAAAGCAAGCCTTGATCTGGTCTATAAAATCCAAAACTCGCACCATTATAACTTTCTACGCTATTGAATATTGCACCATTAGCATAAGTAAAATCCAAAGTATCAAGTATATAGTTTTCAGGCATCCCAGCATGTTTTCCATGTGAAAAATAACCAATTACTTCACCAGCAGGGTTAATTGTTATCCAATCGTTAACATTAGGCAGGTTTCCATCATAGTTCAAATTAAAAGCCTCGATGAGATTCATAATGCTATAAGTGCCAGAAACAAGCCCACTTCCTATTGCATTAAGATCATGGTCTAAAATCCACCATTTATCTCCTGTCATATCCGGTTCAAAGCTGCGATCTATCATCCCAATTACATCCTGGTAATTATCTCCGTCAAGGCGGGAAACTAAGTATTGAAGTTTCCATCCATCCTTCTGGAAAAAATTGCTAATAAACCTGTATTGAAGCGTATTTGATGGATCAAGATAAAAGTATGGATTGGATGCGTTTGATATTGGTGATGGGGCAGAACCATACAAAGATAAAAAGTCATTGCCATTTCCTTGATTTATTAAGCAAAGCAATGCATCTACTGTTACATCTCCCCGCCAATGTTCATGCAAATCATCACAATCTGTATCATCAATTCTGTGCGGTATACCTTTACACAGGACGATGTAACGAATTATATCCTTGAGCAATTGTCCGTTGTAATAAGTGGTATTAAGGTGATCTTCAATTGGATCTGCGATTTTTACTTTGACATAGATCCAAGGCAGAATACCCTCTCCGACAATTCTTTCATCATTGTCCACAATTTCTACTCCATACTGAATTGTTTCATTCAATGTAACAAATGTTACGTGTGTTGACGGAATTTCCCTAACATCAACATAATGATCCTTAATCAAGCCAGAATAAGTATGACCATTTCGGTAAACAACTAAAACGTTTTCCGGGCCCGGCGGCTCAGCAAAGGTCTGTGCCTGTATTGAGTTTGTTAAGAACAAACAAAAAAGAGCTAAAGTAAAAAATGTTTTCATATTTCTCCTCCTGTTATTTAATGTATAATAATTTTTTTGTCTTAGAAAAACCTGCGGAACTTTTAAGAGTGTAAAAATAAACACCTGAGGACAAATTTCTTAAATCAATTTCTGTTGTATATATGCCGGGCTGCTGCTTTTCGTTAAGTAGAGTTGAAATTCTTTCACCTTTGATATCATACAGATACAATTCAATTAAAGACTCTATTGGAACAATATATTTTATTTTGGTTATTGGGTTGGCTGGATTCGGGTAATTCTGGAAGAGTTCAAAATTATTGATTGAAATTTTAACCTCAATAATTTCGGAATATTTAAATGAACCTGCGTAATCAAGTTGTTTTAGTCTATAAAAGTATATTTGAGTTTCAATATTGTCATCTTCATATGAATAGTTTTGTAGTTCTGCAGTATTTCCTTTCCCTGAAATAAATCCTACTTCCTTCCATTCAATTTTATTAGCTGAACGTTGTACTTCAAATCCATAATTATTTTTCTCTGATATGGTGTGCCAGATTAAAAGTACTTTTAAATTACTAGCACTTCCCGTAAAACCTAAAAGTTCTACAGGAACAATAGTTGTATCTGTATAATTCATTACCAGTCCAGTCATCCCTACAGGAATACAAAAGTAATTATAGGGAGAATAGAGATTGGAAAAACCAGTACCTACTTCTGTAGTAATATTAGTCCATGTATTTCCGGAATCTATACTTTCATATACATTTCCAGTAATAATAAAATGAGAAGAGCTAATGGGTTTGAATTGCCAAGTACTAGCAGAAATTTGAAAATCTTGAAACCAATTTTCTCCGCCATCAATTGTCCTGTATAATTTATTACTGCTTAAGATCCATCCGTTTAATGAATCTTTAAAATAAACATCACTCATATCCATAAAATCAACAGTATCTGCGAACCAATTTTCACCAATATCAGTTGATTTATAGATTTCAAATGGATAAGTATTTGTACCAACAACCCATATAGTCGAATCATCAGAAGAACTAATACCAGAAAAAATAGTATTTAAAGAAGGTACTGAAAGTTTCACAAACCAATTTTCACCTTTATCACTCGTTTTAAATATTTTCCCATCGTTCGCAACTGCAAATCCAATAGAATTTGTTAAAAAATATATTTTATAAAATGTTCCAATAGTATCAGTTGTTCCGCTTACATTTATTTGATACCAACTTAATCCTGAATTGGTAGTTTTATAAATACTTAATGAACTAGTACCTATAAAACCAGTAGAGCTATCAGTAAATGTCATTGAATGTATATCGTATATTTCGTTATAAGGAAATGTATCGAGCGTATCGAGTGTATATCCTCCATTATTGGTTTTATAAATTAATTGGTTGGTGTTTAAAAAACCATTCTGCTCATCCTTAAAGTAAACGTTTATAAAATCAGTGTTCACAATTGTTCTTTTCCAGATTTCTCCTTCGTCTTTTGTTTTAGCCAGCAGCATTTCACCTCCAGTAAAATAACCTGTTGTCTCTGTAGGGAATGAAATATTAGTTGTTAATGGTGAAGTACCTGAAACGGTAAAATCATTTCTATAAAACCAACTTATACCTCTATCTGTGGATTGATAGAATCCGCTGCAGGCCATAAACCCGGTTGTATCATTAATAAATTTTATCTTGTTTATTTCTGCTGCACTCACACCGGACACGTTTATCCAATTGTTTCCACCATTGGAAGTGTAAACAACTTTGCCAGCAAAACCAGCAGCAGATATCCACAGAGTATCAAAGGCATAAATTGTAAATAAGCTTCTTGTGTCTCCTGCTTGTTGTATCTGCCAGCTTGTGCCTCCGTTTGTTGTCTTCAATATTATCCCTGAATTGCTGCAGATATATCCAAAAAAAGTGTCTATAAAACTTAAATCCCAGTATGGTGCAGTTGGGTAAGGCATTGGTTGCTGAATCCACGTTAAACCGCCGTCAGATGTTTTCAATGCAGTTCCTCCTTCACCAACCATCCAGCCAATCTCTTCTGTTATTATCTGCATATTCCAAATGTTTCTTATTGTTGGACTTGATAGCTGACTCCACGTTTCTCCTGCATCTTCAGAAATTAATATCATCCCACCATCACCTGCAGCTATAACTCTTTGTCCATTGTTCACAGCAGCGACTGTTCTTAATGTATTTTCAACTCCGCTCTCATACCAAATCCACTTCCCGCCTCCATTGGTTGTTTTTATAATTGCACCGCCTTCACCAACTGCCCATCCTGTATCTGCATTTGCAAAATGCACACCCCAATAATCAACTCTTGGTATCAGTGGATGGACTTCTGTCCAGATACCAGTTGATTGCAGCGGAAAGAGTGATTGGTTCCGGGTTAATTGAGGCTGCAAAGATCTTTCTTCTTGTTGGGAATAGTTCAAGGAAGAAAATAATAGTAGAGCAAGCAGAAGTGAGAGGAGAAAATTAAATTTCAGGGATTTTTTGGATAACATATAAATACCCTTAATTATTTTTGTTTTAAAGTTAAGAAACTATTTTGAGAAAGGCGAGCGAAAAATAATTTTAAATAATAGAAACCGTTGAAACCAGATTTTTATTCTTTATTGAGTTATACTTCGGTGTGTGTTCTTTGAATTCAAAATTCTGTGTATTACCGTAAACAGTCTAGAGAGGTTAGTTAATTAGTTAGCTTAAACTTCTTTAATACATAAACCCAAAATTCAGGGTAATGAAGAATCCGCTGAGATGATCTTTGTATCTGTCTTTTAGTATCTCAACGCCTTCATCAAGAAATTGTGTGTAATAATAACGAACGTTTATTCCAATGAGATTCTTTTGATCCAGACCGAAGTTTGCTCCAAAGCCCGCATATCCGCCGACTGCATAGTGAGTTTGTGAATAGGAAAAGGCTCTGAAAAATTCTTCGGCATAAGGAGTTGTCAATGCAATGGTTGGTCCAACACCAGCATTTATGTAAGGACGGAGATTATCTGTAAGTTCATTTTCAAACAAGCGAAATTGTGCACCGAATGTAATGGGAATCTGAAACACACGGTTTTGCTTTCCGATTGTGAAAGTCTGTCCATAGATATCAATGTATTCAATCTCTCTTTCATCTTTAGCTTCAGAGATAGAAACATCTCCAAAGAGAGTGAACTTTGTGCTTAGTTGTTTCCTGTAGAATCCCCCGAATCCGAACCCGCTCTCACCAATCATCAAATCAAAACCCCAGGCATTTGGAGGAAATACCATCGGTGGTTGGGGAGGCGCAAGTTCCCCGATTTCCTGTGCAATGAGGAAAGAAGTTGGAATTATAAACAATATTAAAAATATTAAGCGTCGCATATTATCTTTAAATTTCTGTGTCTAAAATAAACAAGCTTTTTTTAGAATCAATAGCATAAATGCTGGGCTTAAAAATTAAATCTTTTTTGAATCAAAGCAATTTATTTTATAAGATAGCAATAAGACTTTAGGATGATACTCACCAGGCAAAAAATTGATAGAATAGATATTGATTTTCTTATCAACGAAAAACTAAAAGTGGGTAAAATTGGAGAAATCCTTTTTATTGTTCCAACAAAAAGAAAAATCAGATATCTTACCCGCGAGCTTATTTCTCTTAGTCCCGGTAAAGCAGCTACAGGTTTAAAAATAGAAACTATTGGTTCCTTTGCAGAAAAACTTCTTGCTGAGATTGAAGGAGAAGTGAACCTGATTAGCGAAGAGGCATCAATTCTGCTGCTCAGCCACAGCTTCAGAAGAGTCAAGCTGAAATATTTTTCTCAGTACAAAGAACAAATCCCTTTTGGCACACTTGAGCGCGTAAAAAATGTTATCTCCGAGTATAAACGACATGGCATCACTCCTGAAAAATTAAAGGAAGAAGCTGAAACTCTTTCCGGTGGTGAAAAGCTTAAAGCACTGGATATTGCCGAAGTTTTTGATGACTACCAGATTACTTTAGAAAAAAATAATCTCAGAGAAACGGGAGATATTTATTCATCGTTGACCAAAAAAGAGAAAGAAAATTTTGATGGGGCATTTTCTTTTATTTATCCCGATGTGCGATATACTCTTGTAAATGGCTTTGATGAATTCACAGCTCCTGAAGTCGAGATAATCAACTCTGCTTCAGAATTAGAAGAAACTGAACTTTTCATTTCATTTGATTACTTCAGGTATAATCCGGCTGTTTTTTCTCATCTTAATTCCTGTCATGATCGTTTTACAGCCAGGAATTTTTCTGAGATAAAAGATATTTCTCCTGCTGCTCAATCAAAATTTCAAAATATTGTCAGAGAAAAACTTTCTATAAAATCATTGGAGAAAAAGGAAATTTCTTTTAGGGATTTTATAACGCAAATTGAAGCATCGGACAGAGAAGAAGAAGTTGAGCTGATAGCAAAAGAAAGTAAAAAGCTCCTGCTTAATGATAAAGTTGAGCCGGAAAAAATTTGTATTGTATTTAATCTGATTGGAAATTATTCAACAATTATCAGGGACAGATTTAATGTTTATGGTATTCCTTTCAATCTTACTGACAGATTTTCTCTCAGTACATCGCCACCTGTGAAAAGCTTGCTCGGACTGCTTGAAATTCTCGAGAATGACTTTTACTATAAAAATATTTTCAGGGCGTTTGGCGGTGGATTTATGGGAACTTTGGGAGTAGATTTTTCAAATCTTCTGAAAGTTTCGGTTGAATTGAAAATTATTTCCGGCTTTGATAACTGGATAAATAAACTTAATTCAAAAATTTCCGAGCTTGAGTTAGCTGAAAATCAAACAGAAAATTTTGAGTGGAGAATTCGATCATATAAAAAAGCAATCATTGATTTGAAGAAAATTAACAAAATGCTTGAGAGGTTTTTCAATAAGTTAACTCCGGATGATTTCCGTGAAAATATTTTGTTCCTTATTTACAATTTGGATTTTCCTGCAAGCCTGCTCAATGCTTCCGCAGATGTTGTTGAGAATGATACGATTGCATTTAATTCTTTTATTAAAGTTATTGATGAAATTACTAATCTTATTAAACTTGAATCCGGTAATGACGAAAAATTTCCGCTTCATTTTTATCTTAATCAACTACGGACTACGTCAGCGTTTACCAGATATAACATTCCTGAAAAACCAGGATACGGAGTTCAGGTAACAACATTGAATGAAATCCGTGGCTTAAGTTTCGACTATCTTTTCATCGGTGGATTGAATGATGGAGATTTTCCAACACGTTTTACTCCCGAAATATTTTTCTCCGGTTCATTTGCAAGAGAGGAATTCCAGCATCAGGTTGAACAGAGGTATTTGTTTTATCAGGCATTGTGTACCTGGAAGAAAAGATTATATCTCTCTTATCCACAGACTGACGGAAAACGTGATTTAGTTCAATCAAGCTTTCTTCAGGATTTTAATTCTCTTTTCGAAACGAAGAAGATTAACAAAGATCATTTTAAAGATGAAATTTATTCGAAGGAAGAACTGCTTGAACTTCTCGGCAAACTAACTGCAGGACAAAGAAAGGAATTAAAACTTCCGGAAGAAGTTAATATTGATATTGACCGAATCAATCGTGCAATTGAAATTGATAAAATGAGAATAGAACAACCATTCGGTGAATCTGAGTTTACCGGTTTTATTTCGAAGGACATTTCAGATGAACTAAAAAATAAGCTGAGTGAAATTTCGGAAAGGGAGTTTTCTGCAACCCAGCTTGAAAATTATGCAAAGTGTCCGTACAAATATTTTGTTGAGAATGTACTGAGACTTGAAACTATTGCTGAACCGGTTGAAGAACTTGAAGCATTTGAGTACGGCAGTCTTATTCATTCAATACTTTATGAATTCTATACAAAACTTAAAGTGAAGAGCATCGTTCTTTTTAATTGTAATGATGTAGAATTTAAAGCAGCAGAAGAACTTCTCTTTAAAATTGCTGAAAAAAGATTTGATGAATTGAATCTCAATCCTGAATTTTCTTTTTATGAACGTGAGAAGCTTACCGGAATAAATGGAAGGAGAAACCAATCAATCCTGTACAAATTTCTTGAAGAAGAAAGAAAAAATGACAGCGGCTACGTACCTGAATTTTTTGAATTGAGTTTTGGAAAAGTAAAACAAGAAGAAAAATCTTCTGAAAAATTTAAAGAAGGAGTTACTGCAGGCAAGGTAAAACTCAGAGGCAAAATAGACAGGATCGATATAAACGAATCAGAAAAAACTCTTAAAGTAATTGATTATAAGCTTGGCGGAACAAAGCCAACTTCAGAAGATCTTTTAACAGGAATTTCATTGCAATTACCACTATATCTTTTCGCAGCAAAAGAATTAATAAAAAAGGAATTAGGAGGAGAATATCGTCCTGCCGGTGCTCACATATTTTCTTTGAAATTCAATGAGAAAGATTTTGGTAAAAAGAATATCAGCTTAAAAGCAAGGAGATCAAAAACAGAAAACATTGAAGAGGAAATCGTTGCTGCTGAAGAGATGATAAAGATTTGCCTTGAGATGGTTGAAAAATTCACCGCAGAAATTTCACAAGGCAAGTTTAATCTCTCAACATTGAAGAACCGAGAGACAAAAGTCTGCAGGTTCTGCGACTTCAAGAAAATCTGCAGAATCCAGGAGGTGGATTGATTTTGTGCATTAGCAGGGGCTCAAAAATTTAAGCCCCCACAATGAATTACAATTGCTGAATTACTATCACGACACTTGTTGCTACTTTATTAAAACCATCTTTTTCGTTGAAGTAAATGACTTGCCATCAATTCCGTTTGCATTAATTGTGTAATAGTAAACTCCGTTTGAAAGTTTTGAAGCATCGAAACTAATTTGATGGTTGCCGACGCTGTAATCACGATTTGTAAGTTCATCTACTTTTTCACCGAGTGAATTAAACAATTCAATCTTCACGTATGAATCAACCGGTAATGAGAATTTTATCATCGTTGATGGATTGAACGGATTTGGGTAATTCTGAGAAAGTACAAATACCTGTGGTCCTTCAACTTCAGTTTCAACAACATTTGAATAATTGAATGAGCCATCAAAATCAATTTGTTTTAATCTGTAGTAATATTTTCCTGCAACTGATACAGCATCAAAATATTCATAATCATTTACTTCTGTTGTTGTCCCTTTCCCATTCACAAAGGCTACTTCATAAAAATTAAGTTTATCTGTGCTTCGTTCAATCATAAAGCCCGAGTTGTTGCTTTCCGTAGCAGTTGTCCATTTTAAAAGAATTCCGCTTTCAATTTTCATTGCAAAGAAAGCAGTAAGCTCAACTGGAATAAAATCTTCAATTGTGAAGTTGACATTAGAAATATCAAAGAAAACATTCCCGACAGCTTCAACTTTTATTCTTGCCTGTGTAGTTGGAATATTCGGCAGGAAAATATTTTCAGCTCCATCATTATCAGTATTGGAAGCAAGAATTTCCGTAAAGTTTAATCCACCATCTGTTGAAAGAAGAATATTTACCTGTGTTACATTAACCGGTGCAATACTGGTATTTGCAACATTCCAGTTTATAGCCTGAATTGTGTTACCTTGCCATGTAACTGCTGTGTTTGGTTGTGTAACCAAAAATGGACCCGCGGTATTAGTAACGTTAAACGTTTGCATCTGCGAGTAATTTACACCACCGCCGCCTGCGCGATTATCACGTGCAGTCAATCTGAAAGTTAAAGTACGTGAATAGGTTGGAAGAATTTCTCCGATAGTCTGAGTGTTGTTTAAAATATCTGAAAGCTTTGGAAAATATCTGTAAGGTACGGTTACAGGATCGAATGATCTGAAAATTGGTGCGTTGCCTGAAGGCGAATTTGGATGACCTGCAGGACCGAGATCAAACTCTTCCCAGCAATATGTTAACGGATCATTGTCAGGATCGGCAGCTGAACCAACAAGCATAAACGGTGTGTTTACAGGAATTGTAAATCCTCCTGTGGGAACCACAACACTCGGTTCGTTATTGCCTGTGTTGGTTATAACAGGGCAGGAATTTCCGTTTCCATTGGTTATATAATTGACCATTTCAACAAAATTAATATTGTGGAAATAATCGTCACTGTTATTCTGAAGATTCTGCGGCGAACAAATGCCTGCATAAGCCATTATTGTACTTCCGCTACCGGGTTCATAAGCAGTTGATGCGTTTCTGTTTCCGCCGCTGCAGGCACCAGCGTTACCGTTGAATGAATGATTTCCTCCGTACTGATGACCCATTTCGTGAGCAACGTAGTCAATGTAAAACGGATCACCGATTGGTTGAGGCAAACCTGTAACTCCTCTTGCTTTCCATCCTGCAGTGCAAACAACTCCTAAATAAGCAACTCCGCCTCCACCTGTACTAAAAACGTGACCAATATCGTAATTAGCATTTCCAATTACCGCATCAAGATTAGTCTGGTTCTGCGATAGCATAGCAAATCCATCATTATTAGTGTAAGGATCTGTACTTGGATTTGTATAAATGATTAAATCATTGTTAGGAATTAATTGTAGTCGAACACCAACTTCGTTTTCATAAACTCCGGTTACTCTGTTAACTGCCGTTACCACTGCCGCAAGTCCTAAGGGAACTGTTCCGCCGTGAAATATTGTGTATTCACCGGTTGCAGCACAGGCAAGTCTGTAAGTTCTCAATTGAGAACCAATCATCACAAACGGATTATTTTCAACAAGTTGTTTTATATGCTGACCAAATTCAGAATCCGTTCCAAGTAAATTACATTCAATATTTAACTGACCTTCCGTTGGCAAATAGTCTTTTTTATAATATGAGATATAATATCGTGTTTCTCCAAGTGAATAAGGATCAATATACATTGTACCTTTAACTGAAAAAATAATTGCATGAAATCCTGCTGGTGTAACATCAAAGCGAACTCTTGCACTTGAATTATTTTCTGTCCCTTGTCCGAGATAAGTTTTTATTTCAGGATACTTTGCTGCAAGTTCTTCAGCCATAACCGGTGATTTAACAATTCTGAATGTTGCGAATGAATTATCAGGCAATGGCAAATCCAGTAAAAATGATGATCTGTGTACACGGGTTGTGTTTTCATCCGGAGCCTGACTCAATGCGGATAATAAATTTTGCAAGTCGAGTTGTAAAGTCCTGTATGATTGAGGAATGATATATCTTGTTCCTGAAATGTCCAGTCCATTTTCAGATATATCGCTCCACAAATTTGAAAAGGATTGCTGAGCATTTATAGTGCATGTGAAAATTATGAACACACTGACAAATAAATATGAGATATTTCTTATTGAAAAATTTAATCTCATTTCTTCTCCTGTTAATTTGATGAAATTGTATTTAAAACCCGGGCAAAATACTTACGTTAATGATGTTAGTCAATTGGTAAATTATTTATTTTGAATACTAATTTATAAAGTAGGGTAAAATTGGTGGTTGGTTTTTGTGTATTATAAACTATTTTTACTTACAACAATTTTAAATAAAATCAGGGATAAAATGTTAAATAAAATTTTTACTATCGTACTGCTCGTTGCTTCATTTCTTGCGGCACAGAATGAATATAAACCATGGATTAAAGGTGAAAGAGAAAGACACTCCAGATCAATTCAGATGTCAAAAGTTCTCTATCCGGGAGACTCAAAAATTGATGTTACTTACTACGGCCTCGATTTAACAATCACTACAAGTCCAAACTATCTTAAAGGCATTGTTACTGTTGGTGCTGAATCAGATACAAGCTCACTCAATACTTGTTTTCTTGATTTGAGGAACATTCTTACAGTAGATTCAATTCAACTGAATGGTAACACTGCAGCTTTCACTCATGTAAATAATAAGATTAATATTACGCTTGATCACACTTACACACAGGGTGAAGCTTTTACTTTAAAGATTTATTATCGTGGCGTTCCCGGTGGAACAAACTTTGGTGGTTTTTATTTTGGAACTCATAACGGCACTCCGATTATCTCAACATTAAGTGAATCGTACAGCGGACCTTATTGGTGGCCTCAGAAAGATACTCCCGCTGATAAAGCTGATTCATCTGATGTTTGGATGACTGTTGCCAGTAATTTAATCGGTGTTTCAAACGGGACATTAGAAAGTGTTGTTGATAATGGAAATGGAACAAAAACTTATCACTGGAAAAATCATTATACAATTGCTAACTACCTGATTTCTCTTGCTATTACTAACTACTCGCAGTACGATACTTATTATCATTACGGACAATCAGACTCAATGGTGATAATGAATTTTATTTATCCTGAGAATTTAAACTATGTGAAACCATTCGTTGATGAAACTGATGAAATGATTACAGTATTTGCAAACCGTTACGGTGAATATCCGTTCATACAGGAAAAATACGGACATGCTGAATTTCAATGGGGCGGTGCAATGGAACATCAGACTTGCACATCAATGGGCTTTTGGGGTTCGGGAGTAATTTCTCATGAGCTTGCTCATCAATGGTATGGTGATATGATTACTTGTAAAGACTGGCATCACATTTGGCTCAACGAAGGCTTTGCTACATATTCTGAAGCAGTTTACATTGAAGCAAAGAGCGGTAAAGCTGCTTATAAAACTCAGATAGCTGCGGAAATGAGTTCTGCAAGAAATGCTGTTGGAACAATCTGGGTGCAGGATATTTCTAATGAATGGGAAATTTTTAATGGCGCACGTTCGTATGCTAAAGGTGCTTGTGTTTTGCATATGCTTCGTGGAGTTGTCGGCGATTCAACTTTCTTCGATATTTTGAGAGCTTATAGTGCTGATCCATCAGTTTCCTATGGTGTTGCAACTACTGAAGACTTCCAGGCAATTGCTGAAAGTGTTTATGGGCAGAGTCTCGGTTATTTCTTCCAGGAATGGATATACGGTGAAAACGAACCAACCTATTCAGTTGGCTGGAATAAATCATTAGTAAGCGGAGATATTTATGATGTTACAATAAACATTTCACAAGCTGTGAATAATAATCCTGCTTACTTTACAATGCCTGTTCAAATAAAACTGAACACTTCTTTGGGAGATACAGTTGTTACTTTATTTAACAATGCACAAAACCAGAGCTTTCAATTCCAGGTGATCGGAAATCCTGAATCAATTGTTTTTGATCCTGAAAACTGGATATTAAAAAATAATACAATCATCACTGAAGCTGAGGAATTTTATCAACCTTTGAGTTATAGTCTTGAGCAAAATTATCCTAACCCGTTTAATCCCAAAACAGTAATCGGTTATCAGTTACCGGTGAGCGGTAATGTTTCTCTAAAAGTATTCGATATTCTAGGTAATGAAGTGGCAACACTTGTTAATGGACAGGTTGATGCAGGTAAACACAAAGTTGATTTCGACGCAAGCGGACTGAACAGTGGAGTTTATTTTTATAAATTGCTTGTCTCGGATTTACAAGACAAAGACGGAAAAGCGGAAGAGTTTGTAGAGACGAAGAAGATGATTCTTCTCAAATAAGATTTTGAAAGGAATAATGATTTCAAGGCGGTCATCTGACTGCCTTTTTATTTTTAAAAATCCCCCTCTCGTCTTTCTCAAAATAATTTCTTAAGTTGTAAGTAAAAAAAGGGAGACATTATGCACCCAAACAAATGTTCTCTTAAAACAAGCACACTTACCAGCAGAACTTACTGCCAGAAATT
>JACAFA010000024.1 GCA_013388525.1 Ignavibacteriaceae bacterium | reverse complement strand
GGAATTCTGCTAATTCCTTAAAATATTACCTGATAATTTATGTAATTTGTTCTGTATCAAAAATTAATCAGATAGTACTTTTTCGATTAGAGGGTACTTAACCTGAGAATCCAGCTATTTATTTTTATAAAATCTACTACCGGAGTGTTAAA
This sequence comes from Ignavibacteriaceae bacterium, assembly GCA_013388525.1. Next base: position 5,098 of record JACAFA010000024.1, on the reverse strand, counting down.
ATGATTTTTAATCAATTTGAAAAATTCTACTTCATTGTGTTTTTATTTTTTACACCATTATTACTTTCACAAACAGAGTTTAAACTTGATTACGATAAGTACACCTTAGACAATGGTTTGCAGGTAATTTTACATCAGGATAATTCTGATCCGATAGCTGCCGTTGCTTTACAATTCCATGTTGGATCTAACAGGGAAACACCCGGCAAAACAGGATTTGCACATCTCTTTGAACATATTATGTTTCAACAGTCACAGAATGTTCCTCAAGATCAGTTCTTTAAACTTATACAAGGAAACGGTGGAACTTTAAACGGAGGAACCTGGCAGGATGGAACTATTTATTATGAAATTGTCCCAAATAACGCATTGGAGTTAGCTTTGTGGTTAGAGGCTGACAGAATGGGATTTATGCTGCCAACTCTTACTTATGATGCTTTTCAAAATCAGCAGGATGTTGTTCAAAATGAAAAAAAGCAAAATTACGATAACCAACCTTATGGACAGACAAGTTATCTTATTGGGAAATTACTTTATCCGGAAGGTCATCCATATAACTGGACAACTATTGGCTCACTTGAGGATTTACAAAATGCTACTCTTAAAGATGTTCATGATTTTTATACAAAGTGGTACGGACCAAACAATGCTACTCTGGTAGTTGCGGGGGATTTTGATGTTGATCAAACCAAAGCGTGGATTGAAAAGTATTTTGGTGAAATAAAACCTTCTGATCCGGTTGAACCATTAAAACCTCAGCTTGTGAAACTTGAAGATTTTAAGCGCGCATCTTATGAAGATAATTTTGCCCAATCACCTGAACTAATTATGTTATTTCCAACGGTTGAACAATTTACAAAAGATAGTTACGCTCTTGAAATATTCGCAGATTTGATCGGAAAGGGTAAGAAATCTCCGCTTTATAAAGTTATTGTCGAAGATAAAAAGCTCGCACCATCAGTATCAGCTTATAATAACAGTACTGAAATAGCCGGTGATTTCAGAATTCGTATCCGTGCATTCCCGAATAAAAATTTAACTGACGTTGAGGATGCTGTTAAAGAAGCATTTGTAAAATTTGAGACTGAAGGTTTTACCGAAAAAGATTTAGATAGAACTAAAGCAGGTATTGAAACAAATTTTTATAATGGGATATCAAGCGTTCTTGGTAAAACAAGACAACTTGCCAGCTACAATGTATTTGCCGGATCTCCGGATTATCTTAACACAGACTTGAATAATAGTCTTGCAGTAACTTCAGAAGATGTCTGGCGCGTTTACAATCAGTACATAAAAGATAAGAAGTATGTGCTGTTGAGTATTGTTCCCAAAGGAAAACTTGAACTTGCTGCAGGCAACTCACAAATATTTAATATCCCTGCTGATAATATCAAAACATTTACTGAAGAAGAAAAAAACGCAATCAGTAATCAACCTGAAAATTTGGTTAAGGTTGAAAATATTGAGTCAAAATTTGATCGCTCAAAGCAGCCTGTTAATGCACCCGATCCATCACTTAAGGAACAAGATATATGGGACAATGAATCAGATAATGGAATTAAAGTGCTTGGAATTGAGCATAATGAATTACCTCTGGTTGATTTTCAAATAACGATTAAAGGTGGACTTCTTCTTGACGATATTAACAAAGTAGGCTCAGCAAATCTTGTAAGCAGAATGCTGATGCAGGGCACAAAAAATAAAACTCCGCTTGAATTAGAACAGGCTATCGAAGATCTCGGTTCAAATATTAGTGTTGGAGTTAATAATGAAGCAACAATAATTCGTGTTAATTGTCTGTCATCAAGATTTACAGAAACTGTAAAACTAGCTAAAGAAATATTATTTGAACCACGATGGGATGAAAAAGAGTTCGCAAGATTGAAACAGGAAATTATTGAATCAATCAAAAGAAGTAAAACTTCTCCCAGCAACATTGCTACAACAGTCTTTACAAAATTAATTTATGGTGATGAGAACATTCTGTCAAAAAATATAATCGGAACTGAGGAATCAGTCTCATCAATCACAATTGAGGATTTGAAAAATTATTATCGGAAAGGTTTTGCTGCGCAAAATGCCTCCATTGCTATCGTCGGAAGTATAAGTGAAAGCGATGCTATGAAAGCCTTTAATGAATTAAGTAAAAACTGGAGTAAAATTGACGTGAATATTCCTGCGCCCGAATCATCAGGAAACCTGATTATGCCATCACTTTATTTTGTAGATTTTCCCGGTGCTAAACAGTCAGAAATAAGAATTGGAAATCTTTCTTTACGTTATACTGATCCTGAATTCTTTAAAGCTACAGTAATGAACTATAAACTTGGCGGAAGTTTTAATGGAATTGTGAATTTAATTTTAAGAGAAGAAAAAGGTTATACATACGGTGCAAGAACAAGTTTTACAGGTAGTGAATATTCCGGATATTTTTTAGCTACTGCTGGAGTTCAGTCAAATGCAACTTATGAGTCTGTTCAGATTTTTAAAGATGAAATGACAAAATACAGAAATGGAATTTCCGCAGAGGATTTGAATTTTACTAAAGACGCTCTGATAAAGGCTGACGCTTTGCATTTTGAAACTCTTGCTGCACTAAGAGGAATGCTGGCTCAGATTATCTGGTACAATTTACCTTATGACTACATTAAAAATCAGGAAGAGCAAATTTCTGAAATGACTCTGGATGAACATAAAATGCTTGCACAAAAATATATTGACCCGGATAAAATGATTTATTTAATCGTTGGTGATAAGGCAACACAATACGATAAATTAAAAGAACTTGGAATCGGGAAAATGATTTTACTGGATAAGGATGGAAATGTATTAGACAAATAAAATTTTAGTTGTCAGACAATTTAAAGGCTGTCAGGGTAGTGACAGCCTTTTTGTTTTAAAGTAATTTTAGTTATACTGTAATTATGGAACAGAGAAAGTTAATTGACTTAACAGATTCAGGACTATTCAATTCCATCCGTAATGATGATAAAGTTGCATACAAGGTACTTTATGATCGGTATTGGTCCAGGTTGTATATGTATGCGTATAATGTTTTGAAGGATAAAGATTTGTGTGAAGATGTGGTTCAGGAAATATTTGTTAACATCTGGATTCGCAGGCATGAGATTGAGGTTACAAATCCCGCTTCATATCTTTTTCAGGCAGTTAAGTACAGCATATTCAATCATATCCGTAACAGTAAATACAAAAGACAACTACTTGAAAAAATGAATGAGTCCTTTCAGGAATCTGACGTTAGTAAGGAAATAGAGTTTCTTGAATTTAATTCAAAAGTTGAGGATGTTATTTCAAAACTTCCCGAACAGAGAAAAAAGATTTTTCATTTAAGCAGAAATGAAAATCTTTCCAACAAAGAAATAGCTGACAAGTTGGGACTATCAATTCAAACCGTAAAAAACCAAATTAGTAAAACTTTACAAACACTCCGTAACGCCTTTAAAAATCGTTGATTCTGCGCTAAAATCAGAAATTAAATAAAACGAGCCTTCTGAAAAATAGATTTCTTACTGTCTGTCATTCTCGCGAAAGCGGGAATCTGCTTAAAAATCAATAGATTCCTGTTTGCACAGGAATGACAGATTGAATTTTTCAGAAGTCTCTAAAACATTAATATTTTCATCAGGATAGTACTTATTAAATCTTAAGGTACTTAAATGTAATGAGAAGTTTAAGTTATTATTTAAAGCAATGCTTAAATCAAATATTAATAAGTCAGCCCATACACTCTGAAAAAGTATAAGGAGCAACATGAATTTCAATTCAAAATCATCTATTAAAGAATTAACAATTCTGGCAATAGCTTTATCAATATTCTCATTAAGTATCAAAGCGCAAACACCAGGAACACTTGATAATACTTTTGGAACAGGCGGCAAAGTTATCACTTCACTTGGAACCGGAAGCGATGTTATTCAGGCAATTGCTTTGCAGCCGGATGGAAAGATTGTTGGTGCCGGATATACACGTGTAGGTTCCAATGATGATATAGCGGTAGTACGCTACAATGCAGACGGAACACTTGATAATACTTTTGGAACGGGTGGTATTGTAGTAACACCGGTAGGAGTTGATGTTTATGATAAAGCCTATGCCGTTGCAATTCAGCAAGATGGAAAAATTGTTGTGGGCGGTGCATCACAGTTACCAAATGTTAATTTTGATTGGGTGATATTGAGATATGAGAGTTCAGGAGTATTAGATAACAGCTTTGGAACAGGTGGTATTGTTATTAAAAATTTTAGTTCAAGACCAGAGTATATTTATTCAATCTTAGTTCAACCCGATGGAAAAATTGTTGCTGCCGGAAATTCTGATGATGATCTGGATAATGGTTTAGATTTTACTCTGATCAGATTAAATACTGACGGTTCGTTTGATAACGCTTTTGGTAGTTCTGGTATTGTTGTAACTGACTTTGGCACTTTCGGTTCAACTATACGAAATATAAAATTACTTGGGGATAACAGCATTATAGCGGTTGGATCAGTTTCTATAAATGGTAATCCTGATTATGCAATTGCAAAGTATAACAGCAGCGGCGTTTTAGATAACGGTTTTGGTTTTAGCGGCATTGTTTCAACACCAATAGGAACGGGGGATGATTTTGCACATTCTCTTGCTGTACAAAACGATGGCAAATTAATTCTTGCAGGTTATACTAAAGTTGGATCCGTTAATAATTTTTCTCTTGCCCGATACAATCCAAACGGAACACTGGACAATACATTTGATACTGATGGAAAAGTTATTACTCCAATTGGAACAGCAAGCGCAAACTGCTATGCCGTATCTTATATCCATGATTTTGGAATAGTTGCCGTCGGATATGCTAAGAACGGAGCCAATGAAGATTTTACACTTGCTAAATATAATATGAACGGCAGTCTTGATAATTCTTTTGGCACTAATGGAATAGTTTATACAGATTTTGCTGCGGGGATTGATTTTGGTTATGCAATGGATGTACAACCGGATGGAAAAATTGTTGTAGCAGGATTTGCAACCACCTCTGATTTAGATTTAGCTCTCGCCAGATATTTTGGTAAGCCGTTACAATTACCTTCTGCACCGATTC
>JACAFA010000257.1 GCA_013388525.1 Ignavibacteriaceae bacterium | reverse complement strand
GGAGTTGATTGGTACTTAATTAAAGACTCCGGTGCTGGTTCAAGAAATACAGGCGACAAAGGATACTATTTTTATCACGAAGATTATGTGAAGCTGAAGATTATGGATTTTATGGTTCACAAAGATGCGGTTGAAAATTTATTGAAGAAGTTTATAGAGCAGATTGAATAGAACTGGATTGTCATTGCGAGTCCTGACTTTGTCAGGACGAAGCAATCTTTAATTGAAAACATTGAGATTACTTCGTCGTCCATAAGGACTCCTCGTAATGAGAATGTGAATTATTCCTGCGGCTGCATTCCGTAATTCACCCACTCTTCTTTTGCTGGACCGTAAACGCCGGGAACTTTTAAACCAGCCAGTCGCATCACAACAGTCAATTGCGCACGATGATGGATTTGATGAGTAACCAGCACACCAAGTGTTTTTCCTTTCGCCCACATCTCTCCGTACATATCATCTTCCAGAAGAAGAGTCTCATCTTTCCATTTTTCAGAAATCTCTTTGACTATTCCATTTGAAGCACGTTTGTACTCATCAACAATTTCTTTTGCTGTAGATGGAATTGGTGCATTCTCATCAACAGTTTCGAATGTTAGTCCCGTACGGTGCGCCATTTCCCCAACGGAAGTTACAATATGCCAGGCAAGTCTTCCAGGAGTTCTTACATTTTCCCCCACATTTTTTGTAAGAGATTCATCTGTAAGATTACTGAAGATTTTTATGGTTGACTCGGATTCGTATTTCCAATCTTCGATGAAGTCAGATATTTTGTAATACATTTTTAACCCCTTTCGAGTCTTTATGCTGAACTTGTTTCAGCATCTTTAAGTTTATATGAAGATCCTGAAACAATCCGGAAATAAATTCGGGACAGGCTTCAGGATAAACTATCCAGTATCTCCTTCAACTTCCTCAAATTCTCCTGCCAGTCTCTTTGCTTCGTTCTTTCCTTTTCAACAACATCTGCAGGTGCGCCGCTGACAAATTTTTCATTGGATAATTTTTTCTCTATTCCTGCAAGAGAACCTTCAAGACGTGTAATTTCTTTCTGCAACCGTTGTCTTTCAATATCAAGATCAATTAATCCTTCAAGCGGAACATAAATTTCTGATGACTTCACGATTGCTGATGCACTCGCTTTTGGCTTTGTAATATTATTGCCTGCCTTCAAATCTTCAACTTTTGCAAGCTTTTTTATGTAATCAATCTGCCTTTCACTGACCTCGCTTGATTTCAATAAAACATTTATCTTTTTCGATGGCGGGATATTCATCTCACCACGGATATTACGGATTGCAGTTACAATATCAACAACCGTTTCCATTTCCTTATCGGCTTGAGGATTTATTAATTCCTTCTTCACTTCTGGAAATTCTGAAGTGGAAATACTCTCTCCGGCATTTCTCTCCTTTATCAATTGCCAGATTTCTTCAGTAACAAACGGCATAAACGGATGAACCATCTTCAGCATATTTTCAAATATTGAAAGCGCTCTCGTCAGTACTGCAGATTTTACTTCTTCATTATCTGCGTAAAGTCTGTTCTTTATCATTTCAACATACCAATCGCAGAAGTCATTCCATACGTATGAATAAATAATTTTCGTAGCATTATTTATTTCAAAACTGTCCATCGCATTGTTGAACTCAGCCAGTGTTTCGTTGAAGCGCGAGATTATCCATTCATCTGCAAAATCTATATGAGCATCTTTTAACTCTTCTTTAACAGGAATGTTTTGTGTGTTCATTAACAGAAATCTTCCGGCATTCCAGATTTTGTTGGCAAAGTTTCTCCCAAAATCACATTTGTCAGCAGAAAAAAGTACATCCTGTCCGAGAGGTGCGAGGTAAAGAACAGTGAAGCGCAAAGCATCAGCACCATATTCTTTAATTACATCAAGCGGATCGGGAGAGTTTCCGAGAGACTTGCTCATCTTTCTTCCCTGCAGATCACGAATAACACTCGTAAAGTAAACGTGACTGAAAGGAATGTCCTTCATAAAATGCATTCCGGACATTATCATTCTCGCAACCCAGAAGAAAATTATATCGGGCGCAGTTACAAGAATTGAAGTTGGGTAATAATATTTTCTTTCCTCTTCCGTTCTGAAAATAGCGTGAGCCCAGATCCAACTCGAAGCCCACGTATCAAGCACATCATCATCCTGAGTATAATTATCAATATCCTTAGGCGGATCAACTTCGCAGTAAATTTCTTTTGTTTTTTTGTGATACCAAACCGGAATCCTGTGTCCCCACCAAAGCTGACGAGAAATACACCAGTCACTTATGTTTTCCATCCAGTGAAAATATGTTTTCTCCCAATGAGCAGGATAGAATTTTACTTTACCTTCTTTCACGACATCGATGGCAGGTTTTGCAAGTTCCGACATTTTCATAAACCATTGCTCGGAGAGATACGGCTCAATCGGAACGCCGCCTCTTTCAGAGTAACCGACTTTGTTCTGATAATCTTCAATCATTTCCATCAAACCATTTCGCTCAAACCATTCAACGACTTTCTTTCTTGCTTCGAAACGATCCAAACCTTGGAGCCAGTCGGGAACGTTTTTATTTGTGGTTGCATCGGGATTGAAGATGTTCACTATTTCCAGCTTGTGCCGCTGACCCATATCGTAATCATTAACATCGTGTGCGGGAGTAACTTTAACTGCACCAGTTCCGAATTCCATATCAACATATTCATCTGCAAAAATCGGAATTTCTCTTCCAATAATCGGCAGCTTTACTTTTTTGCCGATGAGTTCTTTGTATCGTTCATCATTCGGATTTACTGCAACGCCTGTATCACCGAGCATTGTTTCGGGTCGTGTTGTTGCAACAACAATGTAACGTTCACTTCCAATAACAGGATATCTGAAGTGCCAGAGTTTCCCGTTAACAGTTCTGTAAAGAACTTCTTCATCGGAAATTGCAGACTTGTTTGCAGGATCCCAGTTCACCATCCTGTAGCCGCGATAAATTTTTCCTTCTTTGTAAAGATCAACAAAAGCTTTTATCACTTCGCGGTAGTAGTCG
>JACAFA010000228.1 GCA_013388525.1 Ignavibacteriaceae bacterium | reverse complement strand
TCTGTGTTTTGCTCTGTTTTCTTTTCACATCCTGAAAGAAATAAAGAAACGAGCAGAATGGTTATTGATAAATATTTCATCTGAGATACCTACTAATTTTAATAAACGGAATGATAAATTAGAATTATTATGGTTAGAAATATAAGAAAAAGACGTGGTGAATAGATATAATATTTGTAGAACAGGCTTCAGCCTGTTCAAATTTCAACGGGTGAAAAGCCAAAAACTGTTTTAACATTTTACCAGCACTCCCCCCATCATTCTGACATAGCTAATTCCTGCTTCTCAGCCAAATCTGTCCGCCTCAGCCGAAGGCTGATCCGCCTCCGGCGGAAATTCTATTATCCGTCAGGACTTTGTCCTGCCGAGACAGGTAGTTCGATTAAAAGAGAAAGTATGACTAAGAGACAAAAGTTAGCAGCATTGGTCTCAATTCTATTATAGTTCGATTAAAAGAACAACAGAGGAAATAAAGTACGATGGACAAACAAGGTCTCAATTCTATTATAGTTCGATTAAAAGGTTACCTGGATTTAACAGATTGACTCAAGTTGTATCAGTCTCAATTCTATTATAGTTCGATTAAAAGGAAACCAGAAAGTGGATATGGAACAAGCTAATAGTCTCAATTCTATTATAGTTCGATTAAAAGTGAAATGCCAGGAATGGCGGTCCTCAGTAAGGCTGCGGTCTCAATTCTATTATAGTTCGATTAAAAGTTAGAGGTGAAAATCTATGAAGCCACTAAAATAAAGTCTCAATTCTATTATAGTTCGATTAAAAGCTAACAGCTTAAAAGCACTGATAGCTTTTCTATCAGTGTCTCAATTCTATTATAGTTCGATTAAAAGTAAAACAGTATAAACGTATCATTTAGGTCATAATACAGTCTCAATTCTATTATAGTTCGATTAAAAGTAAATTGTCAAAGATTCAAATAGTTGATAAAAACGGGAGTCTCAATTCTATTATAGTTCGATTAAAAGTCTCTTTCGACCTTGACAGCAAGGTCGAACTCGGGGGGTCTCAATTCTATTATAGTTCGATTAAAAGTCATTACAGGTGTTGTTTACATTTTAATTAACTGTCTCAATTCTATTATAGTTCGATTAAAAGTTTGTCTATATTATATTCCAAATAGTAACCATCATAAAGTCTCAATTCTATTATAGTTCGATTAAAAGGAAAGACTTTCATCTTTTCATCTTGCTCGAAGAAGTCTCAATTCTATTATAGTTCGATTAAAAGGACAAAGATATTCGCTACATAGGTCCTACTCACGGAGTCTCAATTCTATTATAGTTCGATTAAAAGAGGTAGTAACCTCTTACTATTTCGGCAGTGAAGAAGTCTCAATTCTATTATAGTTCGATTAAAAGTAAAATGAAATATTTTAGAATAGTTTCCAGACCCTAGTCTCAATTCTATTATAGTTCGATTAAAAGCAAAACGTTGGCACTGAACTGCTGGGCTGGTTTCCTCGTCTCAATTCTATTATAGTTCGATTAAAAGTATAACCTTTCACTATTTAACACTCCGACAATAATCAGGTCTCAATTCTATTATAGTTCGATTAAAAGTGTTATCGCGGTCAATTTTACGAAACAGTCAACGAGGAGTCTCAATTCTATTATAGTTCGATTAAAAGAATACCCGAAAGAAGAAAGCAAATGAACATTGAACAGTCTCAATTCTATTATAGTTCGATTAAAAGCTAAAACCACAGAACCACCCGAAGAAGTTAAGCCAGAGTCTCAATTCTATTATAGTTCGATTAAAAGTAATATGGAACAATTCTAAAAGATTTCAGAATAAAGTCTCAATTCTATTATAGTTCGATTAAAAGGAGCATAGCCGATTAAGACGGGCGATGCAAACAGAGTCTCAATTCTATTATAGTTCGATTAAAAGAGAAGATACCTGGAGAAAACGAGTATATTTCAAATGATGGTCTCAATTCTATTATAGTTCGATTAAAAGGATATCTATGTTTGCGCCATTCAATCGTATTGATGGTCTCAATTCTATTATAGTTCGATTAAAAGCAAATGGATTATTTGCAATGCATTTGCAGTACCGTCTCAATTCTATTATAGTTCGATTAAAAGATTAACTAAAACATCAATAAGAAAGGAAAAAAAGTCTCAATTCTATTATAGTTCGATTAAAAGCGTGGAAGTCCCTGGGGGAGTGCTGCTTAGTAAAGGTCTCAATTCTATTATAGTTCGATTAAAAGAAAATCCATCATCACTTTCCCTCACCTCGTTTCGAGTCTCAATTCTATTATAGTTCGATTAAAAGATAATGGATTCAGATTATGCGATGCTTCGCAAAAAGGGTCTCAATTCTATTATAGTTCGATTAAAAGAAACTAAAACTCATACTTCCACATTCATCTAATGAAGTTGTCTCAATTCTATTATAGTTCGATTAAAAGGAAACCAGGAAGTATAAATCATCACTTTCCAAGCCCCCAAGTCTCAATTCTATTATAGTTCGATTAAAAGTTGTGCCAGCGGATTTGCCAAAGGCAAAATTGCTGGAGTCTCAATTCTATTATAGTTCGATTAAAAGACATTAGAAATAAAGTACGATGGGACAACGAGACAGTCTCAATTCTATTATAGTTCGATTAAAAGGTACTTTAACTAAAAAACTTATTAAACTATAACAACAAGTCTCAATTCTATTATAGTTCGATTAAAAGCATACAGACCAAAAAATTGTATAGAGCCAGGAAAGTCTCAATTCTATTATAGTTCGATTAAAAGAATCACAAGATAAAACGTAGTAATATTATCAATGAACGTCTCAATTCTATTATAGTTCGATTAAAAGGAAGTTAATGGCTCTAAGTTCAGGGCACAATTTAGTCTCAATTCTATTATAGTTCGATTAAAAGGCTATTTAGCCGTATACCTAAACGGAAGCTTATAGCAGTCTCAATTCTATTATAGTTCGATTAAAAGTTCATGAGGATCTTTTTAAGAAGTTCCAACAGATAAGTCTCAATTCTATTATAGTTCGATTAAAAGCCCACATTGAGCGAGATAGTCAGTAATACTTGTCAGTTTTGGTCTCAATTCTATTATAGTTCGATTAAAAGCTGAATATGAAACAAATTTATATAGCAATTGGTCCCTTGTCTCAATTCTATTATAGTTCGATTAAAAGCACCTTATCAGATTAAATTGGTTGATGGGTGGCAGAAGTCTCAATTCTATTATAGTTCGATTAAAAGGAAAATACATAAAAATCATTTTTGACTATAATAAGGGTCTCAATTCTATTATAGTTCGATTAAAAGAGAAATATTTTGTAAGATTTACGGGAATAACTTAATAAACTTACATTTCTATAACAATTGTCGATCAACATTTCTGAAAAAAATATGGAAGACCGACAAGGCAAAGAATACGTTTTTTGCATAAAAATTTCAATCATCTTTTTAAATTTTAAAAGAAGTTGCTTATTTCATTCTTTTCAACACCCAAAACAAGACGATCGACAACTTCCGGTGTTCGGGCAGCGTATATCAGCACAGAATCTTCCTTTTTATCAATAAGTGTTTTAATTTCAGTTTGCAGCCTGTCCATTTGTGCTGTTGTTAATTCACCTTCAAAAACTGAGTTCTGAACGTGGTTAAGAAATCTTCTGCATATCTTCAGTGCTTTAGGCAGGCGTTTTGGTGAAGTTATATCGTAAGTTAATATATAGTACATTTTCCGGCTCATCTTTACCACTTGGTTATGTATGCGTTATAATTTTCTTCGTCGTTAAATTGTTTAATAAGCTTGTAACATTCTTCCCTGATTATCCGCCTGTAGCTGTATTTTACCGGTTTACCATCAAGCTGAATTTTAGTCATAAGTTTATCATCAATTTCCCGGGCGAATTTTTGTTTGGCTTCTTTTTTTAAGAAACATCTGTTGTTTTTTATTACTGCATCTTTTTCTGAAATGATGTTTTTGTTTATTACTTTGAATATTACCCTGTCAGTAATTAATGGTTTAAAAATATCTGCAAGGTCATAAGAGAGACTCATTTTGTTTTCACCCGGCTGATGTATAAAACCGATTTCCGGATAAAGCCTTGTATGGTAAATTTCATTAAGGCAAACAGAATAGACAACCATATTTCCATAAGAAATAAGCGCGTTAATAAGATTGTTAGGTGGGTTTTTTACACGTGCAGTAAAATCAACCGGTTGTGTAAATATTTTTTTCCAGCATGAATAGTAGATGCGTTTTGCAGTGCCTTCCAGACCCATAAGCTCATCAATATCAGTAGCACCTGAGATGTAGTTTTTAATTTCGGTCATGTCATCAAAATATTCTTTTAACTGAGCTCCCCTGTTCAGGTGATATTTCAAGTTTGCCAGCGCATTTGAAACAGCGGCGTTAGTAATTTGTTTTGCTATTTCAAGTCGTTTCAATTTATGATTGTGAAAGTGAACCTGTTTGATAAGCAAATTACCCGAGCAGCTTCTTTCAGAAGGAAGAAAACTTCCTCCGTAATTACCGCCAAGACTGAAAAGATGAAGTGGAATTTCATTTTGTGATAAGAAGTGCATAAAGCGGGAGTTGAAGTTTACTGTTCCGAAGGCAATAATGGAATCTATACTTTCAACCGGTATGCACTTCTTTTCACCGGCAGGCAGAAGGATATCTTCCCCGAGTAGATATTCCTGTCTGAATTTTATTTCATCCTCATAATCTTCATCATCAGTTTCTTTAATAACTTTTTCCAGCCAGACAGTATTTTCTTTTCTCCTGAGGAGTGTATCTGAAAAAATGTAAATATTTTGTTTCATAATATTTTCCTCCTGATAATTTGAGTTCAAAACTATGCTGGTAATTTTAGTTACGAAAGAAAAGAAACGTTGCGGAAATGTTTTTAAAATCATGTAGCACAGACTATTAGTCTGTGCAGAGAGTTACTGTTGCAAGGAATATCAGTCTTTGCAAAATGTTGTTGTTACGCTGAGTATCAGAGTCTGTGCAGTTTTTCTGTTTTATTTACATAAACAGACTAATAGTCTGTTTTACAGGTTTTGTGTTTTTTGAACAGACTGATAGTCTGTTTTACGAGGTTTCTATTTTCGAACAGACTAATAGTCTGTTTTACAGGCTTTGTGTTTTTTGAACAGACTAATAGTCTGTTCTACGAGGTTTCTGTTTTCGAACAGACTAATAGTCTGTTCTACAGGATGATGTAATTTGGATGGCAATATGTGTTTTTCCATTCATACCAGTTTTTAACTAATCCCGCTTTTACCGGATTAAGTAAAATATATTTGATTACAAAGTAAAGTTCTTTATCATCTCTAACCCAACGATCGTAACTTTCATCCTGCCAGAGCTTTCCTTCGGTATTAAGATGTTTGTTAATCTTTCGTGATGAGTTTCCTTTTATTGACTGCATTATCTTGCTGATACCTTTATTATATGACAGAAGTTCAAATGAAAAATGAAAATGAGTTGGCATAATGGTGTAACAAATAAGTTTGTAATCTTTTCCATCAGGAAATTTTAAACATTCTGCAAGAATATTAGCAACAGTTGGATTATTTAATATCTGTTTATTTTCTGTATTAACATCAAGAAAAGAGTCGTAAGTTAAAAAGTGATTTTTAAAGTCTTCAAATGACATTTCATTTTTATATTTTCTTCCTATGCTTAGTGATCGAAGCTTATTAAGTGGAATTGTTCCGGCTAATCTTGAGGTAATAAAGTAAATGCCATCATTAAAATACAGATGAGGTAAGTTTCGCCGTTTAAGATTGTAATACATAATTTTATAATAGTCGTAGCACAGAAATAAAATATTGTTGCACAGACTATCAGTCTGTGCAGAGAGTTACTGTTGCAAGGAATATCAGTCTTTGCAAAATGTTGTTGTTACGCTGAGTATCAGAGTCTGTGCAGTTTTTCTGTTTTATTTACATAAACAGACTGATAGTCTGTTTTACAGGTCTTGTGTTTCAATGAACAGACTGATAGTCTGTTCTATGAGGTTTCTATTTTTAAACAGACTGATAGTCTGTTCTACGAGGTTTCTATTTTCGAACAGACTGATAGTCTGTTCTACGATTAGAATTTAATAATAAATCTTTCTTTGTCAGCTCTTATATAATAAGTCGATTCACCATATTTTCTGTTCACATCTATAATGAAATAATTGACTATGTCTGCATCATCAATCAGTTCTTTAATTTTTGAATTAACTTTTGATCTTTTTACACGAAAGTCATCTTTTGAAAAACCTTTCCTGTACCACCTTTTCTGTTTAATGAAGTAATTTGGATAATACTGTTCAAAATATTCAATAAACTGGTTCTTTGTTTCTTCGGAAAGAAATTGGTGCACAGGAATGTTTATCATTCCTTTTATTTTGGAATCAACAAAAAAATAATAGAATAAAAATTCCATTGGCTCAAAAGAAATTTTATCATTAAAATATTTTAATTCGCGACGCTCAATATCTAAGACTAATTTGTTTCCCGGTGCTAATAATCTTAACTGGTTTTGTGTGTGCCTGACTATTTCGTCAAAATTTAATTTTAATAACTTTTCTTGTTTTAAATTGGCTGCCAACAGAGATCGCAAGCGAACGAATGGAATTTCAGAAAGTTCTAAATCTTCAGCTTCTTTTTTATTCATTGGATAAAATCCTTTGAATTCGTGTTCTTCTTTTGTGAGAACATGCAGAAGTTTATCCTGTTCACGGGCAAATATTGAAAGTGCATTTGCAATATGAACACTCATTGATTTTCTGCCTCCGGTAATCGAGCAATATAATGTTGCATCAGGATCTGAAGATTTATCCCTAATAAATTCACAGACTTTATTTGGAAATAAAATATTGTCTTTGTCAGTTCTAATATCAGATAATTCAATCGATTCTTCTCTGGCTACAATTATATGATTATCATTTTCTTCGAATAATGGTTTTTTAATATTATACTTTTTGCACAGATTTTCTATTTCGGTTTTGAGTGAAGTTTTAGGGGTTGTCGTATGAGTGTCTCTCCCAAGAATTACTTCCCTGCCTCGTTTTGTGGTAAGAACATAAACTTCATCAAATGGAGTTTTTTCTTTAACGGCAAGACAAAATAAAGTTTCAGTAACGATTTGTGGAGTAAGTCCGGAGACGCAGATGAGAATGTTCCTGGTAGTCATAGAATTTAATCTTCAGTTTATTTTTAAGTAAATTCTTTATGAGTTATTCGTGCGAATGTCAGGGTTTCAATCTTCAGATCGCTTGCACGCTGTTTCATTCTATCCGTTAAATCTTTCACGGTAAATAAAAATGCTTTACCAAATGTACCGCCAGCGATATTTCTTAAAGTCTCAATTTCGTAAATATTTTTGTTGGGGTCAGTATTCTTTCCACTTTTACAGGAAATCAGATAGAGTTGATAATCTTTAATGAAAATTATATCAATCTCATTCTCAACATTAGAAGTAGAAATAATTTTTACTCCGACTTCAGGTTTTATATTTTGTTTTTTAAGAGAGTAGAGCATAAAATATTCAAGCCAATCACCTTTTAAGAATTTCTCATCATCGAATTTAAATTTGATATTATTCACAAGTAATATAATTGAAGTCGGAGTTTTTTGAATAGTAAATATTTTATTCTTCTTATCGACATAAGTTTTTAATGGGTTTTCTGAACCGGTCTGACTTCGGTAGTCATCTAAAAATTTAGCAAATGGTAGTTTAATATTATTCAATTCAATCAGTTCAAAAAGATCAAAGTATTCTTTTTTTACCTCTTTAGTTCGTGAAGCCACAACCTTATAGCCATAAGATTGTAGATAGTCATTGATAGAGACACTAAGATTGAGTTTTTCGGTACTAAGCTTTGGGAAAAGATGAATGATTTGATTTCTATCGGTATTACAATAAATAATATGTTTATCCTTTTCAGCAAATGCTTCGTAAGCTGCAAGAGCCATAAGTTTAGTACCACCAGTAACATTAAGAACAACATCTACGGTTGCTTTATTGATTTCATCAAGTATACAATCTTTAAACTTTAAATAATCGTAGGCGTCAAGATTATCAACACGTCTTACATCAATATTATTAGATACAAATAATTTTTCAAGGTGGTTGGCTGTTTTTTTTTCTTCAGGGGTTGCAAAAAGTAGTACTTTATTCGGCTTGTACATCAGAACTGGAATTACATTTGCCATTGCCTGACGAGAAACAAGGCAAAACATTGTGTTCATTGGATTTTAGGAAAGGAAATTAAATTAAAAGTGATATTTACAGAAGTAAAAAACTTCTCCAGAATTTGATTAGCAGCAGAGTAGTCTTTTTCTTTCAAGGGAATAAAACCATGCGCAAGAATCGAATTGTTACGCTGAGAAAGTATTTGCTTAATTTCATCACTCATAGATATAAATTCTAAACCAATTTTGTTTTGGATATTTGCAAGCAATTCAAATGTTCCGAATAAAGGAATTTTTATTTTATGGTCTTTCTTATCAAAGTATTTTGCTTTTACATCCTCACGAAATTTCTCTGGAATTTTATCAATAATTATATCCCCAGTTGAACAATTGAATTCTTTTTGAAACTCTAATTGCCCTAGCATTTCAAGGGCTCTGTAAAGCCGTGCAACTGCATCATCGTATTTACCTTCGGCAGCACGTCTTTGTGCATTACTAATTAAATCAATAATCTTTTCAATGATTAGCTCATTTGATTTTAACTTAACTAAAGCTGGCTTTAACTTATCTTCAAAATATCCTTTTAATTGATAAATCTTCAGTTCATCAAGAGAAATGGTTCTGCAAATTTCAAAAGCAGAATTGAAATTAAATTTATCCCAAGCATCGAATATCTTGGATAGTTTTATTAAAAGTTTAACTTTTTCATCATAATCCGGATGGAATTCAAAATTTTCTAAAAGCTCAATGCAATCGCAATACCTATAAGAATTAAAGTAGTCAATTGCTTTATTAAATATGTCTTTTGAAAAAATTTTGCTTGGTGAAAGCGAACTTCTTCGTTCAGTGCCGCTCTTAACTCTGCCGCTCTCTCCTCTTTCACCATAAACGTAAAGAATCGAACCAACTTTTGCAGATAGAGCTGCACTTACTAATGCCGCAGACATTGCTTTTGTTCCGCTTGTATAGTCAACGGAAATTTTGTTCAGAGCAAAACCTTTTTTTAATAATTCTTCTATGATGTTGGAGTATTCAAAGTGTAGTTTTTCAAAATCATTAATTTCTTCAATTACGTTTTCAACTACTTCGCAATCGATTTGTTCTTTATTTATTAATTCTCTTAAATGACTTAAAGTAGTTTCAAAACTCTTTTGTGAACCTATTAAAACCAATAAATCCGGGTTGGAATCTTTAATAGAAAAAAATAAACCGTGTGCAATGTCTGCTCCAGTTGCACCCGTTCCAACTGTCATAATTAAAACTTTTTTGTGTTGGTTGGTTTTATCCATAGTTAACCATTAAACAAATAATGCACAGACTGATAGTCTGTGCTACGGTAAATTAAATTTTAAATAATATGGCATACCGAATTGAACGGGTTCTTTAACTGTGAAAGATATTTCACTTTCATTTGAAATTCTTCCGTAAAATTGTTTTCTATTTTCTGTTTTGAAGCAACTGCCGGCAGTTAAAATAACAATCGGATTTTTAAATGGATTTTCTGAATGCGAAAACTCTTCACCAAGTTTTCCATACTTTGTGTTTATATCATATCCAATCGGTGTAATTTTATCTTCATTTGCCGGGAGATAGTTACCAAGGACATAAAAAGTATTTGATTCGTTTGGTTCTACAATATTATTAAACTCCTCGCACCCAAGAACTTCAAATTGTCCATAACCTGAAGATTTCTTTTTTCCAAATCCAATTGTGAAGGTCTCTTTAAGAATGTTTTCGCAATCAAATTCTTTATACTTATCCTCATTTAATATTTTTAGAAGGACTACAAATGAAACATCATCACGGGAAAATTTTGGGTTATATGAAAATAATTTCCCTTCAGCGGATGCAAAAGAATTCCTGTCAATCTGAACACTAACCCGGAGGCTTTCTTCAATTTCTTTTTTCTTTCTTTTGTTTTTCTTTTTATTGGAATCTGTATCATCTTTTTGTTCAAGTTCAATCTTTCCAGTTGATAAAAATTTATTTAATTCTGATAAAGTCATGTAATTTCTTTCTTTGCTCTTTTTTCTCTCAACAAACTCAAGAATTTTATCAACCTTATTCTCTTTTGTTTCTGGTTTCTGAAAGATAAAAGGCCGTGGGAAAAGAATTTCATTTTTCACTTTTAGTAAGCCATCAGAAAGAAGAAAAACCGGATTGCCATTTTTATAAAATGAAATAAACTCATTGAGCTTATCTACATCGAATCGTTCCTTTAATCTCCAGCAGAAGTGTCCATAGATTGTATCTGATTGCAGAGGAGAAAGCAACCCAGATTTTTGTTTTAATGTTAGAATATATATTTTCATAATTTTTCTATCTCCAATTTACACCAGCCGATATGTACTAATTCACGATTAATTGTAAAAGAAAAGCTTGAATGAGCTGGTTCTTCAATGTTCTTTTTTTGAGGAATTTTACTTTTAAATTTTGGAATCATCCCTTCGAAAATTTTAAACCAGCTGCCACCACCATAACCAATGTTTATCAAGATTTCACCTTTCGCAACCAGAGTATTAATTTCTTCAATGGCTCGTAAATACAGATCTGCTTTTCTTAATTTTCCAGCACGTTGGGATTTAAATTTTGCCACTTCACGATTAAGATTTTCAAGCTGTGTTTCTGTATAAGATCTTAATTTTTGAAAAAATACATCTTTATCAAACTTACCTTTTTTCTGCATTGTTAAAGAAAAATTAACACCAGGATCTAAACATATAAGATTGTTTTCGGGCGGTCTATTTTCTGTTCTATAAATAGAAAAATATTTTGAGGGAATATTTTCGGTATCATAAAAAACAACTCGATCTCCAATCTTTGGGTCTGCTGGATTTATGCCTAAAGAATTTAATCCTAATGGCGTAAGTAAAGCACCTTTAATAGAACTTGCAGGAATATAAAAGTTACCATTGCTATTTATGAATTCAATAATCTGCCTTCTACCAATAGCACGTTGGTTGTCAAGATGAGCTTGAAAAGTTTCGTGAATTTTAACTGAGTAAGAAACTGCATCATCAATGATTGTAAGTTGATATTTTTTCACCCAACCTTCAATTACTTTAGTTGATATGTCAGATGAAAAATCAACTTTTTCTTTCTTGGCAATTAGTTTAGCAAATTTTAAGTGATCAATTTTATAAACATCACCCCTATAAGCTGTGTAGTGAAAGTTCTGGTCAAGAACTTCACCATTTGAAATATGCAATGGAGTGATAGTTGTAAAATTAAATTTATACATAAGTTCACCTAATCAGTTAATGTTATTTTAACAGCTCCATATCCTCTGCTTCCAGAACCACCTAGGTAATCTTTATTTAAAAGATTTATTCCTTTTTTGAGAATTTCCAATAGCTTGGTTTCATCATCTTCTATCATTACACGAATTAATATTTCGCCTTTGAATTTCACTGAGGGTGGAACTCTTTCAATTGTCCTTAAACCTCCATCTTTTGCTGTCCCTTTGTTTCTATCAATCACAATTTCTGTTTTAAATTCCGTAGTAACTTCACCGGATAAAAATTTTTGTTTATTATCATCATCTAAAGTTAAATCTCTGAAAATATATCGAGTAGGTTTTTGAACATAATTCTTATCATTTTTCTTCGTTTTCAAGTAATCACTGGTAGGTCCGAAATAATCATTTATTGTATCATCCATCTCCGAATAACCGCCTTCAGTCTCCAACAAACATCTGATCTTTCCTTTAAGGGAACTACCAGGTATATATGGTAAAGAAGAAACTGGATCCTTAATCACTGCTGAATCTACTCCGCCAATTTGCACTGCATCATTTCCAGCACCAATGTGTAAACCTGTTAGCACTTCTAATTCGATTTTTTTAGTCACTTTTTTCATTTTATTTACTCCTTTTAATTCTTTGGATAATATGCTACTAAAGCTTCAAAATGTAATTTGAATGCATTAAGATTTTTTTTAAAATCTTCTCCATTTTTTGAAACTACAATGTTAATTCTGTTAGAAAGAAAATCTTTGAACCTATTTGTGTGAAGTCTCTTAGCTGAATATTCTGCATTAGCTTTTAGCATTAATAATTGAATTTTCTTTTCAGTTTCATCAACTTTAGTATTATAAATTTTCAGAAAGCTATCGTAGAATTTGCGTAGCTGATTTATGTTAAGTTTTTCATTTCGGTTTAATTTGTCTTTATTCTGAAATTGAAGAAAATCAATTATTTCTTTTATGTTTTCTTTTCCCTGATCAGAGATAAGATTTTTTAACAACTGTCCTTGTGAATCAAAAAATGATGTTATAGTTATTGAGTTCATAAAAATTACTCCTTTATTTATTTTCTAATATTATAAATGACCTGGCAAACCAGAGGATGAAGAATTTTTTCTAACTTTAGTGCTTCTTCATTTCCCTCTTTATTAATCGTTAAAATATCTTCAAAGAATTTTATAAGTTCTTTATCCTTGTTTTTTAATAACCTGTTCACAGTATGGTTTAGTCTTGCATAAGCAATTAAATAAGTCGCATCGTCTGTTTCTTCATATTTTTTTAACATCTCAGATAGTTCAAGCAGCCGCCTGATCAGACCTCGACTTAAACCGCTTTTTTCATCCTGAGCTTTAAATGTAAGCTTTTCTATCTGTTTCATTAGATAATCAAGTTGTTCATTTTTCACGAAAGTATCGAACAAAAAAGTTCCTGCTTTATCATACTCAGCAACAAATGA
>JACAFA010000256.1 GCA_013388525.1 Ignavibacteriaceae bacterium | reverse complement strand
CCGGTTGCAATCTCTCTGGCAAACAGGTATAAAAAAAGAGCAAATCATAAACCTATAAAACCCGTTGAGGAAATTCCAATTGATCCTATTAGTTATAAAAGAAGAGAAACATTTGAGGTATCAGGAATCGGTGGTAGTAATGTTCCGGTTGTTGTGGCAGACTATAGTTCAAGAAAAATTTCTAATCAAAAAGATTTTACTGATATTGGTTATAAATACGACGAGCCATCAGACAAGTGGTATCTTTCAGATGCTGCCGCTGATATTATTTATCTCGGAAAACTAAACATCAATTTTGAAATACCTGAAAATCTAAAATTAATTATTGATTATGCTGATTGGAATAAACTTGATTCAAAAAAATTAAGATACCCGCTTTTAACCATTAGCGAGTATCTTGCTCAGAAAACTTTTTTCGATCAAATTAAATTTTTAAAATTGAAATCAGATGACCTGAGTAAAGACCTTTTAAGTAAAATTAAATCGGATTCGAAATTAGTTCTGACTATAGAAACAGATAACGAACACGGAATGGCAGAGCAAAGAAGATTTTTCTTTGAGCTGATAAACCAGGAAATTAAAAATCCTGTAATCATCAAAAGAGATTATCAAAATATTTCACTTGATGATGTTCGATTATACTCTTCAACTGACTTTGGCGGATTGCTTATTGATGGGTTTGGAGATGGTGTTTGGCTTACAACCGAAACAGAAAAATCAGAATCTGAAAAAACCAGCAAGTTAACGTTTGTCAAAGAATCAAAAGAAAAATTTATAAACAGAACACTGTTTGGAATTCTTCAGGCAACGAGAACCAGAATATCGAAAACGGAATACATCGCCTGTCCATCCTGCGGTAGAACACTTTTCGACCTTCAAGAAACTACCGAGATGATTAGAAAACGTACTGAGCATCTCAAAGGAGTAAAGATTGCAATAATGGGCTGCATTGTAAATGGTCCCGGCGAAATGGCAGATGCTGATTATGGATACGTTGGCAGCGGAGTAGATAAGATAACATTGTACAGGGGCAAAGAAATTATAAAAAGGAGTGTTAGCTCATCTCTGGCTGTGGATGATTTAATAGAATTAATTAAAGAAGATGGAAATTGGACAGAACCGGCAGAAAGCGGTATTTTCTAACCATTACTGGTGGTTGTTAGTTAAAACTTTTTCTGTTATATTTTGACACTTAAAATGAGACCAAAAAGTAAGCAAAATTTAAAATACCTTGATATTGTTGATATGAGGGATAATAAAATCCCGGGGTAGAGAAAAATTTATGGAAATGCACTTCAAATAGAGAAGTGCATTTTTTTTTGAAATGACTGTAAAAGAAATAATAAAATATCTGGAGGATTGGGCGCCCAAAGGAATTGCCTGGCAGAAAGATAATGTCGGACTGCAGGTTGGTGATCCGGAAATCAAAATTAAAAATATATTACTCAGCCTTGACCTTCAGGAAGAAGTAATTGAAAATGCAATAAAAGAAAATTGTAATCTTATTATCACACATCATCCAATTATATACTACCCGTTAAGAAATCTTGACTTCTCAAAAAACACAAAAGCAAGATTGATCGGGAGACTGATCAAAAATCAAATCGTTCTGTATTCTGCCCACACGAACATTGATTTTACTAAAGACGGTGTTAGTTATCAGTTAGCTAAAAGATTAAACTTAAAGAAGGTTAGATTTTTAAAAAATCTTTCAGGCAACCAGTTTAAGCTTGCTGTGTTTGTCCCCGTTTCTCATGTTAACAAAGTGGCTGATGCAATTCATCAATCAGGTGGTGGAATAATTGGTGAATACTCTCATTGCAGCTTCAGAACCCCGGGCACCGGAACATTCAAAGGATCCGATGAAAGTAATCCTGCTATAGGAAAAAAAGGTGTGGTTGAATCTGTTGAAGAAGCTAAGCTCGAAATTCTTGTTGATGAATGGAAAATTAATAATGTTATCAAAGTAATGAAGAAAGCACATCCTTATGAGGAAGTAGCTTATGATATTTTCCCATTAAAAAATGATAATGTAAACTTTGGAATGGGCGCTATTGGAGAGCTAAGCAATCCAATGAATACGAATGATTTTCTTGCTTTGGTTTCATCAAAACTCAAAGTAGCAACTCTGAAATATGCAAAGAGTAATAAGAAAAAAATTAAATTCGTTGCTGTTTGCGGAGGCTCCTGCGGAGAATTACTTGATGAAGCAATAAATCAAAATGCTGATGCGTTTGTTACTGCTGATTTAAAATATCACACTTTCCAGGATGCCGGAAGTAAAATTCTGTTGATTGATGCCGGACATTATGAAACAGAAATACCAATATTGGATGAAATAAAGAAGAGACTGGAGATATTCTTAACGGGAAATAAAAAAATCAAAATATTAAAGTTTAAGGGTTCAACAAACCCGATAGTTTTTTATAACAAATCAGGAGTCAATTAAAATTGTATAACAGATTAAAAATTCTATATCAACTTCAGCAAATTGATAATCAACTGGACGAACTCGAAGACTTGCGCGGTGATCTTCCAAATATGGTCAGAGAGCTGGAAGAAAAAATTAATGGTTTCATCAAAGATATTGAGGTCAAAGAAAAAGAGCAGAAAGAATCTATTACAAGAAGGGCTGAGAATGAAAATGAAATCGAAAAGCTGAAAGAAAATCAAAAGAAGTTCAAAGCACAGCTTTACCAGGTCAGAAATAATAAAGAATATGATGCTCTTACTAAAGAGATAGATCACACCGAAGAGCAAATCAATAAGCTCGAAGCTGAAAATAATTCGCTTGCAGACAGAAGCAAAGTGCTCACACTGGAAATTGAGGAGATAACGCCAAAGCTTGAGGAATTAAAAAATGAACTCAAGGAAAAGGAAGCAGACCTAAAAGAAATCATTAAGGCAAATGAGAGAGAAGAGTCGAAGCTTCTTGAACAAAGGAAAAAGATAGAAAGTGAAGTAAAGAAAAACGATCTCTCTTCTTATATGAGAATAAGAAAAGCCAAGAAAGGCCTTGCTGTAGCCACTATAAAAAGATCGGCTTGTTCGGGTTGTCATAATATTGTTCCTTCTCAGAGACAACTCGAAATCAGGCAAAATAATCGTCTTTTTTATTGTGAATATTGTGGAAGAATTCTGGTCTCTTCCGAGATTGCCGAAGAAACCAATAAATAATTTTGTTCAATAAAAAAGTAAACTGCTGATTTCTGATAATCAATTTTGTATATTTGCCGCAGTTAATTAGTAAATAAAATTCGTTAAGAATTTCGGATTCTCCAATTGTCTAAAAAAGTTTTGAAGAAAAATAAAATAGTTCGGTCCGGGCAATCGCTCACTTTAAAGTTTTATGGTGGGAGGAAAGTCCGAGCTTCATAGAACAGGGTGCCGGGTAACACCCGGAGTCTCGCTTAGCGGGATATTGACAGTGCCACAGAAAATAAACTTCCCCGTGAGATTTTCATTTCACGGTTTATTGAGATTTTTTTAGAGTTTATCTCACGGGGTAAAGGTGAAAAGGTGGGGTAAGAGCCCACCGCTACATTGGTAACAATGCAGGCATGGTAAACCACACCCGAAGCAAGATCAAATAGGGAAACCGTTTTCCGGTTTACCGGAAATCAGGGTTGTTCGCTCTGGAGGTTTCCGGGTAGATCGCTGGATTCCATCAGTAATGGTGGAACAAGATAAATGATTGCCATCCTGTGGGATGTTGCTGCAAAGCGGATATCTCATGAGATACAGAACTCGGCTTACAGGACTGGACTTTTTATTTGTTCTTTCAGAAGATTGAAAATTCCTATGGGACGAAAACACTGGAAAATAAAAGAAGTTTCCGATGAGCTGTCTGTTCAACGGCTTACGGATTCACTTAATATCTCCCCGATACTGGCAAGACTGCTGGTTCTTAGAGATATAAAGACCTTTAACCAGGCTAAACAATTCTTCCGTCCTTCAATTGATTTACTTTATGACCCATTCCTTCTGGATCAGATGGAATCAGCTACAACAAGAGTTATAACTGCACTCACCGAAAATCAAAAGATTTGCATTTACGGAGACTATGATGTTGATGGCACCTGTGCTACTGCACTTTTGTATATGTTTCTAAAGGAACTTGATGCTAATGTAGAATTTTATATTCCCAGAAGACTTGAAGAAGGATATGGACTTTCAAATTCTGCTATAGATAGCGTTAAAGAAAAAGGGACAAAGCTAATGATAGCGGTAGATTGTGGAATCACCGCGATTACTGAAACCGATTACGCAAATCAACTGGGAATTGATGTAATCATTTGCGATCATCATCAGCCAAAAGAAGAAATTCCAAGAGCATTTGCAGTGCTTGATCCGTTAAAACCCGGTTGTAATTATCCTTTCAAATATCTTTCAGGTGCAGGTGTGGCTTTTAAACTTGCACAGGGCTTGTGCGAAAGAATTGGTAAGCGCGGTCTTCCTTTAAAATATCTTGATCTTGTTGCTCTTGCCGGCGCTGCAGATATTGTCCCGCTTATTGATGAAAACAGAATTCTTGTTAACGAAGGGCTAAACCAGATCAATTTAAATCCACGTCCCGGAATTGAAGCTTTGATTGAAATGAGCAGACTTCAAACCGGACATTTAACTTCCGGGCAAATTGTCTTTACCATTGCACCAAGAATAAACGCAGTAGGAAGACTCGGAGATGCTGAACGTGCTGTTAATCTTTTAATCGCAAATAATAAAAAAGATGCTCTGAAGCTTGCTGAAGTTCTTGAAACGGAAAATTACGAAAGAAGAAAAATTGATGTTGACACTTTTGAAGCTGCAAAAGAATTAGTCGATACACAGATTGATCTTGATGAGGAGTTGGCAATCGTTTTGCACAATGAAAACTGGCATCCTGGCGTTATTGGAATAGTTGCATCGCGTTTAGTGGAAAAATATTACCGACCATCTGTATTACTTACAACTATTGATGGTATTGCCAAAGGCTCTGCAAGAAGCATCAACGGATTTAATATTTATGAAGCACTTCAGCAATGCGATGATCTGCTTCTGCATTTTGGCGGTCATCAGGCAGCAGCAGGGCTTGCTCTTGAATTGGATAAAGTTGATGAGTTCAGAGCAAGACTTAATGAAGTACTGAAGTCGTCTATAACAAGTGAAGATCTTTCAGAGGAAATTTCCATCGATTCGAAAATCAGATTCGCAGAAATCACTCCGAAATTTATACGAATACTTGATCAGTTTGCTCCATTTGGTCCGGGAAATCTCAGACCTGTTTTTTTAAGTGAAGGAGTTCAAACCGCAGGTACACCAAGAATTGTCGGAAACAATCACCTGGTTGTTGGTTTCAAGCAAACCGGAACAGATAAAGTTTTCGATTCTATCGGGTTTAATATGGGAGATCATTACGAAATGATAATACAAAATCATTCTCAACTCGATATAGTTTTCTCGGTAGATAAAACTATACGTGATAACAGAATTTTTCCGCAACTAAAATTAAAAGATATAAAAGCAAGAACTTAAAAGGAGATATTAAATGTCGGGGCATTCAAAGTGGGCAACCATTAGAAGAAAAAAAGGCGCATTAGATGCAAAGAGAGGGAAACTCTTTACTAAGTTAATTAAGGAATTAACCATTGCTGCTCGTGAAGGCGGAGGTGATCCCGCAGGAAACCCGAGACTCCGGCTTGCAATTGATAATGCAAAGGCTGCTAATATGCCTGCTGATAATATTGAACGCGCAATTAAAAAAGCTACCGGCGAACTTGAAGGAACAACAATCAGTGAACTAACTTATGAAGGTTATGGTCCGGGAGGTATTGCAATATTAGTTGAGGTAGCAACAGATAACAAAAATAGAACTGTTGCTGAAGTAAGACATATCTTCAGCAGACACGGCGGAAATCTGGGTGAAAGCGGCTCAGTTGCGTGGATGTTTCAGAAGAAAGGTGTTATAACATTACCAAAACAAGGTAAAACTGAAGACGAAATTATGGAAATAGCATTAAACGCCGGTGCAGAAGATATGCAAACGGAAGATGAGTTCTTTGAAATTCAAACTGACGTTGAATCATTTGAACCTGTAAGGAAAGCGCTGATTGACAAAAAACTTACAATCGACAATGCATCTCTTCAATGGATTGCAAAAAATACTGTAAATATTTCAGGTGAAAACGCCGAGAAGATGATGAAATTAATTGAAGGTCTTGAGGACTGTGATGATGTTCAAAATGTTTATTCGAACGCTGAGTTTGATGAGGAGTTCATTAAGCAGCAATCCTGATTTTAATATTTTTAATCTAAATAATAATGATAATACTCGGTGTTGACCCGGGAACAAACATTACCGGATATGGATTAATTGAATATACAAATAATAAATTCAGAAGAATCTCTCACGGTATAATCAAACTTCCTCTAACCAAATCTCTTTCAGAAAAACTTGAAATTATTTACAATGAGCTTGATAAGCTGCTAAAAATATACAAGCCTGATGAATTTGTTATCGAAACAGCTTTTTATGGCAAGAATGTGCAATCAGTTATGAAGATTGGTTACGCACGCGGAGTTTCCCTTCTTGCAGCAATTCATAATAAAGTTCCGACAAGTGAATACTCTCCACGCGAAGTAAAAAAAGCTGTAGTTGGAAAAGGTGCAGCTTCCAAACAACAGGTTAATTTTATGGTCCAGGCGATTTTAAATGCAAAGAAGATTAAATTTAAACCTGATGAAAGCGATGCTCTTGCAATAGCGCTTTGTCATGCATTCAGATTGAAAGCACCAACTTTTAAAAAGAGTAAAAGCTGGAAAGAGTTTGTTGATGCAAACCCTGGTCGGGTCATCAGACAATAGTCATTTATTATTTTTATTTGAAATATCGAAATGTCTTATTTTATCAATTAATCTCATTTTTTAATTTATCATTTTTAATTTTTAATTGACCATGATCGGTTATCTAACAGGAAAAATAATTTCAGCAAAACCGACTCAAATTCTTCTCGATGTAAACGGAGTTGGATATGAAATAAGAATTTCAATCAACACATTTGAGAAGTTGAGTGGAAAGGAAACCGTATCTCTTTTCATTCATACGAATGTGAAGGAAGACGCAATTACTCTTTTCGGATTTTATTCAGAATCTGAAAAAGAAATGTTTGAACTACTGATTTCTGTTAGTGGTGTAGGACCAAAATCTGCGCTGGGGCTTTTATCAGGAATTTCAACTGATGAACTGAAGCAGGCTATTGTTACAAGCAACGTTGAAAGAATGATTGCAGTTCCGGGAATTGGAAGAAAAACTGCAGAAAGGTTAATACTTGAACTAAAGAAAAAAGTAAGCGATGTAAAAGATGAAGGAATATCATCTGCTAAACCAAGCTCGCAGAAAGAAGCAGTAGCTGCCTTAGCAACATTGGGTTATAATTTTACTTCGTCTGAGAAAGTTGTTAATAAAATACTCATTGAGTTACCTGAATGCAGTTTGGAAGAATTAATAAAAAGATCATTGAAGGAATTGAATAAATAGCCACTAATTACACCAATTGCCACTAATAAAAATTGGTGTTAATTAGTAAAATTCGTGGCTATATAACACTGCAAATCAACTGAGCAACTTCACCGAGTTTAGCTTCTAATTTATCACCCCTACCAACTTTGCCTACACCGGAAGGTGTTCCGGTAAAAATCAAATCTCCTTTTTCGAGTGTCATTACTGAAGAAATATATTCCACAATTTCTGCGGGACTAAAAATCATACTTTTCAGAATATCACTTTGTCTGACCGCTCCATTAACTTTCAACTCCAGTCTTTCTTCAGATTTTAACTGATAATCTTTTTTCAAAATGAAATCTGAAATTACTGCAGAAGTATCGAAGCACTTTGCTAATGTCCAGGGATTACCTTTTTTCTTTAGCTCGTTCTGAACATCACGTAAAGTCATGTCGAGTCCGACTCCATATCCGATAATTGCTTTTTCTGCTTTAACTTTGTCCGCTTTTTTCACAGTATCCCCGATCAACAAAACAAGCTCGACTTCGTGGTGAAGTTCATTCCCATAATCCGGATGATTAATCTCACCACCGGAATAAATTAAAGCTGAAGATGGTTTTAGAAATAACACCGGTTTGTCCGGAACTTCATTGCCAAGTTCTTTCGCATGCTCAGCGTAGTTTCTACCAACACAGACTATTTTACCAACCGTATATTCTTCTTTTGAATTTTTAATTTTTACTGTTTTCAAAAACAAATCCTTCTAAAAATAAAAATGCCATATCCCAAAGATATGGCATTAATAGTATTACCGGAGAATACACCATCAATGAATTTTACTTCATCAATAACATCTTCTTCACATCAACGAAAGTTCTGTTTTGTCCGTTTGCTTTCAATTGATAAATATAAGTGCCCGACGGAAGATTACTTGCATTAAAATTTAAACTATGGTAACCTGCATCAAGATTCTGGTTTACAAGACTTGCAACAAGCTCACCAACTACAGTGTAAATTTCAATTGAGACATTACTCATTTCGGGAATTGAAAACTCAATCGTTGTTGATGGATTAAAAGGATTCGGGTAGTTCTGCAATAGTGCAAAGTTCTTTGGTGCACTTACCTCTGCAAAAACTTCGTTACTGTATTCATAGGTTCCATCAAAATCAATTTGCTTCAGCCTATAACTGTAAGCACCCATTGATAGATTTACATCTGTAAATGAGTAACTCTTTCTTTCAGTTGTGCTTCCAAAACCAGGTACAAAACCAACCTCAATCCATCTTTCATCAAGTGGAGTTTTTCTTTCAACAGAAAACCCTGAGTTGTTAGTTTCAGTAGCAGTCGACCAGTTTAATGTTACAGAATTTTCATTTGCCGTTGCTGAAAATGAAGAGAACTCAACCGGTATCATTGATAATGCAAGCAAATAAGCCTGGTATGCATCAATTCTTCCGGCGCCATATCTTGGATCTTTTCCCGGAACACCTTTGTCAACAGAAGTGGTCTGCAAAATCATACTAACATCTGCAGGGTTTAAGTTAGGATTTACCGATAGTAATAAAGCAGCGGTTCCGCAAACGTGAGGTGTTGCACCTGATGTACCACTAAATGAAGCGTAACCTCCGCCATCTGCGGTTGTTGTTGTTCCATTGCCAGGTGCCGAAACGTCAGGCTTTAACAAACCCATTGAACCTGGAATAGTTTCATAGGGATAATCCTGATATGCAAGAGGCATTGGATATGGATAACTGGGATGATTGATCTGAATATCTTCCCACGTTGCAGGACCATAAGGAGAACTGCTGACAATTACATCTGTTGAAGCTAATACATTTCCAACTCCGATAATTGAACTCAATCCTCCGATTAAAGTTTGATCAGGATGCAACCATGCTGGAGGTGAATTTCCCGGGGCAGCAATATTAAATGGAATAGGTGCACTTCCTAAATTTCCACCATCATTGCTGGTTGAATTTGTATGGACGACCCCTGCTGCCAATTCAAAATCATTCATTTGCCTGTGCATTGGATAATTTGGCTGTGGAGAGAAATACCATTTATAACTATGCGAACTCGTAATAACATCAACACCGGCAGCAACGGAATATTGAATAGCCAGCCAGGAAGAAGATTCACCGCTTAACTTACAATTGATTAGCTTTGCACGAGGAGCAACTCCGGTTTGAGTTCCGTTAGTCCCATCACCGCAGATAATTCCTGCTGTGTTTGTGCCATGAGTTCCGCTTGGACCCGGATTGTTATCATTTCCCTGAAAATCCCATCCGATAAAATCATCAATATAACTATTCCCATCATCATCAATACCATTTACATCACCGGGATCAAAAACCCATGCAGAACCATTCCATATAATTACTTTACCATTACCATTAGCATCCTCACCGAGATTGTGCCATATCTGGTTGATAAGATCAGGATGAGCCCAGAAACATCCGGAATCATGATTTGCAGTAAGTATCCCCTGTCCGCTGTCACCAGCTGCCCAAACCGATGGTGCATTAATCAAAACCAATCCCGGCTGAGGAGCTGGATTGTCATTTGGCGAGGGTGGATAATATGTCTGCATATCTTCTGTTGGGTCAATTAACAAATTTTCATCTATTTGAGGATCATATCTTATCTCTGCTATTTCATCAAAATTTTCCGCAAGATAGTAAATGACTTCCGGTACAGCAGAAAAAACTATTGTGTTTGCTGCCCAGAGAATATCAATTTTACTTACAAGATTTTGCTGCTTTGCATCCTCGAGATAATTTCGAACAGATTGCTGCTTTTCAAAAGCAAATGAACGCAGAATTCTAACAACTTCCTTTTGTCTTTCCTTTTTTGGAAGGAAAGCAGTCTGCATTCTTAAATCATCGAAAGAATATTGATCACGTAACGTAGCATAAACATCAATCTTAT
Organism: Ignavibacteriaceae bacterium; assembly: GCA_013388525.1. Next base: position 30,618 of record JACAFA010000256.1, on the reverse strand, counting down.
CATTGCTGCCGGCATCAAGTAGAACTACCTGCAGAGCAGGATTAATTACCGGGTTATTTGATTGAGCAATGCCTTCAATTGTGAAAACAAATACAATTGGTAAAAAACAAAGTAACACCAATATTTTTTTCATTTACACCTCTTATTTTTTGTTTATGAATATGTTTTCCAAAAGCAATTTGCCAATTTTTTATTTTAATCACAACATTAATCAAATTTGCTAGCATTATTTCGCAAGAATCATCTTCTTCGTTTCAGAAAATGTTTCGGCAGTAAGTTTATAGAAATAAACTCCGCTGCTCAGATTCCAGACAAGCCGGAATGACTTATCAGAAGTAGTGTTGAGATTGAATTCAACTTCATATTCACCCGCTGGCTTCTCTTCATTAACCAATGTTGCAATTTCATTTCCCAGAACATCGTAAACTTTTAATGTTACAAATTGCCTGCTGCCAATTGCATACTGAATATTGGTTTTCGGATTAAACGGATTTGGATAATTCTGTTCTAAAGAAAATTTATTTGGAGTTTTTATATCTATTTCAATTACATCTGAGTATTCATACTGACCATTCATATCAATTTGCTTTAATCTGTAACTGTAAATTCCATCAGAAACTTCGTTATCAATAAAGGAATAAGATTTCGGTTCTGTTGTTGTGCCAAATCCCGGAACGAATCCAATATTTTCCCAGACATTGTTATTCTGAGCAAAGCGAAGAATCTCAAATCCCCGGTTATTAATTTCTGTGGCGGTAATCCAGTTGAGATTAACAGATCCATTGAGTAATTCATAATTAAAAGAAACTAATTCAACAGGAACAATCGGCGAAGATATTTCCATTACAGCATTATAAACGTTAAGTCTTCCACCCGTTACAGTAATTCCCTGAAGTGCAGAAATTGAATCGACGCCGTTAAATAAAACATCTCTGAACATCAGCGTTCCGGCAAAAAGATTAGAGTTGTAAAAATTCATTCTTGAAATATCAGCAGCTGCATACATTAAAGCTATTGCACCGGTAACCATCGGAGTTGCCATTGACGTCCCTGTTAATGTTGAATAGGTGCTTGTTGGGTAGGTACTAAGAATACTTGTTCCTGGCGCTCCCAGATCTATAGTTGTAAGTCCGTATGCTGCACCACTATTTTTTAAATCATTTCTGGTAGTATTTGTTACTGCAATCATATAATCGCTTGGACAAGCGGTGGGAATATCGCCCATAATATCTATATTTATATTCAGATTGGCTGTTGCACCGCAGCTTAATATTCCCTGAACACCGAGAGAATCATACATTGCACACCAGATTGGATAATTGGCAGGTTGACCATAATCAACACCAAAAGAAGAATTTGTTGCAACCACAAAAGCACCAAGCGCACCGTTAGTTGAATTGTATTGTGCTCTGAGTTCAAGAGCATAAGCGTATGCAGCAACGACTGTAGCTTCACTTGAAGATGAGCCTGCGATAGGCATTACTTTTACGTTCCAGTTAACACCGGAAACACCCAGATTATTATTTCCTTTCGCTCCGGAAATTCCTGCTACATGTGTTCCGTGCCCGCTACCGGGAACATTAGGTGTGTTATTATAAGCATTCCATCCTCTGAAATCGTCAATGTAGCCGTTGCCGTCATCATCAATTCCATTACCTTGTATTTCGTGCCAGTTATACCAGTAATTCAGATCGGGATGATTTAACTGACAGCCACCGTCAACTATCGCTACAACAATAGTATCGCCGAGAGCTGTTACTCCTCCGGTTGCAATATCCCAGGCTTCCGGTGCATCAATATCTGCGTCGGGAGTTCCGCCTGATTGTCCGGTGTTATGTAATCCCCATTGTTGATTAAACATAGGATCATCCGGGAAATTTGCCAGCACTTCGGCGAATTCATCAAACGATTCTCTTAACACAACTCTATGATTGAACTGAACTATATTTACGCGAAAATCTTTACTAATCCTGAATCTTATTTCAGCATCGTCGAATTCTTCTGAGTTATATCTAACCCACCAAATGTTCATCCTGTCTGAAAGAAGTCTGATGTTTTCCAATTCAATATCGGCATAACTCTCTTCAAAGGAGTCAATGGAAATTTTTTCTTTGAACTGAATGATGAGCTCTCCCGGAATATAGTCATTCTCCTGAGAAACTATGAAAGATGTTAAAGCAAGAAAAGTTATCAAAAAGAGTGTAGTAAAATTTTTCTTCATTATTATTTCCTGAATAAAAAAAATATTGTTTGGAATATAATTATTTGAGGGAAATAATCCAGAAGAGAAAACTTCAGAAAGGCAAAAGCCCCGCCTTTTCTGTCGGGGCTGTTCTTAAATTATTTATTAAGTAAGATTTTATTAATAGTTTGAGTTTGCAATTCAACTTTCGACTTTTGTTCTTTGCTAAGATCAAGTTTAGCAATATCCAGGTATTCACCAAGGGCTTCTTCATACAAACCTTTTTCAAAAAGAATATCGGTAAAGAAAATTCTGTAAGAAGGTATTTGTTTAGAGTAAGGGTATTTTCTGTAAGTTTCTTTAGCAAAAATAACTGAAGATTCTTTGAATCCGTTTTGTGCAAGCTGCATTGCACCATTTAATCTTTTTATTCCAAAATCATCTGCCTTTATTTCCGAATTCTTTGCATCTCCTTCTTTATTTCCATATACAGCTGTGTTGCCGGAATTCTTCTTCCCATTTGTTTTAGGTGCGTTTATCATATCTTCCATTGCAAGTGCCAGCAGCAATTCATCGGTACTCATAGTCCTGATACTTGATAAAGACAGAGCAGAAGTTTCTCCAAGAGAAATAATATTTCCGCTTTCTTTAATCTGAACAGAAGATTTTTCACCTGTGGAAACAATATCATCAGGATGCAGGATTGTTCCTTCCTTAACTTCGGTCCAGATTTCAGATGTACCTGACTGATATTTTACGTCACCTTTAACATTTGTTGCTTTGAATTCCTGCGCAGCAATTGGAGGAATCAGTAAAAGCAAAATCAAAAAAGTTTTTGCTGCGAAACGGGATTTAAATTTATTTAACATTTTAATATCTCCTGATTAATAAACATCAATTATTTCAACTTTATTTTTAACCAGCCCAAGATTTTCAATTGCTTCGCTGTTAAATTTTTCAACACCAATATTCCATGCTTCATCAAAATTAGTAAGAGAAGTTGTTTCAACAGGAATCCAGACTTCATCTTTATCCAGTTCATTTTTTCTGATGAAATATTTTGAATCATTATTCGTAATTAACTTTGCCCGTGCAGGTTCTAAACCAGTATTGACCAGAACATTTACATGTCTGATCTCACCATCTCCTTTATAATCAACAAGTGCAGTTTGCACACCAACACTTTCAAGCAAAGAAGAATATGCCACACTTAAATCATCACAGTCACCGCCTTTTAATTCCAGAGTCTGTTTCGGAAACTGAACATACTCGGCTGTTGCTCGAGGGTCAGAAGTGTAAACAAGCTTTTTTACAAAATCATTAAAAATAAATTTCGATTTATAAAAAGCAGACAAGTCTGATGGAATGGTATCGAGCACTGTTTTGTTTTCACTTAAAATTTTCTTTGAGATGTTCATTGAGTATTCCATTTCTCTTATAATAAAATATCTTAGATTGGCTACGTTTCCATCCCAGCTATTCATACTATTTATCAGTGCTGCTTTCTGAAGTTGAGCATCGGGTTCAGTCGATGAAGCTGTAATATAAAAGTCTGCATAAGATAACATTGTCTTGTCAATAAAATATTTATCAGGAATAATAAGATAAAAAGGTACTGTTGCAGTATCTTTCGCGGCAATCATCTGCGGAGGTGATTGAATTTTGTCTTCTGTTACTCCTTCTATTCTCACAGAAGGTATTACACTAACAGCTTTATCAGAAATGTTTACTACTTTTCCATAGGCAAAAGGTTCATTGATGTATTTATCATAAAAGGCGGGATAAATATCACGAACAATTTCAACACCAATTAATTCCACTTTCTTTTCGGGAGTACTGCTTACATTAACCGCAAGGCTCAGTACTATCTTATCAAAACTGTACCTGTTGTTGATGATATTGTGAATTCCTTCTTCGTAAAATTTTGAAAAGCCTGAGTTGGTAGTTCTATCGGAAAAATATTTAACACCGCTGACGAGAATTTCAAACAAACTTGTTCTGTATCCAACCGCAGGAATAATACCGGCAATGTATGGTTCCTGATAATAATCGTGAAAAGCAGTTAAGCCATAAGTAATTCTGTTTGCTAAACCTGTAAGACTAACCTGGAAAGAGCTGGTGGTTTCATATAAGAAATGAAGATTTAAATAATCAGCCGGAAGATAACTTGCTATCAGAAGCGCTCCTCTTTTCTGCTCCATTTGAAACTTCTGAAATTCTTCATTCATTATTTCATCTTTATAGTTAAACAAATTAATAGAGGCAGCTCTGAATTGAAATTGTTTGCTAAGAATAAAATCAATGCCAATATCAGCATTCCACATATTCACTTTTTCGTCTAAAGTCTCACGAACAAGATATAGCGTATCACCAAAAACAGGTTTAACAATCTGCTGATTAAAATTCTGATTGAAAAAACGCACTGCCAAACCTGCACTAAACTGTTCATTGAATGCGTACGAATAACCAAATCCGAAAAGTTCCTTGTAATTGTAATTAGCTTCGAGAGATTGAGTTGTTGTATCGTTAATAATTATTGCCTCACCTGTTGCAAATAAAAATTCTTTTTGATAGCCAGGCGTAAATCTCGCTGACAGAGAATGGTTACCTAATTTTTTAACTATTGCAAGAAGGTATAAACTGGTGTTAACACTGCCTGAAAATTCAGCACCATATTGCAGCGATATTCCCCAATCCTTAATTCCAAAATAGTTTGATGAATTACTTTCGTAGTTATAAAACGGGATCGTAAGGGATTCCTGCAGTCCCCAATATCCGGACAAACCGAAAGAACTCTGCGGTAATATTTTTAAGTTCAAAGCCATAAATGATAAAAAAATTAAAAATATTTTTCTCAAGGAATATCTATAACTATACTGTGAATACTTTGTGATGAAACTAATAACTCATTAACTCCACTACCCCGATAGCCTTCGTAACTCCTTACGAAAGTAAAAACAATTTTTTCAAATCTATCTAACGGAAGCTGATTGAGATACCTGCCCGGAATTCTTAGTTCACCATCATCAGGAGTTTTTATTTTATAAACCGGGATTGATTGAAGCTGACCCTGACGCATCAAACCAACAACAACCGAAATTCTTTTTTCTCCTCTTCCGTTCCAGTTCAGATTAACTTCAAGATTTCGACTTATTTTCTTTCCGCTTAAACTTACTACCCCGGTTATCTCGTGAGGAGTTTGAATGTTGAATGAGATATTTTCTCCCGGTAATATTGGATCGAATTCAAAACTAACATTAGAGTTATAGCTGAAGTAAAAAGGATCCGGATATCCGCCATAGATGTTGTAGAGAAGATATTTTCCTCCAATCAGGGTATCTTTCGGCATTCCGCTTTCTCTGAATTTGATTACGTAAGGTACTATATGAGCTTCAGTTCCATTGAACTTAATAGTTCCGGGAATAATTGTTTTATAAGCCAGCAATCTTCCATGTGAATCTTTTATTGGTTTCGATTTATCAAAAAACATACCCTGTGCAAGGGACAATTCGCTGGTTTTATTTTCAGTAGTAATTTTAATTCCGCTTACCGAAATAAGATTAATTAGACCGGTAATATCCTGTGTAATTCCGGATGTATCAGTCCCGCTGAAATAAGGGCTATCAAGATCTTTATTTAGTACTTCAACTTCGAAATCATCGGTTGTGTCGTCTATGAGTTCTGTCGGTGCAGGTTTATCGCAACTAACCAGGGCAAATACAGTTGCTGAAATAATCAAATATGTTAAAATTTTTTTCATTGCAGTTAAAAATTATGTTTATAAAAATTCATTATCAATTCAATATTTATTTAAAATTACTTCCCTTCTTAAAAAAATCTCCCCCTCCTGCGTTAAAAGAGGGGGATGTGGAGAGGACGTATGTTGGGAAGCTCAAATCCTCTTAATCAAATTATGGATGAACAAAATATGGTATTCCCCAGGATTCTGTTTCAACCGGAGTAGCATCATCAAGTATAACCTGTTTCGGAAGTGCGTTTATAATTGCGTGATAAAATCCCGGCCATTGATGTGCAACAAAAGTCTGCTCATATACTTTATCATATCCGCTGCCGTTTGGTGTTGAGGATACTAATTCAAATAACTTTTTAACTCTGTGTCTGATCCATCGGTTTGCGCCCCAGGTCAGAGTAACAAAATCATCTTCAGCGTAAGCACTGTAAAGTTCAACTCTGACGGTAACAGAATCATTGTGACCCAGGAACGGTATGTTGTGCCACCAACCCCAGCCTCTTCTGAGATAATAATTATTAGGAGAATCAATAGAAAGCGTATCGCCATTTGGTAAAAATATAGTGGTCTTATTTATATCAATGTTCGGGCTTTGTGTTCCACCTTCAGGAAGTGATATGGCTGCAAGTATCCAGTTCTTTCGCGGATAAGGTGTATTATTTATTTTCTTGAATATTAAATTACGTGTTACAATTGCGGTGAAAGGTTTTTTAATTAGTGTATCCGGCTCAGTTGCATTTGAGTCATACGATGCGGCAATCAACAATAATCCTTCGAATGTCTTTGTAAGTGTTCCATAAGCAATGGTATCCTGAAAATCAATACTCAATGTTCTGTTCACAAGTCTCATCTTCTGTCCGACTCTGAAAGGAAATATTGCTGTATTAACTTTTCCGAGAAAATCCATTACCCCTTCTTCATCGTAATTGTAGTCGAAGGATGTTAGTGATGAATCCTCATCAACAATTTTTTCCAATGCTCCTTGATCAGTAGTTGGTTCATTGTCGCCAGGTTCAATTACCATTTCATCCTGACAACCGGCAAAAAAAGCAATCATTGCAAATGCAAAGAATGCCAGAAAGTAGCGCCAAAGTTTGTTTTGTTTTTTCATTTCAGATCTCCTTTAAATGATTAGTAAATGATTATTTATTTTCCCTGTTCCTCTCATTTTCCGGAGTTTTATGACAAAGAATTATGCCAATGACGTTTCACTTATAAAATCATTGATTTTTAAGGGATTACTTGCGGGAAGGACTTTAATACATGCATGGAAAGCCGTATAAAATGCATGAAATCCTGTCTTCATGCAGAATCAAAAAAGTTTAATAATTCTATTTTTTACTTGAGTGGGAAAAGAAAATGGCGACCTTCCGATCGCCTTTCAAATTTTTATAGGTAAGATTTTATGTGTTCAACATACTTAGCGGCACCGCCAGGTTGATAACCGGTTTGCGCTACTAACTTGCCCTGATTGTTAAATATCAGAATAGTTGGAAATCCCTGAATACCATATTTCTTTGCAAGACTATTGTTGTATGCTTTTGTTTCCTGACTTTGCTGAATATCTTTGGGAAAATCAAGCATCACTAACACTAGATTATTCTTTGCATATTCTTCAAATTCTTTTTGCTGAAATACTTCAGCACTTAATCTCTTGCACCAGATACACCAGTCGCTTCCTGTAAAGTTAACGAGCACTGCTTTGTTTTCCTTCTTCGCCTGTTCAATAGCTTTTTCAAGATTACCATTCCAGTTTAAATTATTGGAAGATGACTGACCATTATTACAAGAAGTAAATAAGAATACGAAAAGAATTAAAAGGGCTGATATCTGTTTCAAATTAGGTCTCCTGCTTTTGAGATTATATGAATAATTATTTTTCACAACTGTTTGATACAAAAGATAGTTAAAGGATTCGAAATTTTTTTGCCACTAATTACACTAATTTTCACTAATTACAAATGCTATTCTTCGACAACTTCAATTTCTTCAATTTTTTTCTGTACAGGAGGTCGTTCATAAAGCTGTGAAAGTCCAAAATAATGTTTTGCCAGATTTTCATCTATTTGATCCCAGGTAAATCGCCATGTCCAATTACCACCAGTGGTGCTCGGGAAGTTCATTCTGGCTTCAGATCCAAGTTTTAAAATATCCTGCATTGGTATGATTACTATATTCGCAACTGATGCATACGCTACTCTGATTAACTCTGAGAGAATATCATCACCAAAATAATTGAGATAAAGTTGTGCATGTTCATAAATATCATTTTTTTCTTTGTTCAGTTTTTCTTTTTCGAAGTAGGCTTTTGTTGTATCGTTATCGTGAGTGCCCGTGTAAACAACACAATTAGGAATAAAGTTGTGAGGGAGAAACTTTGATTCCATTTTTGAGCCGAATGCGAACTGTAAAACTTTCATACCTGGAAATCCGAATTTGTCCCGCAAAGCTTCAACGGGAGGAGTAATCACACCAAGATCTTCAGCAAGAATGGGAAGTTCACCTAAATATTTATTTAAAATACTAAAAAGTTTTTCGCCGGGAGCTTTCACCCATTTACCCTTTTGTGCTGTTTTTGCGTCACCCGGAATTTTCCAGTAAGCTTCAAACCCGCGGAAGTGGTCTATTCTTACGATGTCAACAATCTCAAACAAACTTGAAAATCTTTTTCGCCACCAGAGGAAATCATCCTTCTCCATTTCATCCCATTTGTAAAGAGGATTTCCCCAAAGCTGTCCGGTTTCGCTGAAATAATCCGGAGGAACACCGGCAACAAAAGTTAGCTTTCCATCTTCATCGACAGTAAACAGTTCTTTGTTTGCCCAGAGATCAGAGCTGTCATAAGCAATAAAGATTGGCATATCACCAATAATTTTTATTCCTTTTTCATTAGCATATTCTTTCAATGATTTCCATTGTCTGAAGAAATTAAACTGAACAAACTTTTGATAATTGATTTCATCGTTAAGTTTCTTCTCCCAATCAGTTAAAACTTTTTTATCTCTTTGCACGAGACCTTTTTCCCAGCTACTCCAAACTGCACCGCCGTGATGATCTTTTAAAGCCATAAAAAGCGCAAAGTCATTAAGCCAGTCCTTGTTAGCTTCACAGAACTTCTCAAATTTTTTGTCAAGTCCGTTTGAATTATTCCTGAAATTAATAAAAGATTTTTTCAGAATTGATTTTTTATAATCAATAGCCTGCCCATAGTCTATTTTCTTCGGATCAGACTGTTGAGGATTTTTGATATCATCTTCAGCAAGAAAACCATCTTCCTTCAATTTATCAGGGCTAACCAACAAAGGATTTCCCGCAAATGCCGAAAAGCATTGATAAGGTGAATCACCATATCCTGTTGGACCAAGAGGAAAAGTTTGCCACAAAGTTTGTCCGGCTTCTTTTAAGAAGTCAACAAACTTGTAAGCCTCATTGCCAAGATCACCAATACCGAATTTACCGGGAAGAGAAGTTGGATGAAGAAGAATACCAGCACTGCGTTTGAAATTCATTTACTATCCATAAAATTTTTAGATGTAAAAATAGTGAAAAAGTAATTAGTTTAAGTTTAGGAGAGTATGTTGATTTTAAAATAAAAAAGCAGTGCTTGAGCACTGCTTATAAATAAATTAATAAACTAAAAATGAACGTTTAGCAGAACACTGATAGTACTTATACCAAAAGAAGTACTGCTTGGACCTTTTTCAGTTTCACCTTCGGATACTACTTCAGGTTCACCTAAGCTTCTTAATCCGAGTGCATATTTACCACCAAGGGATAATCCTTCTGTAAAGTACCAGTCAAATCCAAATTGAGCGGCGATTCCCCAACCACTTCCGGAATATTCTGTTGTTTCTGTTGCTCCACCTTCTGGAGTAAATTCTTCAGTAGCAGACAAAGAACTCAAATTAACATTCACTCCGGCATAAGGTGAAACACTGTAGAGAGAAGGCAAATGATAGTTTGCATCAATACCAACTCCAAATAATGTTGATGAAGACTCCGATTTTCCTGTTTCTGTTTCAACACTACTTGAAGAAGTACCAAAACTTAATCCTAATGCAATTGCAATTTGATTTGTGACAAAATAACGGAAACCGGCGCCCATCAAATCTAAACTGGTAAATCCCTGATCCGGTACACTGACAGTTCCCACATAAACAGGTTCAAGGTTGCTTTGAAATGGTGTATAATGAAAAACCAAAGATTTCGCACCTGCTCTTACTTCAGGTTTCGGTCCATCATAATTAGAATTAACCTGTGAAAAAAGCGTTGTGCATCCTAATAAAAGGATTAACGCAACACAATAGATAGATGCTTTCATAAGAACTCTCCTAAATTGTTAATAATATTATTAAATAATTTTAGCCAAAACTTTATTTTTTTGGCGTCATTTTAATCCACCGCGAAAATTCAATTATTAAGCCAAAAATACTTTCAGAAAACAAGCGATTTGCCTAATTTTGTCACTCATTCAAAGGAATTAATGAAACTATTAAGAAATCTTTACGATTGGGTACTTCACTGGTCCCATACGCCATACGGAACAACAGCACTTTTTCTTCTTGCTTTCACCGAATCGTCTTTCTTTCCGATACCTCCGGATGCTTTGCTGATTGCGCTTGTGCTTGGTTCATCTAAGAAAGCTTTTAAATTCGCAACTGTTTGTTTGATCGGTTCTGTTACCGGTGCTTTATTCGGATATGCAATTGGTCACTATCTCTGGTGGACACCTTCAAACGAGTTTACAGGAATTGCTAATTTCTTTTTCAACAATATCCCGAGCTTTACGCCGCAGTCATTTTATGATATTCAAAAATTATATGTTGAATACGATTTCTGGATAATTTTTACCGCGGGATTTACTCCCGTCCCTTATAAATTAATTACAATCTCCTCCGGAGCGTTTAATATAAATTTATTGATGTTCATCTTTGCCTCTATCATTAGCAGAGGGGCACGTTTCTTTCTGGTTGCTGCTCTAATTTGGAAATTTGGCCCTCAAATCAAAACGTTTATCGATAAATATTTCAATTGGCTTGCGGTTGCTTTTACTGTTCTATTAATCGGAGGATTTGTTGCAATAAAATATGTTTTGTGAGATTCTGAGTCCCACTTCTAATAAAACGTTTGCCGATTACCAATCGAAATATTTAATTCGCCTTTGATATTTATCTTATCACTTATTACATTTAAATAAACATTACGACTTAAACTGCAAAAGTTTAAGTGGTATGCTTAATTTAAATCGATATCAATAACTAATCGGAAAGGATTAAGCAATGAAAACATACGTAATGCTCACTAAACTCTCTCCTGAATCTTCGAAGCAAATGAAAGATCGTGCAAAACTCGGCAGGCAATGGCTTGATCAGGTTAAGAAAAAATGTCCTGAAGTTAAGTTTATTGCTCATTATGCTCTACTCGGGCATTATGATTTTCTGGATATATATGAAGCACCTGACGAGGAAACTGCAGCAAAAGTTTCGATGATTAGTCTTTTGAATGGTGCATTTCAGGCGGAGAGTTTATCTGCAATTCCATATAAAAGATTTCTGGAATTAGCTGACGAAATTTCTTGAAAAATCTTAATAGCGTTAAGCACATTATTGTTGGATTGTTTAATTGAAGTATTGGTAAAAATCCTCTTCAAAGGATTAACACTGGCAATATAAAAATGAAACCATTTAATAATAGAATTATTTAATAAGGAGGTATCTATGCCATCAAAGAAATTAAAATCATTTCTTGATGAGAACAATATTAAATATATCTATATCAAGCATTCATCTGCTTATACAGCACAGGAGATTGCAGCACTTGCTCACATTCCGGGGAAAGAACTCGCCAAAACAGTTATTATCAAAATTAATGGAAAGATGGCGATGGCTGTGTTACCAGCTTCATACAAAGTGAGTTTCGAACAATTAAAAGAAGCTTTAGGTATGCAGGAAGTACGTCTTGCTTACGAACAAGAATTCCTGGATAAATTTCCGGATTGCGACGTTGGTGCGATGCCGCCGTTTGGTAATTTATATGGAATGGAAGTCTTTGTTGCCGAAAGTCTGGCTGAAGACGAAGAAATTGCTTTCAATGCCTGTAATCATACAGAACTGATTAAGATGAAGTTCAGTGATTTTGAAAGACTGGTAAAACCAAAACGGATTAAATTTTCTGTGCCGGCAAAAGTTTGATTTTGCATTTATTGTTATCAGGGAAATTCAGGCTTTAAAATAATTATTGAGGTAGTCAACTATCTCATCAATGGTATCAAATGGTTTTGCCAGATCAATTGTTCTTCCTTCGATTTTCATTTGCTCATTCATCTTATTAACAATTGTCTTCCAAAGTTCAGAATGGCAAACTAACGGTTTTATCTTCATCAGATCTTTATTCATATATTCCCAAACAGCAGCAAGTTCAAGCAAAGTTCCGGTACCACCCTGAAGCACTACGTATCCATCGCCAGATTCAATTAGTTTATTTATTCTTTCAAGAAGCGAAGCACATTTAATTTCTTTAGTTACGTACTTGTTAGCGTTTCTTCCCCATAAATTAACCGTAACACCTATTGCCTCTGCACCGGCTTCAACTGCACCTTTTGACGCAGCTTCCATTATCCCGTTGAAGCCGCCTGTACAAATGTTAAAACCATTTAGTGCAAGTTTCTTTCCAAGATTATATGCAACAAGGTATTGATCTTCATTATTTAACGGCACGGAACTGCCGAATATTGTTATAGTCTTTCTCATATAAAAATTATTTTTCTCCTGCCAAATATAATCAATAAAAAATCCGCAGCCTTTTTCAGACTACGGATTTCTAAGGTAAAATATTTTTAAAATGAATTACTTTGCGTTTGAGCCGCGAAGAGTTGCTGTAATTTCGATATTTTCAGATACCTTCTGACCAACTACCATATTATTAACATCATAGTCGGATAAGTTAATATTAAACTTTGCCTGAACTCCAAGCAAATCGCCCGGGGCAAACTGTGCAGTTTGTTCACTTGCATCAAGATATGTGAGAGTTACATCTGCAACGGTTTCTTTGGTAACACCGTGGACTGAAAAGTCACCGGTTATTTTTGCTTCAATTTTGTTATCCGCAACAACTTTAACATCACTGACTTTTTTAATTACAAAAGTGATTTCAGGATAATTAGCTGCATCCAGCCAGTTTTCACTTCTCAGATGTTCATCCCTTAAATCAATTGCAGTCTTAATTGAAGCGACTGAAATTGTAATCGAACCTTTCATATTTTTTACATCAGACACGTCAAGTGTAACTTTTCCCTTTACATCGTTTGAAATTCCTGTGATATCTTCAAGAGGTGTAGTGCTGAAAAATTTCACCTGATTTCGCTTATCTTCAAAATTGAAGGTTTGCTCACCATTGGCTTTTACTTTAAAACCCTGAGCAAGCGCTATTGATACTGCAACGAGCATTAAAACAAGTGTTTTGATTATTGTTTTCATTTATTCTCCTTAGTTTTATTTGATTTGAATGTGAAAAATAAAATTGCTGATATTACTACTACTATTCCAGAAATTACTGCTGTATGTGGCAGCAAACCCGGTATAAATTTTTCCTGATAAATTTTTTGCGGCTCTAATCCCAGAGCTTTATCTAGCTCTGAAAGTTCCTGTTCAACCCAAACACCATCCTTGGATAAAATTTCTGCCCCGCTTGCAAGCCACCATATTAAAACTCCTGCGATTATTATTACTGCAGATACGATAACATATTTTTGTTTACTATTCATATAAATCCTTAATTGTAATGATTTTTAATTTGTCTAAATTTTCACTATCGATTTTAATAAAGTCTATTTTATATCCAGTATTTTAAGGAGTTGTGGTGATGACTTTATAAAACTGCTGCAGTATGTTACAACATATAAATTAAAATTTCAAGATAAATTCTTTAATAGCTTTATAACAATCAATGTCTGAAAAAAGTTTCGATATAATAGTAATAGGTGGAGGAATAATCGGGACAGCGACTGCACTATCTCTCCAGACAGACTCAAATTTGAGGATTTTATTGATTGAAGCAGAGAATGATCTTGCAAAGCATCAAACAGGAAATAACAGTGGAGTGATTCATTCGGGTCTTTATTACAAACCGGGTTCATTAAAAGCAAAAAATTGTACTGATGGCAGAGAAATGCTCTATAAGTTTTGCGATGAGCACAACATTCCTTATGAAAAGTGCGGAAAGATTGTAGTAGCAAGTAAACTATCTGAACTTGATGCACTTGTCGAATTGTATAAAAGAGGAATAGCCAACGGTCTGACTGGAATTAAAAAGCTAAGTGCGAACGAGATTAAAAATTATGAGCCTCACTCAACCGGTATTGCCGGAATATTTGTTCCGCACACAGGTATTGTAGATTATTCGTTGGTAACTAAAAAATACGCTCAACTTTTTTTAACTAACAATGGCTATATTAAAACCAACTGTAAATTTCTTACATTAAAAAATTCCGGTAGTGAACTTATTACAATTACATCTCAAGGGGAATTTGAAACAAGATTTCTTGTTAACTGCAGTGGGTTGTATTGTGACAGGATTGCAAAACTTTGCGGAGTTAATCCCGGATTACAGATTATTCCTTTCAGAGGAGAATATTACAAACTGAAAAAAGAAAAAGAATATTTAGTTAATAATTTAATTTACCCGGTTCCCGATCCACAATTTCCATTTCTTGGAGTTCATTTTACCAGAATGATGAAAGGTGGTGTTGAAGCAGGACCGAATGCTGTGCTTGCTTTTAAAAGAGAAGGCTATACTAAAAAAGATTTTTCACTTACTGATGTTTCTCAAATGTTTGTTTATTCCGGATTCTGGAAGATGGCTTCTAAATATTACAGGATGGGCTTTGGTGAATTCTATCGTTCATTCAGCAAGAAAGCATTTGTAAGTGCATTACAAAAATTAATTCCTGAAATTCAGGAAGATGACATTGTGCCCGGTGGTGCAGGCGTACGTGCACAGGCTCTGGAACCAAACGGAAAACTTGTTGACGATTTCAGAATTGCAGAAGCTAATAGAATGGTTCACGTATTAAATGCACCTTCCCCTGCAGCAACTGCATCATTAAGCATTGGAAAAACAATTGCTGAAATTGTAAAAAAGAAATTTGAAAAAGAGGTTAAGTTTTAGCAATGGAAATTATATCCGTAATAGATAAAATAATTTCTGATGAAAACCTGACATCAATAAAGAAAGAGACATCTCAGCTCTTTAAAGATGTTGAAAAAAAGAAAGATAAAATTATCACCTATAACCTCAACGGAATAAATCAATCTATCAGAAAAGAAATTCTGCTGAAGGAACTGAATCAGATTATCAACACAAGAACAATAGAAAGAACAAAGTATTATCTGAAAAGATTGCTAAAAAGTTTATCGGTTCAGAAAGAAGGAAAGATCAATGATCTGAACCTGAACCGATGGAAAGAGTATGATGATTTAATCACAGACAGTCTCTGGATATTTGATAAGAGAGATACTTCAGGAATGCACAAAGCTAATTACTGGGGAAATTTCATTCCGCAAATTCCTAATCAACTTTTAAGAAGATTCACTAAAAAAGGAGAATGGGTACTCGATTCTTTCCTTGGCAGTGGAACTACACTTATCGAATGCAAAAGACTTGGCAGAAATGGAGTTGGAATTGAATTGAACGGGAAGGTTGCGAAATCAACAGAGTCAATTATTCAACTGGAAAAAAATCCTTTCAAGGTAATCACAAAAGTAATTACCGGTAACAGTGCTGAAATTGATTATAAATCAGAGCTTAATAAATTAAAGATTGATTCATTTCAGTTTGTGATTTTACACCCTCCTTACTGGGACATTATAAAGTTCAGCGATAGAAAAGATGATCTTTCAAATGCAAAATCTGTTGAATCTTTTTTAAAGATGTTCGGCGATGTTGTAAATAATATTTATCCGCTGCTTGATAAGAAAAGATATTGTGCGGTTGTTATCGGTGACAAATATGAATCAGGAGAATGGATCCCTCTCGGATTTTATGTTATGAAAGAAATGATGAACAGAGGATTCAAACTAAAATCAACTATCATAAAAAACTTTGAGCAAACAACTGCAAAGCGAAATCAAAAAGAACTCTGGCGATACAGAGCTTTAGCGGGAGGGTTTTATATTTTCAAGCATGAGTACATTTTTTTATTTCAGAAATAGGAGAATACAAATGAATAAAATTGTTGCACTAAAAATAATTTTTATTAGCCTATTAATAGTTGGCTGTTCATCTACGAAAGAAACTGCAAATCCTTTATTGCACGACATCTGGGCTTTGGAATCAATTAACGGAAAAGCTTACTCGAGAACTGAGAGTCAGAAATTGCATCCCACTCTTGAAATTTATTTGAGTGAGGAAAGATTCAGCGGCAATACTGGCTGCAATAATATGAACGGCAAGCTGAAGGTTGAAGACAGCACAATATCTTTTTCAGATGTTGTTACCACTAAAATGTTTTGTGCTGATGTTGATGAAACAACTTTTCTTACTGCGCTTGGACAAGTAAACGAATACAAGATTGAAAAGATGAAGCTTTACTTATTTGAAGGTGATAAAGAGCTACTGGTTTTTCAAAAGATTGATTGAGCCGGTTTAAATGGACATCGAACTAGTTACTATTGAAAAGGAATTAAAAAAAAGATTAGCTTATCCTTACAAATGGGGAAGAAAACAAAATGATGAGTACGATAAGCTTACAAATTTTGTTTATCGGAATCTCTCCTTTGAAGAAGTCCTAAAAGAAACGGAGAGCAGATTCAGAAAAGACAAAGAACATCAAAACATTGCTAACTATGCTTTGAACCGATGGTACAACTTCTGGTCAGCACAGGCTGTTGAGAAAATTTTCTGCTCACTTCCAAATGTAAAACCCGCGCTTGATGAAAAAGACAGGCTGGTCGATTTCACAATTGATGGAGTTACATTCGATCATAAAACTTCTATCTTCCCAAAAAACTTTCCTCATCCAATTGATGAAGCAATTAAAAAAACTGATGAGTTAATTCGCTGGCTTTACAAGCATCAATCGCAGCAGCAAAGAAAACACCTGAAGAACCGTTTATTTATCGTCCTCTATTCATCTGACGGAGAACACTGGAAACTAAAAGCAGAAATTTCCTGGCTGAAAGAACGAATAGAAAAATATATGGAAGGTTTCAATCCGCACTACCTATTAAAATTTCAACTTGAAAAAGATCAGGAAACCATTTCTGATGTTATCTGGGCAATTCATTAAAGTTATTTCTGCTAACAATACTTCACAATAAAAATCAATTAACTATTAATAACACTTGCGAAATGTTTAAAGGATTGCTATGTTCTACAAGACTAATAAAAACCTTTAATTAATTATTCATTCACATATACTAAGGCGGCTTATGAAATCAATTATTACAACTCTGTTTATTTTGAGCTTGTTCGCATTCTCAAAAATAATAGCTCAACCGCTAAACAACAGTTTTGAAAACTGGACAAATGGAGATCCCAACAATTGGCTGACCACTGATGTGGTTGGTTTCATAGACTGTGTAACTCAATCTTCTGATGCACAAGCCGGATCTTCCTCGGCGCGACTTGAGGTGATGAATCTTTCGGGGAGCGGATATGCCCCGGTATTAACTTCAACTGATACGAATGGAGATGGTCATCCCGTTTCACAAAGATATGCTACCTTTACTGCTTATTATAAATTTACTCCAACGGGCACCGATCAGCTATTCGTTTCAGTCGGATTGAGTCTTGACGATAATACCGTAGTTGGTGTTGGTGCCATGATTATAACAGCAACGGCAGGCAGTTGGACCCAGCTAAACATACCGATTTATTATAACCTTCCTGATGTACCAACCGAAGCTCATATCACTTTCAGTATTAGCAATCCAGCAGGCCCAACAACAATTGGATCCACTGCATATATTGATAATTTATCCTTTAGTGGAATTGCAGATGTTGAAAAAATCAGCGGGCTGCCAGATGATTTTTCTCTTAGTCAGAATTATCCTAACCCATTTAACCCTTCCACAAAAATTGAGTACAGTATTCCAGAAGCTTCGTTTGTTCAATTGAAAATTTATGATATTCTTGGAAATGAAGTTGCTCAACTTGTAAATGAAGAACAATTTGCGGGAACTTATCGTGCAGATTTTTCAGGCAGTGATTTTGCAAGTGGATTATATATCGCCCAGCTGCGAGCCGGTAATTATACTAAAACTATTAAGATGTCCCTGTTAAAATAATTATCATTTTAAAGTATCCTATTTGTAGCACAGATAATTAATCTGTGCTACATAAATATTCTTTTCTTCCTTTTCTTTAGATTTACTTACAATAATTTTAAACTGAATTAATGATTGAATTTCTTCCGCTTGGCGGTGCCGGTGAAATCGGTGCTACCTGCTACTATCTTAATATAAATGGGATGGGAATAATTCTGGATTGTGGAATGCATCCTCAAAAAATTGGACTTGATTCTCTGCCCAAGTTTGATTTGCTCGACGACAAACCAACTGATTATGTTTTAATTTCACATGCACATCAGGACCATTTGAACGCCCTTCCCTTCCTGATTAAAAAATTTCCTCACTTAAAAATTATAACTACCCCTCAAACAAGAGCTGTTGCTGAATTAACACTTCACAATGCAATATCAATTCTTAAACGACAGGTAGATGAAGATGAGTTTGAAATTTATTCACGGGATGAAGTTGATCTTCTCATAAAATCTATCAACTATAAATTATACAATGAAAAATTTATTCTCAGCTCCTTGAATAGCAATCAAGAAATCGAGGCGGAGTTTTTTGATGTGGGACATATAATAGGATCGGCGGGAATTCTCATAAAATTCGATAAAAGAAAAATATTCTTCACCGGTGATTTAAACCTCTCATCTCAAACAATTCTTGCTGGAGCAGATTTACCGGCAGAAAAAATTGATATACTTATCACCGAGACAACCTATGGTGCAACTGATTCATCAGAATTGAACAACTGGGAAAAAGAAATTGAGCGATTTTCATCATCAATTAACAAAATAATTAATAATGGAGGATCAGTACTTATCCCCGTATTTGCTCTTGGTAAACTTCAGGAAATGCTCTCAACAATCTGGCTGCAGATGAAGAAGAACAAAATCACAAATGTTGATATTTATACGGGCGGCATCGGAAATAAAATAAACAGAATTTATGATTACAACCGTTATGTTGTTAAAAGGGATCAAAAGGAACTTATACTTTCCGATATTCCTCAGAAAAATTTAAATGAATTAAAAGACTTCGACGAACTATTCAAATTTCCTTCAATCGTTCTTGCCTCAAGCGGAATGATGATTGAATCAACAAACTCATTCACTCTGGCAAAAAGATGGCTCCAGAAAAAAGACTCTGCAATATTCACAGTTGGATATATGGATCCATCTACTCCAGGGAGTATTATTGCAGGTGCAAGAAAAGGAGATAAAATTCAGCTAACGGAAAGAGATGAGAAGGTCGAAGTTAAGTGTGAAATTAAGAATTTCAGGTTCTCTGCTCACTCAAAGAGAGAAGAATTAGTTTCCCTTGCAAAAAAATTAAATCCTGATAAAATAGTTCTTATTCACGGGGATAAAGGGGCAATCGACTGGGTTGGCGCTTCTTTTATAAAACAATTCCCGGGTAAAAAAGTGTTCGCGCCTTCTAACTATAAGCCGATTTTATTTGATTAATAGCAAGAACTATTGATATATTGAACTAAGTAATTTTTTATTTTTTCAAGTAAGGGGTAATCTTGAAACCTCTTTTAAACAAGTCTCGCTTCTCATCAAATCTGAAGCTCGTCGATACAAAACTCATATCGATGAGAATATTTATAAGCAACCTAACAAATCCATTATTCGTTGAATTAAAAATAAAATCACTGGAGGAAAAATGTCTGGATTAAAAGAAAAACTCGGAAAAAAAATTGAGGAATGGCGTCCTCGCACCACAAGGCTGGTAAAAGAATTCGGTAATGTAAAAGTTGATGAGGTTGATATAGGGCAAATCATCGGCGGCGCAAGAGATGTTAAATGCCTTATTACTGATATTTCTTATCTCGATCCCTTTGAAGGAATTCGTTTCAGGGGATTAACAATTCCTGAAGTAATGGAAAAACTTCCCAAAGTACCCGGTGGTGAGATGCCTTATGTTGAAGGATTTTTTCATTTTCTTCTGACGGGAGATATTCCATCAGAAGCTGATGTGAAGGAAGTTGCAGAAGAATTCAAAAAAAGAAGTACCGTTCCAAAGTATGTATTTGATATACTTAGAGCAATGCCTCTTGATTCTCACCCGATGGTAATGTTCTCTACTGCAGTTCTTTCAATGCAACGCGAATCTGTCTTTGTTAAAGAATATAATTCAGGCAAGCTAAAGAAAAATGACTACTGGATGCCTACTTACGAAGACGGATTAAATCTTCTTGCAAAGATTCCAGGAATTGCTGCTTTTATATACAGATTGAAATACAAGAACGGTCAGATAATTGATTCCAACCCAAACCTTGACCTCGGCGGTAACTTTGCACATATGATGGGAATTAATAAACCATACGATGATGTTGCAAGAATGTATTTCATTTTGCACAGCGACCACGAAAGCGGAAACGTTAGTGCTCATACAGGACACCTGGTTGCAAGTGCACTTTCTGATTTATACTATTCAATTTCAGCAATGACGAATGGTCTTGCCGGTCCGTTGCATGGTCTTGCAAATCAGGAAGTATTAAGCTGGCTTCAGGGAGTTTATGACAAGATGGGCGGTAAAATTCCTACTGAAGAAGAAATGAAACAGTTTGTTTGGGATACTCTTAAAAGCGGCCAGGTAATTCCGGGATTTGGTCACGCAGTCTTGAGAAAGACTGATCCACGATATATGGCTCAGCGTGAGTTCTGTCTGAAGCACTTACCAAAAGATCCTCTGTTTATTTATGTTGATCTTCTTTTCAAAGTTGTTCCACCGATATTACTTGAACAAGGCAAAGCTAAAAATCCTTGGCCGAATGTTGATGCACAATCAGGTGTAATTCAGTGGTATTACGGATTGAAAGAATATGATTTCTATACCGTTTTATTTGCTGTTGGAAGAGCGCTTGGTGTTGTTGCAAATATTATCTGGGATCGTGGTCTGGGCTATCCTATTGAAAGACCAAAATCTGTTACAACTGCAATGCTTGAAGAAGTTGCAGGTATAAAGAAATAAGGACTTCACCTCTAACTCCTCTCCTACTTGTCTCGGCTTTTGATTTTCAAAAGACGGAAGGAGAGGGGCTATTAAAATTAAATCGGTGTAGCACAGAATATTAATCTGTGCTACAAACCTTAATCAAGTTTATTATTTATCTAGTCTAAAATGTTCTCATCGTAAGCTCAGCTTGGTGATGCTTGTTGCAATAATCAGGATGAATAATTTCGCCACCAGAATAAATCAATTCAGATAATGGTTTAAAAATAATACAAGTTTGTACGGTATCTCATTACTAACTTATTTCGAATGTCATCATAGTTTCGACGAAAACAAACTAATTTGCCAATGGTGTATTCTTTTTTGAGTTTTTGATCCGTGAAGTTTTTATGTCTTCTGCTTCTTCTTTGTTGCTGCAGGAAAGAGAATATTATTTAATATCAACCTGTATCCGGGAGAGTTTTTGTAAAGACTAAGATCAGTTGGAGGATCGCCAACAGCGTGCTGGTAATCTTCAGGATCGTGACCGCCGTAAAATGTGAATGTTCCCCTTCCGTAATTACCGTGAATATATTTAACCTGGTCAGTTCCCTTTCTTTCAGCAAGAATGGTGACTGAATTTTTTATGGTGCTTCTTCTGAACATTGAAGTTTGTCCCATAAATCCACGAATAATATTTGCATGACATTGTGTAAGCATCGTCGGCACCGGATCGTACTTCGCAGAGAACTCAAATAACGTAAAGTAATCATTCTCAAAATTCCCAACTTCCATCGGCTGTATGTCAATATCACTGTATTCATAAACATAAGGATTCATTTCCAGCCTGAAGTTTGTAAAGGCAAGTGTGTTATCGAAATTAATTTTCTGTTGTGCATTCGGATCAGCAGCATCACCATCGTACATCTGTTCACAGATGTCAACGTTTATTGCCGAGAGAGCAATATCGTACGAATCAGTTGCAGAGCACATCGCAAAAAGGAAACCACCTTTACCAACATAATTTTTTATATCAACAGCAACTGTTCTCATCATCTCTGAAACTTTTTTAAATCCATTCTTCTTTGCATTTTGTTCATAAAGAAGCTGCTGATCAATGTACCATTGAGCATTTGCAAAACTTGCATAAAATTTTCCGTACTGCCCGGTAAAATCCTCGTGATGAAGATGAAGCCAGTCATAATTATCAAGATCACCTTTTAAGATTTCATCATTCCAGATTTTTTCGTACGGAACCTGAGCATATTCAAGAGCTAGTGTAACAGCATCATCCCACGGCTGAAAACCCGGCGGAACATAAACCGCTACCTTCGGTGCTTTTTCTAATCTAACAACATCCATATTATTTTCTTCACTCTGCACGAATGAGTAAATCTCCGTAGTCTGCGAAAGTGAAATTGTTTCAAAAGCTACATTATTTACTCTGCATTCTGCTGCAAGCTCATCACTGTAATCAATAAGAAAGGATCCACCTTTGTAGTTAAGAAGCCAATCTGCTTTGTATCCTTTTGTTAATGCCCGGTAAGTTATTCCGTAAGCTTTAAGATGATCGGTTTGATTCAAATCCATATTGATGAGGATTTTGGATTGAGGAAGAACTGAAAAAGAAAAGAATATAACGGAGATTAATATTTGTAAAGTCATTCTAGCCATAATTCAAAAAAAGAATTGATAAATTGTTAAACTGTTATATTGTTTTATTGTTTTATTGCCATTAGCAATTTAGCAATGTAACAATGCAGCCATTTTCAGATTCACGCTGACTTCTTTTCCGCTTTAATAAATAAAGGTTCTTCACCTTTTTCAACCACATCTTTCGTAATAATACATTTTTCAATGCTTTTTCTGTTTGGCAGTTCATACATTATATCAAGCATAAAATCCTCAACAATAGAGCGAAGAGCACGCGCTCCGGTTTTTTTAATCATGGCTTTTTCAACGATTGCATTCAATGCGAATTTATCAAACTCAAGTTCAACGCCTTCCATCAAAAATAATTTTTTATATTGTTTAAGTATTGCATTTTTAGGATCAGTCAGAATGCTTCTCATAGCTTCCTCATTAAGCTGATGTAGAGGCGCCACGATAGGTATTCTTCCAATAAGTTCAGGAATCAGTCCATACTTTAGTAAATCTTCCGGTTGAATAAATTTAAGAAGATCATCCTCTTCATTTTTGTCTTTAACATCTCTTGCAAAGCCCATTTTATTTTTGTTGATTCGCGCTGCTATTATTTTATCAATACCATCAAAAGCACCACCGAGAATAAAAAGAATATTTTTTGTGTTCACATTTATTAAACTCTGCTCGGGATGTTTTCTTCCGCCTTTGGGAGGAACGCCTGCTATTGTTCCTTCAAGTATTTTCAGAAGTGCCTGCTGAACTCCTTCGCCGGAAACATCGCGTGTAATTGATGTGCTTTCACTTTTCCGGGCAATCTTGTCAATCTCATCAATATAAACAATTCCCTTCTGAGCTCTGTCAAGATTATAATCTGCAGCCTGGAGAAGATGAACAAGAACTGTTTCAACATCATCACCAACGTAACCGGCTTCTGTAAGTGTGGTTGCATCAGCAATTGCAAAAGGAACGTCAAGAATTTTTGCGAGAGTTTGTGCAAGTAATGTTTTGCCAACACCGGTTGGCCCAATCAACATTATGTTACTTTTTTCTATTTCAACATCTTCCAGCTCAAAAAATGTTGAACGCATACTTATTCTTTTATAATGATTATAAACAGCAACTGATAAAACTTTCTTTGCACGATCCTGCCCGATTACATATTCATCAAGTTGTTTTTTAATTGATTCAGGAGTATGAATATATTTTTCTCTACGGTTTGTGCTCTGATAAGCTGCAAGATTATTTTTCAGGATATCTACGCTGCTTGCAATACAGATATCGCAAATATAAACATCCGGTCCGGCAATCATTCCTCCGACTTCGCTTCCCTCTCTGCCGCAGAATGAACATACTACAATTTTCTGTCCCTGTTTTCTACTCATTTATGTTCCCGGTTTATTCTGTAATAATAAAATTTTTGTTCTTGCATCATCCACATAAATTGATTTTGGATAATCAGCCAAAAGCTTTTGATAATATTCTTCTGCTTTGCTGAAATTTTTTATGCCATATTGATAGATTTTACCGAGCAAATATACTGCTTTGTCAGAATAAATATTTTTTTCGCCTTCTGAAGATACACTTTCCAGAACAACAACTGCTTCAGTATAATTATCCATAGCAATCAGCATTTCACAATATTTTATTGCTGATATCGTTCGCAAAACAAATGCCTGCTGATTCTCTGCTAATTTTTTGTAGCTGACAGCAGCTTCCTCAAACATTTTCTGTTCTGCAAGAAATTCAGCCCGGGCATAAGTTATCAGGTTAGACGAATCATTCATCTGAGGGTTCAATAATAGAGTAAGTTCAATGGCATCATTTGCAGAATTATCTTTCAGATTGCCAAGTACTTTTGATAAATTTTTCTTTGCCTCGTCAAAATTCCCCTGATAAAAATTTACTTTTCCCAGCTTATAAATTGCTTTGTTCTTCTGTTCTTCATTGGCACTTATCAGTTTCAAGATTGCTGAAAAATCTTTTTCTGCTTCATCGGGTTTCCCTTCAATCAACGCAATATTTCCCAACTCCAGATATGCTTCTGCAGAATTTACGGAAAGCGGTGCTTCCTTAACAATTATTTCCAACTGTTTTCTTGCTTCTTCATACTCATTCAAAAGATAATATTTTATGATGGCTGACCTGAGTATGCTTTCATATGCTGGTTCTGAATGTTTGTAGAGATTTATCACCACATTAAATGCATTTAACACCTCTTCAGTTTTTTCAGATTGAAAATATTTTAATTGGAAATAAGTTTTCCACAACGGGAGTGACTTCTCATAGTCATCAAACAACGATGCTTCAAGTGATCGTGCATAGCCAAGATATGCCTGAGATAAAACCGGAGAATCCGGATAACGGCTGGTGATAGATTTAAAGACTTCAGCTGCAAGTTCGTACTCTTTTTCAGAAAGCATTTGACGTGCAAAATTGTAAAGTTCTCTTCCCTTACTTGATTGTTTCTCGTCAATGGCGAGGTAAATCTCATAAGCTTTCTGATAAGATTTTTTTTCAGAATATAATCTTGCCAGCAGAAAAGAAAAACTAAGATTATTTTTATCAGCACAATCTTCAATCACTTTAAGAGTTGCATCAAGCGCACCCGGTCTGTTTATATTTTCAAAAACTCTTTGCTCAACAACTTGTTTTTGTGAAGGTTCGCTCTTTAAAATAAAACAATATTCGCTGGCGGCTTTTTCAAACTGCATTGTTAAAGAGTAAAGCTTCGCAAGATCAAAAGAATAAATTACTTTATCATTTGAAACTTCTTTTCCCTGTTCGTATAACTCGATAGCAATTTCAAACGCCCTTCTTTCAAGAGCATAGTTTGCTATCAATCTGTAAAATACAGGATTTACACTTGATGATTGAAATGGTTTTTTCCAAACTTCAAATGCTTTTTCTTCATTTCCATTCAGGTAATAAGTTGAACCAAGCATTCCGTAAGCTTCAACATCATCAGGTTTCTGTTTTATTCTTTCATCAAGAATATTTATAAGTGCAGCATAATTTTTTAGTTGAGTGTAAACCCGATAGAGTGCATTTATATACATCGGGTTTGCCATATCTGATTGATATAACTCCTCATAAATCTTTACAGCAGTATCATAATCACCAATCTGTTCATAATTCTGTGCAAGCATAAACTTCTGTTCATTTCTTTGTTGTGCCTGAACAGAAAGCGTAATCACCAGTATAATGATAAAAGCAATTTTAGTTTTCATATAACTGCAAAATAATAATTTATTATTCGCTTTCAAGGTCAATTAAATGTTTATTATTCAAGCAAATGAGCAATTACATTATTAAACCAGTGCATTACCGCAGAGCTTAATCTTTCGGCTGTTTTTAAGTATTTTTACCCCGATGAAAAAAGTGTTTATACTTGGCTCAACAGGATCGATTGGTGTTAATTGCCTGAACGTAATCAGAAATCTCAGAGATGATTTTGAAGTAGCAGGACTTACAGTAAATTCAAATACTGATTTACTTCTCGAACAGATTAAAGAATTCAATCCGAAAGTTGTTGTTGTACGTGATGCAAAAGCCGCAAATGAAATCTCCGGGAAAATTCCTGCTGGCTGTGAGTTATTCATTGGCGAAGATGGATTAATCAAAGCATCCATTGAATGTGATTACAATATTTTTATGGGAGCGATGGTTGGTTTTTCCGGTTTGGCTCCCACTATCGAAGCTGTAAAAAGAGGAAAAAGAATCGCTCTTGCTAACAAGGAAACACTGGTGGTTGCCGGAGAAATCGTTACGAAGCTTGTTCTTGAAAATTCTGCGGAGATAATTCCGGTTGATTCTGAGCATAGTGCAATATATCAATGCCTCGTCGGTGAAAATTTAAATGAAGTTGAAAAATTAATTCTCACTGCTTCGGGTGGACCTTTTCGCGATAAAGATAAATCGTTTTTTGAAAATGCAACTGTTGATGAAGCGCTCAATCATCCAAACTGGAAAATGGGAAGTAAGATCACTATAGATTCTGCAACGATGATGAATAAAGGACTTGAGGTTATTGAAGCACATTGGTTATTCGGATTGCCGGCAGAAAAGATTGAAGTTGTAATTCATCCGCAGTCAATTATTCACTATATGGTTCAGTTTGTTGATGGCTCAATGAAAGCACAGCTTGGCTTGCCGGATATGAAGCTACCAATTCAATATGCACTTACTTTTCCGGAAAGAGTTCGGAATAATTTTGATAGAACAGATTTACCGGCAATTAGTTCACTAACATTTTACGAACCGGACCTTACAAAATTTGAATGTTTAAAACTGGCATTCGATGCACTAGATACTGGTGGAACTGCTCCGTGTATTTTAAATGCTGCAAACGAGGTCGCAGTCAGTAAATTTTTACATAAAGAAATAAAGTTCTCAGATATTCCCTTGCTAATAAATAAAGCTTTAGATAAGGTTGAATCCGTTTTTTCACCGGATTTGGGAACAATATTTGAGTGTGATAGACTTACAAGAGAATATGTAATGACGTTAACCTGATTGCTGGATGCTGGCAATCAGATACTGGATGCTGGATAAAATTAAAAGTAGCATCAATTCCAGAATCAAGTATCCGGAATCAAGCATCATATTGCTAATAGAAAAAAAACTTGATCTAATTTTTAACTGAGAAACAGGAGTTACTTTCTTAATGGATTATATAATTTATTTTGCGATTACAATTGGAATACTGGTCTTCATTCACGAACTGGGACATTTCCTCGCAGCAAAAATGACTGGAATGCGTGCAGATGTTTTCGCGATCGGATTTGGAAAAAGACTTTTCGGATACAACAAAAAAACAGGCTTCACTTTCGGTAATCTTCCAAAAGATTTTGATGGTGAGGGAAATACAGATTATAGACTTTCTATACTTCCTCTCGGCGGTTATGTTAAAATTGCCGGAATGGTTGATGAAAGTGGAGATACCGAATTCGCAAACAAAGAACCACAGCCGTATGAGTTTCGTTCAAAAAATTTCTGGCAGAAATCATTTGTAATTACAGCCGGAGTTTTAATGAATCTTTTACTTGCTGTCTTAATTTTTTGGGGTGCAAATTTCTTTAAAGGCAAACCGGTTACACTTACTACTACTGTCGGTTATGTTAAGGCTGACAGTCCTGCCGATTCAATTGGATTTATGAAAGGCGATGTTATCCAATCAATAAACGGCGTTGCAGTAAATAACTGGGATGAAATCAGAAATGAAATCTACATCAACACAATCGGCGAAGATCTAAACGTAAAAGTATTACGAAACGGTGTTGAGGAAAATATTTTTGTTTCGAGAAAGATGATTCCGGATATTGAAAAGCAGGGAGAATTAATAACTCCGGATGGCTTCAGACCTTATGTTGCTGAAGTAATGAAAGACTCTCCTGCTGAAAAAGCCGGACTACTTTCCGGCGATATTATTGTTTCAATTAACGGACAACCTCTCGGAAGTTCTTCTGAGTTTATTGAAATAGTTTCGCAGAGTGCCGGAGTTGAACTTCAGGCAAAAGTAGTTAGAGCAAGTGATACTTTGAATCTTGCAGTTACTCCCGGCAGCGATGGAAAAATCGGAATAGCGATAAACGATATTTTTGAAGGCAGATCAGAGTATAAAACATTTGGATTTTTTGAATCCTTTTATGTTGCAGGAGTTGATCTGGTTAATCTTACTAAAGTAACTTTCAGTGTTGCGGGTAAAGTTATTGGCGGTCAGGTTGAATTTAAAAAGGCTTTCGGCGGACCTGTACGTATCGCACAGCTTGCAGCAAAATCTGCCGATGTTGGAATTGAAAGTTTTCTTTTCTTCCTTGCAGTGCTCAGTCTTAGTCTTGCAATAATTAATATTATGCCTTTCCCTGTCCTTGACGGCGGACACTTGCTGATGATAATTATAGAGACAATTACAAGAAGAGAAATACCGGTCAAAGTAAAAATCGCAATCAACAACACTGGCTTTGTTCTGCTTTTACTGTTGATGGCATTTATACTTTATAACGATATACTTTCTTTGTAGAATACACATGTAAAAGTAACAGGTAAAAACCCACCTATCCTCAAATATTACCTACTATAAAAATTAATCCACCGCTCACCGGTTAACTCAATAAGTTTGAATTGTAAAACAAGCCCCGAATAACAAACGGGGCTTATTTATCTTAATTAACAATAAGACTATATTTGATGAGAAAAGAGAAAAAAATACCTTTGGGTTTACAGGAAAGTTTAAAAGGGCAGCATCCTTCAAAAGAAATGAAATTAAGCCGTAAACAATTATACTGGATCAGCCAGGTTACCGGGTGGTACTTATTTATCGGGATTAATCTCTTCATCATTTCATCCTTTGAAGAGATTACCTGGCAGAGAGTTTTAGTCTGGATATTTCTTGGTTTACTTGGAATAGTATTTACACACGTTATTCGCGGAGTGATCAGAAAAAATAACTGGCTCAACCTACCTCTCAAAAACACAATCCCGAGAATACTCACAGCCAGTATAATTACAGGAATAATTATTTATGCTCTCGTCTTTGCAGCAAGCTATTTAGCCGGAACATTCAGACAGGAAGAATACAATTTTGCCCGGCTGGTTGCAGGAATTATTAACACAAGCATACTCATTCTGCTGTGGTGCCTGATTTATTATGTTGTTCATTATATGGAGAATTACAAAAAGAAAGAGATTGAATCGCTTATATGGGAAGCCGCAGTAAAAGATTATGAATTGAAAACTTTGAAGTCACAATTGAATCCTCATTTTATGTTCAATGCGATGAACAGCATCCGGGCATTGATTGAAGAAGATCCTGAATCAGCTAAAGTTGCAATAACAAAACTGTCAAACATACTCCGTTATTCTTTGCAGATGGAAAGGATGGAAAGAGTTTCGCTGGAAGATGAAATTGAAACAGTGAAAAACTATCTCGATCTTGAAAGAATAAGATTTGAAGATCGGCTGAAATACAAACTCGATATTGACAGAAGCACACAGAAGATTGAAATTCCTCCGATGATGATTCAGACTCTTGTTGAGAATGGAATAAAGCATGGTGTGGCTAAAAGGACTGAAGGCGGAGAGATTCATTTAAAATCTAAATTACTGTCAACATCAAATGGTTCAAAATTAAAAATTGAAATAAGAAACAGCGGACACTTCAGCGAAGAGCAGTTGAAAAGCTCAAATGGGTTTGGTGTAAGCAACACTAAACACCGTTTGAATCTGCTCTTTGGGGATGACGCACATTTTTCTATAAAGAATGAAAACGGAGATACCGTTCTCGCTGAGATTGAAATTCCGATAGCACTTCAAAACAATTAAGAGGGAAATAAAATGAAAGCTTTAATAATTGACGACGAAAGATTAGCACGCACAGAATTAAAAAGATTGCTTACACCTTTCAAAGATTTACAGGTCGTTGGTGAAGCAGTAAACGCCGAAGATGCACTCGAAAAAATAAACGAGCTGAAACCCGATCTGATTTTTCTTGATATTCAGATGCCGGGCAAAACAGGATTTGAACTACTGGAAGAACTCGACAGTGTTCCGATTGTTGTGTTCACCACTGCTTATGACGAGTACGCCCTAAAAGCTTTTGAGTACAATGCACTCGATTATTTACTAAAACCAATTGAACCAAAACGACTCGAAGAAACAGTCAACAAACTGATTGAAAAAGGAAGAAAAAAAGTCGCCAAAGAAACCGATACCGAAACTCTTACAGAAAACGATCAGGTTTTTGTGAAAGATGGTGACCGTTGCTGGTTCGTAAAGCTGGAAAAAATCAGACTGTTTGAATCAGAAGGAAATTATGT
>JACAFA010000267.1 GCA_013388525.1 Ignavibacteriaceae bacterium | reverse complement strand
TGACGTTTTCTTTTCGTATCACGCTATGACCACGACAGCTGGGGAATATCGTTCGGAATATTATAGCCACACAATTACATTTTTGAAATGAAACAGAATTATTAGTTGGTGATCAGCAACTAAAAATATTAATTAATCTGTTGTCTTATATCTTTCCATTTGGTAAGTTTCGATTGAAATTAATTCGGGATTAATACCTGATGTATAATTTTCTGGCACGATATTTAGCTCTCTCTCTCTCTATGGGAGGAAGATGCAATGATTCCTTCCCTTAATTTCCTTTTGTTCCAGTATGTTGCCCATCTCCTCCTTTCAAAAAAACTTTTTTCTACTGTATTTTATCCTACCGGTTTTACATAGCTTTTTTAATTAATTTTACAATTAGCTTAAAATTTTTTAATCGGTGATGATATGAAACCAATTAACCTATTACTTTTATTACAAATTTTATTGTTTGTTTTCCCTGCTAACGGCCAGAATAATGCTGACTACTTTCCGTATGAAAAAAATAATTACTGGGAATACTTATGGCTTGAAACTGGTTACCCAGATACAATTGTTTCCTTGTCAGTATTTGATTCGGTTGATACTGAAGGAAGAAAAATCGCTGTATTTGATTCTTACTTCATTAATCCTATTAAACCTCCTGCTATATTACCAGATTCAGGGACATACATTATTGACAGCAGTTTAAATGTTTACTCAAACTTCACATTAACTGGTGGGGGATGTGTCGAGGAATATCTTCTTGTTTATAAATTGAATGGCGATCCGGGTGACCAATGGGTGTTATGTGATGTTGGTGGAGGTGGCTTTCATTATGAAATGGCCAGGATTAAGGAAGTGCAAGATACAGTATTATTTGGCCTTCAAACTAAACTTATGTGGATAGAATATTATTTAGCAGAAGACAGTACCGATACAACTGGCTTGGGAAGGGGTTACGATGGATTAATCAAAGGAATAGGATTGTATAGGCGACAAAGTGAAGGGTGGACAGGCATAGGATTGAAAGGAGCTGTTATTAATGGCATTTTATATGGTGATACTACTACTGTCGGAGTGCACGATCAGAGTTGGCAGCTTCAACAAACAGATTTTCAACTTTATCAAAACTTTCCTAACCCATTTAATCCTACTACTACTATTAAATTCGAAATTCGTTCTGGAGGCAATCTTTCTTTGATCATCTATGATGTACTGGGAAATGAAGTAACTAGGTTGGTTGACAGAACTTATTATCCTGCGGGAAAATTTGAGAAAAATTGGTCAGGTACAGATAATTATAGAAACATCTTAGGCACTGGTGTTTACTTTTACAGGTTGTCGATTGACAATCAGAGTATTACAAAATCAATGATTTTAATCAAATAGTTTTAAAGAGGGAAAAAATGAAAACTAAATTATCAAGTCTAATACTATTATTATTTTTATTTACAACAAATTCATTCTCACAATCAATCGAGACAATCCCAACTTGCGGTATATCACAGGAGGAAGAAATAATTGATCTCTCACAAAGAGGTGGATTGCATATCACCGCATAGGGTACAATTAGAGTCTTGGTTGTTTTTGTAAGGTTTAAAGATGATGTTGCAGCGCATGGCTATTGGCCAGCCACTGATCAGGTCCAGCAATTTATGACCCAATATATAGATCCTAGTACACAAACTGGATCCACAAATTTTGTGAACCTAACAAATTATTTTAAACAGATGTCATTGGGTGTCTATAACGTCATTGGTGATGTGGTGTATGTGAAAACTCCTAAAAATAAAAATGAGTATGGAAGTCCACTTAGGTATAATGCCACTAAAGATGTTTTACAAAATGCAGTTGACCCTTTGGTAAATTTCGCCAACTATGATAACTGGACATGTAATTCCAGTTACTCACATAGTAATCAACCAGATGGTGTGATTGATATGATTGTTATGATTTGGAGAGGTTTGGTACTTACAACGGCATGGTTAGGGGAAGCATCTTTAGGCGGTGGTGGCTTGCCTTTTACTGTTGAAGGTGGAACGAAAACTATTAAAACTGGATTTGGATGCGGTTCTGGTTCGGGCTTTACTGCACAAGATTGGGGCGAGAGATCTTTAGATTATAATTTTCATACACCTGTACATGAGTACGGTCATTGGTTGCTTGGTAGTCCCCATCCGTATGGTGCAGGAGGAGAACATAATGGTTGGGGAATGTTATTCCATAGCTCCGATGCTGTTTGTACTAATACTTATGAGCGGGAAAGAGTGGCTTGGATAAATCCAACACCAATTACTGGTGACATCTTGAATGCACCATTTACTGATTTTATATCTACTGGTGCTGCATACAAATATCATCCATCTAATGGTGCTACTGATGAGTATTACTATTTTGAAAATCATCAGAAGCTCAGTATTTACGATGGTGCAACACGCAACTCAAGTGACAAAGGAATTTTTGTTTTACACTTCCAGGGTCCTTACAGCAGTTCGAATAATGACAGAATAAAACCATCAAGTGGTCAGTTCAACTGGGAAAATCCGTTCAGTTCAAATTGCTGGGGTGTAGCAGTTCCTGCGTTTCGGCAACTTACGAGTAATCGCGCAGGATACAGTATCAGAGATCAACTGCCAAAAAGCGGTGGTGGTTATGAAATACCATACGCAATCATAAATGAAAATAATCAAGCTGCTTGTGGAGGTTGGTATTGGGGTGAGGGCGCTATCGGGACATTTAATCTTACTTACAATGACGTTTTTTCTCCATACAGCAATCCGTATACTCATACGTGGTCTAATGCATATAATAGTTTCACCATGGAAGTATTCAACCAAAATGGATCGATTGTTAATGCAAGATTTTATTTAATGGATCCTTTAGCGGGCAAACCATCAAAGCCGCAAGACCTGACAATTACAGTTTATAATACTGGTTCCAATTCTCATCCAAAATTAAACTGGATTGCTGCAGGAGAAACAGATGTGCAATCTGCCAACCCTGGAGTTTTGATCGACAGAAAGATTAATAATGGATCTTGGACTCAAATAGCTACTTTGTCTGGAACAGCAGCACAGTACATTGATTACGGGATAAATTATGCCGGAAGTGGATATAATACTGCTTATTATAGAATACGTTTCAAAGACACGCAAAATAAAATTTCTATTTATAGTGACATAAAAAGTATTCAATATGGCGATGCATGGAAAATTGGAACCGAACAAGAAAATTCAATTACTGATTATAAACTTCAACAAAATTATCCTAATCCATTTAACCCGACTACGTCTATCTCTTTTTCAATTCCAAAGAATGGATTTGTTACTCTCAAAGTATATGACATACTTGGAAAAGAAGTTGCTGAATTAGTAAACGAAATAAAAGAAGCAGGAAATTATTCTGTTACTTTCAACGCATCAGAATTACCAAGCGGAATTTATTTCTACACGCTTACTTCGGGAAACTTTACAGCGACAAAGAAATTAATTTTGTTGAAATAATTCGTGTCCTTTTAATAGATATGCCATCCCGATATGTCGGGATGGCATATTTTATTACTGCCCTATGCTCTGCAAAAAAATTAAGCGGTTGGATGTTGAGCAGTTGAAAAGAAAGCGCGTGAGAATTTCCAATTTGTATAAATTTTACCTGCTGATAAAATCTTATTTTGAGGTAAAGCTGTTTCGCACAACATAAACACCAGCCGCATTATTATAGCCACACATTTACATTTTTGAAATTAATTAAGTTTTTTAGTTGGTGATTGGCAACTAAAATTATTTTTTTGGTTATTGCCAATAAAATTTTTGTTTGGTAAGTTTCAAGTGAAATTAATTCGGGGTAGATACCTGATGAATATTTTCTTGACACGATATTTAGCTCTCTCTGTGTGTGGGAGGAAGAAGAAATGAATTCACCCTTACAATTTTTTTGTGCCAATTTAATGTTCATCCTCCTTTCACACAAATTTTATTCCTCTCAAATTTTTATACAACCGGTTTTACATAGATTGAAAAAGTCATCTATAATTCCGGACTTGTTTCGGAATCTAACAGTGTTTCTTTCCCTATACTGTTTAAAGAAGGAAGTAAATTTATGATAAAGAAGGT
>JACAFA010000091.1 GCA_013388525.1 Ignavibacteriaceae bacterium | reverse complement strand
GTTATGTTTGGTAAGTATGATAGTAATGGAAAACTTATTCCTGCAATGATGGAACTTGTTCGTCTGGCAATTCCGAGAAGAGTTTATACACAAAGCCATGTTGATTACCTTATCGAAATAATTCTTGAAGTATTTAACAACAGAAATAAATTAAAAGGATATAAAATTGTGTTCGAAGCTCCGATGCTTCGGCACTTTACAGCAAGGTTTGAACCTTTGAAATAAAATGAAACTCAAAAAAAAATATCGCTTTGATAACAAACGACAGATATGGAGAATCATTCCCACCAATACAGGAAAGCTAATAATTGAAGAGCGCCAGTCTGAAGAGAAGCAGGTTTACTTTCATTGTCTTTCTCTCGAATCAGGAAAGAAAATATTAAGCAACTTTCAGCTTGATGACAAGTTCTGGGTTGGTGTTGAAGCAGTTCAGAACGATATTATCTTTTTTCACAAATTTGCTAAACCTGATATGCCAAAGCACAGAGGTATCTTTGCCTACGATTTAACCAAGAAAGAATTCCTCTGGCAAAATCCGGAATTAATTTTCCTGTTTTTGTTTGATAATAAATTATATGCTTATAAAGACAAATTTGAAGGAAGAAATTTTTATTCCATCAATGCTGATAGTGGTGAGTTAATTGAAGAAATTGGGGAGGATTTTCAGAGGATTAATAATCTTCGCAGTCAATCCAATCTGGAAGAAAGTAATGAGGGATATTTATTCCCTGAAAGGTTTGAAGCAGATTCCGCAGTTGATATTCACACTATTGAGTTCATAAAATCATTAAGAAATAATTTCGTTATTTCAGGTACAATAGAATACATATTGAAAAATAAATTATTAATGACGAGTTTTCATGAGGTAAATTCTAAAGGTTCTTTCAATAACCTTTTTAAGGCTGTTGATTTATCCACAGGAAAGTATATTTT
The DNA here is from genome assembly GCA_013388525.1 of Ignavibacteriaceae bacterium. Next base: position 1,161 of record JACAFA010000091.1, on the reverse strand, counting down.
AGAAGAGGTAATCAATAAAGAAACAGATCTGTTTTTAACCGATAGTTTCTTTATAAAAAATGATTTGCTGTTTTTACTGTTCGGAAAAACCAGACTTGAAGTATATAAGATTATTTATTGATGGTGAAGAAATGGAATTATCAAATGATGAAAAACAAATTTTACTAAAAGCAGCACGCCAATCAATTCTTGAAGAGTTCAGCGAAGGTGAAGTATCAAAGGTTGACTACAAAGCATATCCAAAACTAAAGATGGAACTTGGTGCTTTTGTTACCCTTAAGTTAGAAGGTGAATTAAGAGGTTGTATCGGTTACATAATTGCACAAAAGCCGTTGTTCGAAACAGTTGTTGAAGCTGCAAAACACTCTGCTTTCGGTGATCCGAGATTTCCTGAATTAAGCAGAGAGGAACTCGACGAAGTTGTAATTGAAATATCTGTCCTTTCGCAGTTTGAACCAATCAAAAGTTATGATGAAATTGAAGTCGGCAAACACGGACTTCTGCTGGAAGAAGGCGGCAGAGCAGTTCTTTTACCCCAGGTTGCAACTGAACAAAATTATAACCGCGCACAATTTTTAACAGCTCTCTGCCACAAAGCAGGACTTTATGGAAATTACTGGAAAGAAAGAATGTTGAACATAAAAGTTTTCACCGCACTTGTTTTTTCAGAAGAAGAAAAAGGAGGTTGAATATGAATTATGTAAGACCAGCACAGGTTGCAGGATATTTTTATCCTTCAAATCCTGATAAACTAAAAAAAGATATCAGCCTGATGCTTGATGTTACCAAACCCAAAGAAAAAATTAATAAAATCTTTGGTTTAGTTGCACCTCACGCCGGGTATGTTTACTCAGGTAAAACAGCAGCACACGCTTACAATCTTCTTGTCGGGAAAAAATACGAACGTGTTGTTATAATCTCACCAAGTCATTCAGAATATTTTCCGGGAATAAGTGTTTTTGAAGGCGATGCATATGAAACTCCTCTCGGAATTCTAAAAGTTGATAAAGAGTTCCGTGAAAAATTATTAACTGATGATGGTGTTATCTTCACAGGATATGAAGGACACAGGAGAGAGCATGCTCTTGAGGTTCAGCTCCCGTTTCTGCAATCGGTACTTCAGGATTTTAAGATTGTTCCTGTTGTAATGGGAGATCAATC
>JACAFA010000200.1 GCA_013388525.1 Ignavibacteriaceae bacterium | reverse complement strand
TATGCCTATTAACAGGCGAATGAAAATCCACATTTTAACTTTCTGAAAAATATTTTATTAAAACAAAAATAAGTTAATTGTATGTAAGTACTCGGGTATAAAGGTATATATTATGGGGTATAAACGAGCAGGAAAAGTTAGTTAATAGTTTTAGTTCTTTAGTCTTTAGTTTTAGTCAACTGGTTTTTGGTATACTGCTATTAAAAAAATAGCAACTGCACATTCACATTGGTTATTGGTTGATTAAGTTGAAATTATAAGAAAGCAGTGGTTTCTGAAAATTATACCAATATTCCTTATAACTATATACTCTGTTGCTTAATAAACGAAAGCATCCTTCTGTAATGCGTTCCTTTCCAGAAATTCTTGTTACAGGAAGGACATTGGTAGAATTCATTTTGCGATTGGGCAACTTTTTGAGGAAGCTGGTTAACTATCAATTCCTTTTTAATCGGCATTAATAGTTCATTACATTCGATGCATCGTGAGAATTCTTTTATTTCATTTTTAAGATCGAATCGGTTTAAAACTTCTTTTACCTGTTCTTCTACTTTTGTGCTTCGGACAAAGTAACCGTGAGTTACTTCGTTTCTTTTCAATACCCCTCTGTCTTTGGTCAGGATTGCTCTTTTTTCTTTTAATGATAGTTGAACAATCTCATCATCATCAAAATTATTTTTATATAATACATCAAATCCCATCATTCTCAAATATTTTGTTAATCTTCCGAGGTGAACATCTGCAACAAACTTTGGTTTACGAAGTGGTTTTGGTCTTAGATGTTGTACTTCCGTGATATCAAATGATTCAAAAACGGGATAAACGGAAATATCATCTCCATCATTAATTAAATGTTTGAAGTTAACAGACTTGCCGTTTACCAGGATTAAATCAACTTCTGTATGAGGTACACCAAGCGATTCAATTAAATCTTTAACTGTGGTTCTGTCAATAAACTGATGTGAGAATCGCTTCTTCTTTTTTTCTTTAGGGAGAAAATCATTCAGCTCTTCGTAAAATCTGATAGTAACCTTTTTATTCAAAGCAGGCGAACAAGATATTTTTAATCGGTGAACACACTCCTAACAAATTCAAACTCCTCATCAGTTAGAGGTTTATCCGTTGCGGATAAATTTACCTTAACTTGTTGGAGATTTCTGAAACCAGGAATAACTGCGCCCACAAATTTGTAATGAAGCAAATACTGCAAAGCAACTCTTGCAAGATCTTCGGTTGATGAACCAAATCGCTCATTTATTTTGTTTAGTTGAACTTCAAGCCTGGCAAGACTTTCATAAGAAAATCTGGGTAGTCCTTTTCTGTGATCGCCATTTTCAAACTGAGGAGGATTTTCTTTTTTGTATTTGTCGAGAAGAAGCCCTTCGTACAAAGGTCTGAATGCAACAAAAGAGATATGGTTTTCTTCCATCAGCTTTCTCGTAGGATTTCCATCATCGATGAAATCTCTTTCAACAGGATTTGCAAAACTTTGCAGAACATCAGGTTTTACTTTCGGTATAAGTTTTACAAAATCTTTGTGAGAATAAGCAGATTGTCCAATCAGTCTTATCTTGCCTTCTTCTTTTAATCTGTACATCACTTCAACTGCATCATCAAGATATTCATCTCTGTCACCAAACCAACCATGATGAAAATAATATAGATCTATGTAATCTCTTTTAAGATTTATTAATGATTGTTCACACTGATGACGAATGTGCGCTGGTTCATAAGCGTTTGCTGCCGTTCCCGGGAACCAGCCGATTTTTGTTGCGATGATAAAGTTGTTTGTTCTGTTTCCAAGAATTCTAGCGAGCATTCTTTCTGCTTTTCCGTTGCCGTAAACATCTGCATTATCAAAGTGATTTACACCTTGATCAATTGCGTAGTTGATTGCTTCTGCGACTTCTTTTTCATCAACATTTGCCCAGCCGTTTGGATCTCCGTTTACCCAATTGAGTCCGCCCATTGTCCAACAGCCAAGACTGATTTCTGAAACTTCGATGTTCGATTTTCCGAGTTTGCGGTATTTCATTATTCTTCCTTTTCCTAGGTTGTAATTGCGATCCCGACCTCAGCCGGGAGAAGCAATCTCATTATTAAGTTTTAGGATTGCTTCGTCGCTTCACTCCTCGCAATGACGGTTAAATTTATTTACGAGTTTTATCTATCCACTTAGCAACGTCTTTAGCAAAATAAGTTAAAATCATATCAGCTCCGGCACGCTTAATTGCAGTCAATGATTCTATCATAACCCTTTCTTCATCAATCCAGCCGTTTTGACCGGCAGCTTTTATCATTGAAAATTCTCCGCTTACCTGGTAAGCTGCTGTCGGCATCCCAAATTTCTCTTTTACTTTTCTAATTACATCAAGATAAGGACCGGCTGGTTTAACCATCACAATGTCTGCACCCTCTTCAATATCTGCTTCAACTTCGCGAAGTGCTTCGTTGATATTTCTAATATCCATCTGATGTGATCGTCTGTCACCAAAAGCAGGAGTTGATTCCGCTGCATCTCTGAATGGTCCGTAATATCCTGAAGAATATTTCGCAGCATAACTCATTATCGGAATTTTTTCATAACCTTTGTAGTCAAGTGCTTTACGGATTGCAAGAACTCTTCCATCCATCATATCGGAAGGAGCTACCATATCTGCACCGGCTTCCACGTGTGAGACAGCTTCTTTTGCGAGCACTGCGATTGTTTCATCGTTCAAAATATCCTCGCCTGCTAAGATTCCGCAATGACCGTGTGAAGTGTATTCGCACAGACAAATATCTGTTATGATCAGCAAATCATTAATTTCTTTTTTAATTGCTTTGATTGCCTGCTGGATTATTCCTTTTGGATTGTAAGCATCGCTTCCTTGTTCATCTTTGTGTTCGGGAATACCAAATAAAATAACTGCAGGAATTCCAAGATCACGAACTTCTTTACATTCCTTAACAAGATTCTCAACAGAAAGCTGAAAAACACCCGGCATTGATTTTACAGGATTTTTCACATTCGTTCCGGGCACGACAAACAATGGGTAAATTAAATCGTTCTTTGTAAGAACGGTTTCTCTGACCATATCGCGCACGATAGGATTGTAGCGTAATCGTCTGAAGCGTTTGAATGTGAAGTTCTTATTTGTCATTTTTTTCCCTTTCTTTGTGTCTTTGCGACCTGGCGTGACAAACTTTCACGCAAACCCGCCTACCGTTAGGCAGAGATGCGAAGTCGCTAAGTTAAATTTTTAATTCTTTGAGCAACCAGTTCAGAGTTTTTTATACAATCTCCCACGGAAATTCCGCCCCGATAGTTTCCACCGAGAATTATTCCTTTGTTATCTTTTTCAAAATGATCGAAGAAGTTTTCGTGCTCAACATAACCGATATTATATTGTGGAATGGCTTTCGGCCACAACCTTTTAGAGATTAAAACTGGCTCGGCGCTTATTTTCATTATTAATTCAAATTCTCTTCGTGCACGATCAATAACCATCTGTTCAACATCATCAATAAAACCCGCATCACGCGAGCCGCCAATGAATAAAGTAAATGCTGCTTTAGTATCATCAGTGCGATTAGGAAAAATAACCGAACTCCAAATAGCACCAAGAAAAGATTTTTCCTCCTTCTCCGGAATTAGAAATCCGAATCCATCAAGAGGTTGACCAACATCTTTACGATTATAAACAAGATACAGAACTAAAACAGGCGGATAATAAATTTCATTTAAGTGTTTGATAAGCTCTTCATCAAAATGTCCGAATAGTTCTGCAGCCTTGTAAGCAGGAACTGTTGAGAGCACAATATCTGCGAGCAAAGTTAGAGTTTGAGTACCATCTCTGAATGTTACTCCATAGTTTCCCTCGGAAGTTTTTCGAACGGAAATTACATCAACTCCGGTGCTGACACGATTACCAAGTTTTTCTGCTATTGCTTCCGGCAGAACTTTCATTCCATCTTTAAATGAAAACATCTTCGCACTTTGCTTTGAAACTTCTTTACTCTTTTTTCGTTTACGTATGCTTCTGATAGTTCCGATAATTAAACCACCGTATTCTTCTTCAAGAG
>JACAFA010000248.1 GCA_013388525.1 Ignavibacteriaceae bacterium | reverse complement strand
GTGCAATGCTTCAGCTTCAGCAGAGAGGATGTCATAATATTAATCTTGTAACTCCAACTCACTTCACTCCGCAGATAGTTGATGCACTCATTCTTGCCATCGAAAAAGGATTAGAACTTCCGATTGTTTACAACTGCGGCGGATACGAATCCGTTGAAACACTAAAGCTTCTTGATGGAATTGTTGATATTTATATGCCTGACATAAAATACTCGATTGATAAGAATGCATTGAAGTACTCTGGCGTACAGAATTATTGGGAAACAGCTAAGCTTTCTGTGAAAGAAATGCACAGACAGGTCGGCGATCTTAAAATCAGTAAAAGAGGAATTGCACAAAGAGGATTACTTGTTCGTCATCTCGTTCTTCCAAATAACATCGCCGGCTCAAAAGCAGTGATTGACTTTATTGCTGAAGAAATCTCAACTGATACTTATCTCAACATAATGGATCAGTACCGCCCAACGTATCATGCTTATAAATATCCAGAACTGGACCGATCAATTACAAACTCAGAGTACAAAGAAGCAGTCGGTTATGCTTTTTTTAAAGGTCTAAAAAGAGGGTTTGACATTATTCAGTAGGCAGTATGCGGTAAGCAATGGTACATTTAGAAAGGGGTGTTGATTTAATTTATCGCGTTTTGTTAGGTTTAAACTAGTAAAACAAAAAGGCAATGTTAAAAATGAGAAAATATCATTTCATAATTTTTGCACTTCTGCTAATTAGTTTAAACAATAATCTTTACCCTCAATTTTCTCCCTGGGAAAATATAAGTAACCAAATTCCTGGTGACAGTACAAACATCTTGTCTGATGTTTTTGTGCCAAATAGATGGGTGGGATTTATTTCATCATCAACAAAATCTGAAATTTAAAGAAGCGAATTCAGCACAGGAATCTGGGAAACATTTCAAACTCCATCACCTATAAATGCTTTTTATATTTATTTCTACGATCTGGGTTATATGTGCGGGGTTGATAGTAACATTTATAAAACAATGAATGCGGGTGAAAGCTGGGAATATATCGGTACGCTTGGAGAACAGATCAATGATATCGATTTCGGATACGATTTTTATAATCCAAAAGGATATCTTTGTGGCGATGGTGGAACAATAGGATTAATAGATGATACAACCCTCGTGGTGATACAAAGCGGTTACTCAACAAATTTTGTTAAAATAAGTTCACCCTATATTGATGAGAAAGTCTGGCTCGTTGGCGATTCCTCAGTTTATCTTTATGATGGTATTACATTTACTAAACAATATAATTCAAATGTTAAACTAAATTCAATCTACTTCTGGAATGAATTCTACGGTTTGATAGTCGGTGACTCCGGGTACATCGCCAAAACAACAGATGGCGGAAATACCTGGACTCAAAAACCAAACCCGGATATTCTTAAAAGAAATTTGAATGACATCCAATTAATTTACAACTGGGGTTTTACTTTTGGAGATATGTGGATTGATTTTAGAAACAACTAACGCTGGTGAACCTGGACAATGGATACTGTTCAACTTATAACAAATGATTTGATGGCTGTTCATATTGCCGGAGGAGGAGTCGAATGGGGAACCATATTAACAGCAGGAAAAAATAAAACTGCATTGCTTTATCCTATTGTGGTTTCCGTTGATGATCAACCAAAAATTACAGATGATTTTCAGTTATACCAAAATTACCCCAACCCGTTTAATCCAACAACTAATATTCGATTTCGAATTTCGGATTTCGAATTTGTGACTTTGAAGGTTTATGATATCCTTGGAAATGAAATCGCAACACTAGTTAACGAGGAAAAGCCTGCCGGAGAATTTGAAGTGACCTTCGATAGTTATTCCGGCTCGTCCGGAATAAGGGTGTTACCAAGCGGAATCTATTTTTATCAATTGCGAGCTGGTTCTTTAATACAAACAAAAAAAATGATCCTGTTGAAATAAATTAATCAACAAAAATCTCCTCTAATACAAGTGTTGCGCAAAAACGCTTTGAGTAATCAAGATATCGGAGAGGCAAGTCCTTTTTTTTCAATGATGATTTCATCATTGTGCATAATCTCTTCTGTTCTTTTTCTTTCCAAACGCATTGAGTTTGTTCTGAATTTTGGAATAAAGATAGAAAGAAAATAACTCCTGAATATGTACCACCAGAAACTTCTTTCAAGAAGAATTGGGTCTATGTTTTTTTCAATTTCCTTATGAGCATCCGGAACTATACTCCAGTGAAGCCCCGCTTTATGATGGTGAATAGTATGATAGCCATTGTTAAAAAGCAAAAAGTTCAAAAACCCTGTAAAGTTTCTTGAATGATTCCACTCCGATTCTTCATTAGCATGAACGTGCTGGACATAATTGAATATTAAAACGCTGAACAGAGATACCTGCTGTGGTATGATTACAAATAGTAATGCTTTCTCCCAATCGATTATTAAAGATGCGGCTATCCATAAAACAAGCACAAAGTATTGCGAAATACTTATCCAGAATTTTTCTTTGTTGTTTGCTTTCATGTCTTTCAGATAATTGGCAATAGCCTTTTGCTGGTAATATCCGCTTATGGTCGGATATGAAACGAGTGTCAGAAAATTATTTTTTTCACTCACTCTGTAAGTAATGGAATCATCACCTTCACGATTGTTGAAACGATGATGATTTTTATTGTGAGTTGGTATCCACGCAAATATCGGGAAGCCGTAAAACACAGTCAGCCACCAATCGGTAAGTACGTTCATAACTTTAGACCGCCACATCGGCAGGTGATTGTGATTATGGGTCATTACTGCCACCGCAACGGACATAAACAGGAACCATGTGTAAATAAACGGATTAACACCAAACCAAATCCATTGCGTAACAAACAGAGCTGTGGTGATTACTATGTAAATAATACTCTTAACATCAGCATTATTTTTTAATTTCAAATTCATCTTTATTAATCTTTCATTCTTTAAAACAACTGAATTTCGGGAGCTGACAGGAGAAATGTAATTCGTCTGAACCCTAAAGCTATAATAATGATGATATTACTTAAATGAAAGATTGATGTTTGTGCAAAATGAGGTTTTACAATTATTTTACAAACAACAGATGATGATTTTTTAATTAATCACTCGGTCTATCTTTCATCGGGGCAGTTGTGAAGAAATCTTTATAAAATCTTTTTGTGTATTGTTCCAGCATCTCCTCAACAACCTTGTAATGTTTGGAGCGAATAACAAATCCTGCGTGGTATGGTTTGTTTAATCGCCAGACAATTTCCGGATCGTTGTAAGAAGAAAGATTCGGCCATTCCTGCTTTGAAAGCGAGGTTATAATTCCGGCATAATAATCCTGCACTTCAGGATATTGATAATCGCTTTCACCTCTTAATATTTCAATCTTCGCCCACTCACGCC
>JACAFA010000220.1 GCA_013388525.1 Ignavibacteriaceae bacterium | reverse complement strand
TCCCAACGCTTAACGGAATAAAGACAGCATTGTTCGCTACTTATAAGATTTTTCCGGGCAGTATGTTCCGTAAAATGAAAAAATATCTAAAGGAAAAAACGGATAATATTGCGTTCACACTAAAATCAGAAGATGGCTCGCTTTCTGTATCTGATAAACTTGATCTTAACGATTTTATACGATAGATTTTAGTAACACTATAAAGCTGCTGCCGGATTTGCAGCGGCTCTGCTTTTCAGATTTTCTTAAAGCTCCTATTTTAATTCACCCAGCCAGGTTTGCGCAAATTTTCTACCGGCTTCTGTTGTTTCTTTACCTGCCCTGTAACATAATTTCCATAAATTATTCTTTCTCTCATATTCCTGCTTAACAAACAATGTCCTGTTCTTATCAATGGCAGTCTGTGCCCCAAAATCTATATCCTTTGTTTGCTCAAGGAATGATTCAAGCCATATTTTAATTAACGGTTTTGGGTTGTTTACCGGATATTTAGCTTCCCACTCTGCGAGATCATTTTTGTGCTGTTCCATCTGCTGATCATAAGCCATTTTTGAATACTCATCCATTTGAGGACTGAACATCGGGTTATCGGGGTTATCAATTTCTTTTAATTGGTCTTCAAGCATTTTTATTGTCTCGTCGAACATTGCCTGCTGATCTGCCGGTGCAGATGATTTATTTGTTTTCATTTCTGTTATACTTTTCTGAAGATCTGTTTTGTATTCGTTTTTCAATTCTGCTGAGGTTTTTGGCTTCTCGGGTGGTGAAGGTTTTCTCGAATCACGATATTCATTGTATCGTTTCTTAAAATCTTCCGAAGCGGTAAAGTCCTTCACATATTTTCCTAAAATTTCAACCTGAGCTGCCCGTTCATTTAGCGCAACGCTTTTCAATTCTTTAATGCCCGGCACATAAAATGACTTTGATGATATATCAGAGAAGATTGCATTCTTTGCATTATCTTCTGAAAGCTTCATTGTTTGAAGCAGAGTTTTTACACGGTCATCAATAATTTGTCCGGTGTAAAATCCGGCAGCAAGAATTAATAAAGGAAATACGAGAAATAATTTTTTCATAGGGGCTCCTGAAACATTTTGAGTGATAAAATTTAATGTGGTGAAAATTCATAAAATATTATTCATTTGCAACAGGAACTTTTTCATTCAATATTCCAAAACTTATCCATGTTGTTATCTTTTTCAGAACAAAGAAGTAAATAAAAGAACATATCTTCTTTCAGATATTCTGACTAAGTTTTACATTAGAAATTAAAAGCTCATACTTTTTTAAATAATGATTAAAATAATTTACAGCGTATTGTTCCTTTTTGTTCTGATGAATTATTTTTATTTAACATCAGCACAAACACAGCCCTGGTATAAACTTCAATCACCGGTTAATGTTACATTAAGATATTTATGTTTTGTTGATAGTCTCACGGGCTGGGCTGCAGGTGATAGCGGAACGATTATCAGAACAACAGATGGAGGTAAGAACTGGGAAGTTCAGAACAGCACAGTTCAGACTTTTATACTTGATATCTTTTTTGCTGATAAAAATACCGGTTGGGCTTTAACTATTAAAGATGTTTTCCCTTTCAACTCAGTAATCTTAAAAACTACAAACGGCGGCGAGGAGTGGACATCACAAAACTTTCCCGATACTTCTGCGTTGATCAGAACTGTTTTCTTTTTTGATTCACTGAATGGATTTGCCGGTGGTTCGTATATTGCGCGAACTTCCGATGGCGGAAATAGCTGGATGAAAACTGATATCGATTCAAATATGGTTTCAGGTTTTCCGGTTTATAAATTTAATTTTTTAAATCACCAATTCGGATATGCCTGCGGCGGGAGGATTGATGTTGCCGGTGTTGTTTGGCGTACTACAAACTCCGGTTTAAATTGGAGTGCACAGGGTATCAGCGCAGATGAAATATTTGATCTTTTCATTTTAGACTCATTAAATGCAATTACTCTTTCCGGTGATCCCGAAGGTTTGTTTCCTATTGCTGATTTAAGAACAACCAACGCCGGAATAAGCTGGGTTTATCAGGACCTTCCATTTTTTGGTTTATCATTCAGAATCGATTTCAGAACTTATAATGAAGGCTGGTCAGCTTCGGGATATAAATTTTTACTTACTACCAACAGAGGACAAACGTGGGAAGAATTTGAAACGCCTGACAGTTGCGTTATTTATAATCTTCAGTTTACTGATTCGAGAACCGGATATGCAGTTGGAGAGAATGGGGTGATTTTAAAACTTGATCCAACCCTCGTTGGAGTTAAAGAAGATATTTCTCAACCTGCAGAATTTATTTTATATCAAAATTACCCGAACCCGTTTAATCCGAGTACCGTGATCAGTTATCAGTTACCAGTAGGCGGCAATGTATGTCTTAATGTTTATGATGTTCTGGGGAATGAAATTGCAACTCTGGTTAACGAAGAACTTCCTGCCGGTGAATATGAAGTTGAATTCAACACTTCTTCCGAATCGTCATTCCGGCTCGTCCGGAATCTGAGTTCTGGAGTTTACTTTTATCAGCTTAGAGTAACAGGTCCCGAAATAAATTCGGGACAAGAACTAATCCAAACAAAAAAGATGATTCTTTTAAAATAAAAAATCCCCGCATCCACTATTGCAGAACACGGGGATTAAGCCTCCTAAAAATATTTACCTAAGTAAAATAAGTTTTTTGGTCTGCGAGAAATCATTCGCAATTAATTTATAATAGTAAACACCGCTTGACAGATTGCCCGCTTTCCATTCATACTTGTAGGTTCCGGCATTCAATTCTTCAGAAACAAGCGAGGATACTTTCTCTCCAAGTGCATTGAAAATTTCAAGTGTTATGAAAGATTGTTCCGGGATTGAAAACTGAATTGTTGTGCTTGGGTTAAATGGGTTGGGATAGTTTTGTTCAAGTTGATAGTCATTTGGAATTTCTGATGTTATGCTTTCTACACCAACAACAAAATTTCGTTTATAAACTTTGGCTCCTGTGCTGGTATTTTCATAAAGCCCGGCATACATTTCAACTTCTTCACTAACACGTGTTTGAACAACTCTACCTGATAAGGCGGAAACTTTCGGATTCGATGGCAGTCCATTGTTTTCTTTGACGAATCCCGCCCTTGTATCGTTGGTAACATAAACACCTCCAACATCGCCTCCTGCAGGATAAACAGCAACAGCATTAAGCTTTTTACTTTCTATCAGCAGATACGCACCAAATATTGATGCAACTTCTCCATCTCCGAAAATTGCCAATAAAGTACAGAGCAAATATTTACTGTCTGCAAAAGATTGGTATATATAACCGTTCTCACTACCAGTATATAGTCTTGTATTCCCACCGTCTTCCACTGAAATCGGATAATCAAACAATAAAGTTACTGTTGTATCTGATGCCGGAATTCCGGTTGCTTGTTCCCATAAATCCCCGTTGTTTGTTGAAGTAAATAATCCGTTTGTTGTTGCAGCAGCAATTACTCCGGACGAGTCTATCTCCAAATCTCTTACCCACGAATTTGCAGGTATTCCATTGTTCGCACTTTGAAACGAGGCGCCCGAATCAGTTGATCGCATTACTCCATTTCGCGTTCCGACAAATAATAAATAATTGGGTGCGCCTGATTTCGCTGCTATTGAAAAAATATTGTTGCCCGACGGAACTGAGTAAATTGGACTCCCCCAGCTTCCACCTCCATCGGTTGAGCGATACAGACCTTCATTCTGCGGGTAGAACCAGATACTTGCGTAAAGGTTCCCATCAAAAGCTTCTTCGATTGTTCGCCCATTAAATGCGCTTGCAACATTCTGCCACGTTTGTCCACCATCAGTCGATTTTCTAACACCGCCCGCAACAGAAGGCCAGTTAAATGATCCAACTGTAGCGAGAACATCTCCATTGTTACGAACTAACAAATCTGTAACTCCTCCACCAACCGGAGTAGCTGACGTTTGTACCCACCCTTGTGAAAATGCTTGGGCGGTAAATAATCCAATCACTAGAAAGAAAAAATATTTAAACATTTTGATTCCTTTATTTTATTAATATTTATCCTCTGTCACCCTAGCGCAGGAGGATCATTTTTTTACTTGTTGAAAAAGCGGCTGTTTGCAACCTGTATAAGTAAACTCCGCTTGGCAGATTTACTGCATCCCAATCATACTTGTAAATGCCAGCGTTCAAGTTTTCTGAAACAAGTGTTGAAACCTTTTCACCAAGTGCATTGAATACTTCAAGCTTTATAAATGATTGTTCAGGAATTGAAAACTGAATAGTTGTGCTTGGGTTAAATGGATTTGGATAATTTTGTTCCAAATTGTAATTCATTATGTTTTCTGATGAAGTGTTTACAACCGAACTTGTATTTTCAGTTAATTTAGCAGCCAAACAATCGAGAGTATCTCCAGCTGGTGCTGCGCTAATCCCGCTCGCCCCAAAATTAATTATGCCATCTTCATTTTTTAATATTGTTGTCTGATGACGATCTATCCAGATAAAATTAGCATTGGTTCCTAAAAAAGCACCGGGGATTTCCATGGTAAAAAGTGTATCGAGGTTTTGATTGAATTTTCTTAGCTGTCTTTGCAACTCAAAAAATGGGGAAGCGAAATAAATATTATTCTGGTTATCAATTATCATGTCATTATAAGTATAATAGCTATTCGGTGTTTGGTTAAGTGCGACATAACCAATGTTTGATATAAATTTTGACTTTATTGTATCTCCTGTTGTTGAGTTGAACTGGATAATAACCTGACCCCAATTTTGTCCGATTAGACGAGAAATTCCTGATAAGTATACCAACCCGTTTTTATCAACCAGAATAGATTTTACATAGTTGCTTCCATTATTGCCCGCATATAATTTATTAAACCAGCTTACTTGCCCTGTTGAATTGTTAATCTGCGAGACAGAATAATTACTATAGTCTATATAAGCTCCGTGCACACCACACCCGGCCGCATAGATATTGTTATTCTCATCAACACAAACGCTTGCATTTAAATAAGATGCCTGTGAATAAAGTGAATCGTTAGCAAGCAAAGTACGCCAGATTTCGGATCCGGAAGAATTATACTTCGCAACAAAATTACTGAAATGATTTCCGCCAGATCTGGCAAAAGTCCCAACAGCAATAAGATCGTTAAAATTATCCCAAATGAGTTGAGTTATATATGATCGGTAAGTATTGCCCGGGCTGAAATAAAAACGATAAAAATTTCTGAATTCCTGGCTGCCATCGCTATTAAGTTTAATAATCATAGCATCATGATGTGACTGATTTTGCAGAGGCCGGCTGATACCTGCGATATAAATGTTCCCTGCATTATCAACTGTTGCAGAGTATGCCTGATCATCTGTGCTGGGAGAAATGTAAGTCCATTGTACCTGTCCATCGAGATTATACTTAATGACAATTATCCCATTATCTCTTAGTTTACCAATTGAAATAATAAAACCGTTTTGATCGAAAAGAATATCTCTTGGATAATCCCCTGAATTTGTTCCCCCGCCGTCATAAGTATTAGACCACTGAACAACACCATCAGGGTTTATTTTGACTGTCGTTATATTAAAATCATATACACTTGCAGGTCCTTTTGTTCCGCATATCAGATAAGAATTACCATCGTTGTCAACAACCATATCCTGAAAAAAATCAACCCCGTTTCCCGACATAGGGCCGTCAAAAACCGCCGTCCAAACTAAATTGGGCTGTTGTGCAACAAGGATACCTGAAAAAAGGAAAACAATTAAAGCAATGTTAATTTTCATTTTTATTCCCTTAAGAAAATTGACGCACTATTTTTATCGTAATAGAATCATCTTTTTACTTGTTGAAAATGCAGCAGTCTGCAACCTGTATAAGTAAACTCCACTTGGCAGATTTGCCGCCTCCCAATCATACTTGTAACTACCAGTATTTAATTCCTCCGATACAAGTGTTGCTGTCTTTTCACCCAGTGTATTAAATACTTCCAGCCTTACAAAAGATTGCTCAGGAATGGCAAATTCTATTGTTGTGCTGGGATTAAATGGATTGGGATAGTTTTGTGAAAGAATAAAATTTTCAGGCACTGAGTTATCTATAGTTTCAACAGAAGTAACTGTTGCAAGAGTATCATACATAGCATATGTTAAATCTGAAATGAGTGGACCGGTTTTTACTCCTCCCGTAATTACTGCAGACCAGATATTATCTGTTAATCTTTCGGTTCCACCGTAATAGGCGCAAATATTTAGCGGGAAATTACCGAGTTGAGTCCACTGATCTTCCAGAACATTATACAACCAGACATCATTAAACAAGACGCTAAAATCCTGTCCGGTGGCACCACCAACTACCATAAGTGTATTTTGCCCCCATTGAAAAGCCCGTAACCTTGCACGAGGTCCGCCTGGAAAATTAGATCTCGTTTCCCAGGTTATGTTGGCTGGGTTGGTCGGATCAATTACTCCAACAAATACACTATCAACTTGAACAGGAAAATCAAAGCTGTTTGTAAATCCGCCAATGTACACGGCACGCTTATTTAGAATTGCAAAACTACCATCTGCTCTTCCATCTCCGGGTAATGGTGTGGCTTCCTGCCAGGTATTGGATCCCTTCTCAAGAAAATAAACGTTATTTAGTAATGTGTTCGTCTCATCGGAACCGCCAGCGGAATAAAGAGTGTTCCAGTCATGAACACCAAGACGATTGTAAAATATTTTTTTAGGGAAGACTGCGCCGGAAGACCAGCTAAAATTCTTTAAGTTAAACTCATACATCTCATCTGTTGGTGTTTGAGTACCGTTATTAAAGCCTCCTATGCTAAAAATTTTTCCGTCAAAT
>JACAFA010000205.1 GCA_013388525.1 Ignavibacteriaceae bacterium | reverse complement strand
TCAAAGGAATTAAAAGGCTGTGTAATTAACGGAACTGTTTACGGCGATACAACAAAGGTTGGTGTTGAAGATAAAGTAGATCCAGTTGCAACAACTTTTAATCTTGAACAGAACTATCCTAATCCATTTAATCCTTCGACGAAAATAAAATATACCATTCCAGTCGTAGAGACGAGGCATGCCTCGTCTCTACAATTTGTGACGTTGAAGGTCTATGATATTCTCGGAAATGAAATAGCAACTCTGGTTAACGAAGAAAAACCAGCAGGAGAATATGAAGTAGAATTTCACACCTCATCCATCCAACACCATCCAGCTTCAGGTATTTATTTTTATCAGCTAAAAGCTGGTAGTTTTGTAGAAACTAAAAAAATGATTCTCCTCAAATAAAGGAAAAATAATATGCGATTTTTCAATCTTAATATTTTGCTCACAGTACTTTTAATCAATGGGATTCTTTTCGCACAGAGTTCAATTGAAAATTTAACAACAAGTATAAACGGAACTATAATTAACTCCGATGTTAATCCTTCCGCAATGGTTTCATCTGAGAATGGAAAGTACTGGTGCACTTATGAAGTTTTGGCTGCAACGGATGAAATGCGTGAACTGGGTAATCTAAAATTATATGAGAACAACATCCTGATTTTAACATTGACTAAAATTCCCGGCAGCGATGTTGAAATAACAAATTCGGGAAGGCTGATTTTCTTTGACCATTCGGAACATTTTAAAGAAAAATTAAAAATTCACTTCTACTCAAAAGAAGGTAATTTTCCTTTTAGCAAAGAATTTGAAGGAGCAGACCAGTTTGTAGTTTCTTCTTCGGGTGAAACGGTTGGTGTTTTGTCATCGGAAGGTATTTCTATCATATCACTCAACTCTGGGAATAGTTATTTAATTGAAAAAGGTTTTCAATTTGCAATTGATGATCAAAATGAATTTGTTGCAGTCGCACAGCAAGGAAAAATTCTTCTTTACAAAAACTCATCACTTATCAGAACAATTCAAACCGGGATTGATCTGCCTCGCAAAGTATTAGTCTCAGAAGAAAATAATCTGGTTGGAGTTATCGATAAGTTTCAACTCAAAGTATACTCATTCAGTAACGGCAATTTACTTTTTGAAGATAAGATTGGCGGGGATCTTTCTTTCCGCGATTTGAAAATTGTAGACAATAAAATTGTAGCAGGAATTCATAAAAAAAATAAAGAGGAATCAAAAGGGCTTTTACGAATTTATAGTACTAATGGAAATCAACTGGACGAAAAATCGGGCGAGAGCAGACAGCTTCAGAAATTTAAAAAGTTAAATCTTGAAAGAAAATCTCAATCAAGCTACGATCCAATTCCGTGGCCATTTTTCCCGTTCGATAGTATGCGGACTGTCTGGAATCATTACGAACAGCATATGGGCGGAGATCCTTTTTCATCATATCTTCATCAAGGATTGGATCTGATCACTCCAATTGGTGAACCGACTTATTCAGTTATTGATGGATTCGTTAAATTAGTTCTGACAATTGGAGGTGCTTCGTATTGGCGAACAGCAATCAGTGATACTCAGGTTGCCGGACGATCTGATGGTTGGCTGTCAGCTCATCTCATTCAAAATACAATTCAGTTTGCTGTTGGTGATACTGTTCAGATACACGATTACCTTGGAGACATAATTTTTTGGAGCGGTAATTGGGGACACATCCATTTTGTAAACATAAGTGATTCTGGTTTGGTCTGGAATTATAACGATGGCGAGTGGGGAATTAATTTCAATCCCTCATTAGTTCTTACTCCATATCCGGATGTAACACCGCCAGACATTAAACCAGTATTTACATGGTCAAAGTTTGCATTCGCAAAAAATCAAACTGCTACTTATTTGCAGCCGGATAGTCTTTTTGGTGAAGTAGACATTATTGTAAAAGTGGTTGATTATGTTGGTGCTTCCGAATGGCAGCAGCCTGCTTACACAACGTATTACGCGATTAAAAGACTTTCCAACGGTGAAATAATAATACCCAGAACACTTGGGCATATTCTAAATCATAAATATCCTTTTTATGATGGAAGTAATTATCAACCGTATGCCGGCGTTATTTATCAGAGGGATAATACACTGCTTCCTTCAAGCTGGATGGATACAAACAGAAATTTTTATCATAACCTGACTAACAGCAATGGTGATTCTCTGGTTGAACTTTCGGAAAAAGCTCTGGCCTTTAATACGGCAAATTATTTTGACGGTGATTATAGAATTATTGTTGAAGTTTATGATGAAGCGGGTAATTATGATATTGATAGTATGGATGTGAAATTCAAAAATGGAAATACTGTCGGAACTGAGAATGAAAATGAGAAGGTTTATTCATTCCAATTAGAGCAAAATTATCCAAATCCATTCAATCCCACTACAAAAATTCAGTATGCAATAAACAGTAGGCAATTTGTTTCGTTAAAAGTTTTTGATGTTCTTGGCAATGAGGTTGCAAATTTGGTTAACGAAGAAAAACCAGCAGGAGAATATGAAGTTGAGTTTAAACCGGTATCCGGTATCAGGGATCTGGTATCTGGGATCTACTTTTATCAATTAACCGCTGGCAGTTTTGCATCAACAAAGAAAATGGTTTATTTAAAGTAAAGAACACTAATGAAAAAAATATTACTTTTAAGTCTAATCAGCTTTTATACGATATACCCTCAATATATTCCTGCTTATGTCGAATCATCAGGTGGTTTAAATAATCCGTTTCTTGAAGGTGGACGTACTGAACTCGAGCTTGCTGATATTGATGGAGATGGAAATTTGGATATAATTTCTGTTGGTGATCACGGTTCGCCTTATATCAACACTGGTGAGCATGGAGTGATGGTCTGGAGAGGAAATGGAACCGGAGCCAACTGGGCTGTTATTCAGATTGGAAATTTTGGCTACGGAGGTGTTGCTATTGGTGATGTTAACAACGATGGAAAGCTTGATGTAGGTTATGGAATTCATCATAACTATTCGGGTGAAGATCTTGGAGACCAGATATTGGAAGTCGCACTTGGAAATGGCTTTGGAAATCAATGGACTCCTTGGGATAACGGACTAGCAACAAACGGAGAAGATTGGGGAATGTTCTGCACTGACTTTGCCGATGTTGATTGCGACGGAGATCTGGATATCGGTGCGAACTCATTTGGCTGCTGCGCCGGTGTTCACATCTATTTGAATAATCGTAATGAAACCTGGACACAATCATTCGGATTTACAGGCGGAAATTCTTCAATGGATTTTGTTTTTGGAGATGTAAACAACGATGGCTATCCGGATTTTGCAACTGCTCAACAAAATGGAACAGTGTATATAAATGATGGAACCGGAAATTTTACATTAGCACGATCCGGATATAGGTATGGTCCTGATCTTGGAGATGTTGATAATGATGGCACGGATGAGTTATCAAC
>JACAFA010000247.1 GCA_013388525.1 Ignavibacteriaceae bacterium | reverse complement strand
GCGGATGTACTGTTTGGGAGTTTCAGTACCTCCTCTTTTTCCTTTTCCCCCTGCGGGAATTACAGCGTAAACTTTCACCATGCGAAATCTTTCTTAATTATTTTTACAGGAACCAAAAAAAATTTCATACCAGTTAAAAAATTCAGCGCGGCTGCATGCATTGCATGACTGCATGCAACCATGCATTCATGCATCGTAGTATTTACACACAATAAATATTCTTTTAATCGAATAGAAACTATTCTCCTAATTATAAGATTAACATCGCATCGCCGTAACTAAGAAAACGATATTTTTCCTTCAGTGCCTTTTTGTAAGCTTTCATAACCAAATCGGTTCCTGCAAAAGCACAAACCAGCATCAGCAAAGTAGATTCGGGAACGTGGAAGTTTGTTATTAGCTTCTGAGTAATTTTAAAGTCATAAGGCGGATAAATAAATTTATCAGTCCAACCGCGATTTGCCTTAACGAAACCCTCAGCAGTTGTGCTTGTTTCAAGCGCACGGCAGGTGCTCGTTCCAACAACAAAAATGTTATGCTTTTCCTGCATGGCTTTGTTTATAATTTCAGCCGTCTTAGCAGGAATTTCGAAGAACTCCGAATCCATTTTATGCTTGGTCAGATCTTCAACTTCCACCGGTCTGAATGTGCCTAACCCGATATGCAAAACAACAGGAACAATAGTAATTCCTTTCTTCTGAATTTTTTGAAGAAGCTGTTTGGTGAAGTGAAGCCCTGCGGTCGGAGCAGCAACAGCACCATCCACTTTGGCAAAAACTGTTTGATAATCTTCTTTGTCAGATTGCTCTGGCTCTCTTTTTATATAGGGAGGAAGAGGAGTGAGACCGATTTTTTCAACTGCTTTAAAAATATTTCCCGACTGGTTAAACCTGATAGTTCTTCCGCGGGAAGTTGTGTTATCAATTACTTCACACCAAAGCTTATCGTTAAAATATATTTTGTTGCCTATCCTTACTTTCCTTGCAGGGTCAACAATCACATCCCAGATACCATCTTCTGAATTAAGTTCTCTTAAGAGAAATACTTCAATTTTGGCATGAGTCTTTTCCTTCTTTCCAAATAACCTTGCCTGAAATACGCGGGTTTCGTTCACCACCAAAATATCACCCTTGGACATATAGTCAACAACATTAGTGAATCGTTTAGATTCCATCTCCTGTGTTTCTCTGTTAACTACCAGTAGTTTCGATTTATCCCTTGGTGATACTGGATATTTTGCAATTGATGTTTTTGGCAGAGTGTAACTGAAATCTGATAGTTTCATTCTTCTTTATCCTTTATAATTGAATTGATAAAGCAGGTGGCAAAATGCCACCCATTTATAATTAATTTATTATTTCTTTTTCTTCTTCGAAGCTGACTTCTTCAACTTCTTTTCATTAACGACAGCTCTTGCAGCAGCTAATCTTGCAATCGGAACTCTGAATGGTGAACAACTAACATAGTTCAATCCAATCTTGTGACAGAATTCAACTGATTTTGGTTCGCCGCCGTGCTCACCGCAAATACCAACTTTTAAGTCAGGTCTTGTTTTGCGTCCGCCTTCAACTGCAATTTCCATCAGCTTACCAATTGCTTCCTGATCAATTGATTGGAACGGATCTTCGGGCAAGATTTTCTTCTCAAGATATTCAGGTAAGAAACCGCCAATATCATCACGTGAAAATCCAAATCCCATTTGTGTAAGATCGTTTGTTCCGAATGAGAAAAACTGTGCAACTTCTGCAATCTTATCTGCAGTTAAAGCTGCACGTGGAATTTCAATCATTGTTCCGGTTAAGTGAGCAATTTTTTTCAAACCAAATTTCTCACAAACTTCTGCATGAACTTTTGTAATAATATCATATTGATGTTTGATTTCATTAACGTGGCAGGTAACAGGAATCATTATTTCCGGAAAAGGTTTTTTGCCTTCTTTTAATAATTCAGCTGTTGCTTCAAAAATAGCACGAACCTGCATCTCTGTAATTTCGGGATAAGTGATTCCCAATCTTACTCCACGATGCCCCATCATCGGGTTATTTTCGTGCAGAGCATCAGCACGTTCATTTAACTCATCGAGAGAAATTCCAAGACTTGCAGCAAGTTTTTCTCTCTCATCAACTCTTTGAGGAACAAATTCGTGCAGCGGCGGATCAAGTGTTCTGAATGTTACCGGATATCCGTCCATTGCTTCCATTGTTCCCTTTACATCTTTTTTAACGTAAGGGAATAATTCATTTAATGCAGCAACTCTTTCTTCTTTAGATTTAGAGTGAATCATTTTACGAAGTTTGAACAGCGGTTCTTCAGAATTTTTTCCATAAAACATATGCTCGGTTCTGAAAAGTCCGATTCCTTCTGCACCAAAAGCTCTTGCACGTGCGGCATCCTCAGGTGTATCAGCATTAGTTCTTACTTTTAATTTTCTAACATCGTCACACAATTTCATAAATTTCTGGAAGTCCGGATTTTCTTCTGCAGCTTTTATCATTGGCAGTTCACCCAGATAAACAGTTCCTTTAGAACCATTAAGTGTAAGCCAATCACCTTCTTTAACAGTAACATCGCCAACAGTAAAATATTTTTCATCATAATTCAACTTGATGGTTCCTGCACCGACGATACAGCATTTGCCCCATCCGCGTGCAACAAGCGCAGCGTGTGAAGTCATTCCGCCTCTTGCGGTTAGAATTGCCTGTGCAGCACGCATACCTTCGATATCTTCTGGATTAGTTTCATCACGAACAAGAATTACTTTCTTACCTTCCTTTGCCCATGCAACAGCATCATTAGCAGAAAAAACAACCTGTCCTGCGGCACCACCAGGTCCGGCTGGCAAACCTTTAGTAATAGCTTTTGTTTTTATTTCAACAGCGGGATCAATTATCGGATGAAGCAGTTCATCTAACTGAGAGGGTTGAACACGCATCACAGCTTCTTCTTTTGTGATAATTTTTTCTTTATACATATCAAGAGCCATCTTAACAGCAGCCGGTCCGTTACGTTTACCAACACGGCACTGAAGCATATAAAGTTTTCCATCCTGAATTGTAAATTCTATATCAAGCATATCATGATAATGTTTTTCGAGCTTCTTCTGTATCTTGTGCAATTCTTTATAAGTTTCAGGCATTGCAGTTTCAAGAGACTGTAAATGCTTCGTATGCTCACTCTTTCCAATTTCGTTTATTGGATTTGGAGTTCTGATTCCGGCAACAACATCTTCACCCTGAGCGTTGGTTAACCATTCACCATAAAAATAATTTTCACCGGTTGCAGGATTACGTGTAAAAGCAACGCCAGTTGCAGATGTGTCACCCATATTTCCAAACACCATTGATTGAACGTTAACTGCGGTTCCCCAATCATCTGGAATTCCTTCAATCCTTCTGTAGGATATTGCACGTTTACCCATCCAGCTTTGGAACACAGCAGAGATAGCTCCCCAGAGTTGTTCCATTGGATCTTCCGGAAATGGTTTACCAAGTACTTCTTTAACTTTTGCTTTGTAGATTTCAATTAGTTCCTTTAAATCATCAGCAGTTAAATCTGTATCTGATTTTGCACCGCGAGCTACTTTCATTTTATGAAGTTCTTTCTCTAACTGCTGTCTTACACCTTTACCTTCTTCGGGTTCGATGCCTGCAGCTTTTTCCATAACAACATCACTGTACATCTGGATTAAGCGGCGATGTGAATCATAAACAAATCTTGGATTATTTGTTTTCTTAATTAATGCTTCACGGGTTTGATTGTTCAATCCAACATTAAGAATTGTTTCCATCATTCCGGGCATTGAAGCACGCGCGCCTGAACGAACAGAAAGAAGCAGTGGATTTTCTAAATCACCAAATTTAGCTCCCATTTGTTTTTCAACTTTTACGAGAGCTTCCTTAACTTGTTTTTCAAGTTCTTTAGGATATTTCTTGTTGTTCTTGTAGTATGCAGTGCACACTTCAGTTGTAATTGTAAATCCTGCAGGTACAGGAAGACCAATGTTAACCATTTCGGCAAGGTTTGCACCTTTACCGCCAAG
>JACAFA010000324.1 GCA_013388525.1 Ignavibacteriaceae bacterium | reverse complement strand
TTCAGCAGGTTACAAATTTCGGAAAAGCAAGCTTCGCTCCTTTCTTTCATCCTGACGGAAAGCGAATAATTTTTTCTTCAAACGTGAACAGTCAGAGCGGACGAAACTTTGATCTTTACCTAATAAATATTGACGGAACGGGATTAGAACAAGTTACCTTCAACGAAACTTTTGATGGTTTCCCAATGTTTACAAAAAATGGTAAACAGCTTGTTTTCTGTTCAAACAGGTTTAATAAAAGTGAAGGCGATACTAATGTGTTCATTGCAGAGTGGATAGATTAGTTACTTGATGCTGGATACCAGATACTCGATACTTATTACCAGATACAAGATTCCGGATGCCTGATAATGATAAATAATTTCTGAATAATTTTTAGAAGGGAAAAAATGAATTACAAAATTTCTAAAAAAAATTTCGTTATAAGTTTAATTCTTTTCACTTACGTCTTAACTTATGCACAGACTATTTCCAATCCTGAAATAACTGCTGAAGAAATTAAACAGCACATTACATTTCTTGCATCTGATGAATTGAAAGGAAGAGACAGCGGATCTGAGGAACTGTTTGCAGCAGCAGTTTACATAAGTGATGAATTTAAAAATTATGGATTGGAACCCTTATTTGAAGATGGATTTGCTCAGGAATTCTCATTTGTAAAAACGATAGAATTAACAGATAATAACAGTCTTACATTAACAATAAAGGATGCTGATGTAAGTCCAAAACAAAAAGATGAATACATAACGGTACCTTTTTCAGGAAATGCAGATGTAAACGGAAAGCTTGTGTTTGCTGGTTTCGGAATTTCTGCTTCCGATCTGGAATATGATGATTACGCTGGGATTGACGTCAAAGATAAAATTGTGATTGTTTTCAGAAATTCACCTGAACCTCATGTTCCTCATTCTGAATTTGATGCTCACTCACCGCTAAGAAAGAAAGCTTCTGTTGCAAGAGACAAAGGCGCAGCAGGAATTATTTTTATTAATCCTTATGATGAAAACAAAACAAGTGATGATCTTATAGAATTTAGTTACGACAGGGGCGGTTCAATTGGAGGTTTCTCTGCTGTAAGTGTAAAGAGAAGTTTCGTTGAACAACTCTTTCAACCAGAAGGATATAATCTAAAAGAGGTGTATGACAAAATAATCGAAACTAAAAAACCAGCTTCATTCGAGTTAAAAAATTCATCAGCAAAAATATCTACCGAAGTAAAAGAAGTTGAAGCTGTTAGCTGGAATGTTGGCGGTTTTATCGAAGGAACTGATCCCGAACTAAAAAACGAATGGATAATAATCGGTGCGCATTTCGATCATCTGGGAATGGGTGGAGAAGGTTCTCTCTACCGGGGAGATGAACCACAAATACACAACGGTGCTGATGACAATGCTTCCGGGACAACTGGAGTTTTGGAACTCGCAGAAAAATTTGCTTCACAAAAAGATAAACTAAAAAGGAGCATTGCTTTCTTCACTTTTTCTGGTGAAGAACTTGGTTTACTTGGATCAAATTATCTCGTAAACAATCTCCCATTCCCTGTTGAAGCT
>JACAFA010000007.1 GCA_013388525.1 Ignavibacteriaceae bacterium | reverse complement strand
TCTTTTAATTTCTTTTCACCGATAACTATCTGAACGGGCATACCAAGCAAGTCTGCATCATTAAACTTAAAACCTGCGGCAGCATCGCGGTCATCAAATAAAACTTCGTACACGGCATTTTTTAAGTCGTTATAAATTTTTTCTGCTGAGGAAACAACTGCTTCATTTTTCATATTCAATGCAATCAGATGAATATCAAATGGTGCAAGAGTTTTATTCCAGATAATTCCTTTCTCATCGTGATTTTGTTCAATATAGCAAGCCATAATTCTTTCAACACCGATTCCATAGCTTCCCATAACAATCGGATGTTCTTCTCCTTTTTCATCAAGATAAAAAGCTTTAAGTGCTTCTGAGTATTTTGTTCCAAGCTTGAATATGTGACCAAGCTCGATTGCAGTGAACACTTCAAGTTTGTTATCACATTTGGGACAACCTTCCCCTGATTGAACAACTCGCAGATCATTGTATTCAATTAAAGGAACATCTCGCTTTAAATCTATTCCACCGATGTGATAATCATTTTTGTTTGCACCACTGAACAGATTGTTGCGGTCTTTTAATTTTAAATCAGCAATTATTCTTCCCTTAAAACATACAGGACCGATTGAACCGGCATCTGCACCTGTAATTTCCATTAACTCTTCGGGATGACCGGGACGAACATTGCCTCCCAGAATTTTTGTCAGCTTTGATTCATTTACTTCATCATTGCCCTGCATTAAAATCAATACGGCTTTTCCATCGTTTATATAAACTCTTGATTTAGCACAAACGGATTCGTCAATCCTGAGGAACTCACAAAGTTCATCAATAGATTTTACATTTGGAGTATGAATTTCATAAACAGATTTGCTTTCCTTCTCTCTTCCAATGAAATTAATTTTTGATTCCGCAACTTCCGCATTCGCTGCATAACCACAGGAAGAACAATAAGCAACTGTATCTTCTCCGGCTTCAGATTTCACCATAAACTCTTCTGAACCTGTTCCTCCCATAGCACCACTTGATGCACCGACAACGAAATATTTTAAGCCGCATCTGTCAAAAATTTTTCTGTAAGCTTTATCGTGCAATCCATAAGCAACATCCAGCGCTTCATACGATACATCAAACGTGTAAGCATCTTTCATCAAAAACTGTCTGCCCCGAATCACACCACTTCTTGGTCTTGGTTCATTTCTGAATTTAGTTTGAATCTGATACCAGATCTGGGGCATATCTTTGTAGGATTTTACAACATTGCGTGCGTGGAAAGTCATTATCTCTTCGTGTGTCGGAGCTAAAACATATTCTCTGTTTTTAATATGAAAAAGAATATCGCCGAATGCTTCAACTCTTCCGGTTTCATCCCAGATTTCTTTAGGATTAAGTGCAGGCAGATGAAATTCCTGACCTCCGATAGCATCCATTTCTTCTCTGATAATTTGGGAAATTTTTTTTACAACTCTGTAGCCGAGAGGAAGGAATGAATAAATTCCGGCTCCAACCATTCTTATCATACCAGAACGAAGCATCAGGATGTGGCTTGTAACTGTTGCATCTGTCGGAACTTCTTTTAACGTCGGGACAAAATATTTACTTAATTTCATAAAATGATTTCTTACTTAGTTTGTGATACTTGAAGCGTGAAAAGTTATGATATCTCAAAAAATTGTGCGTAAAAATAGCGAAAGGGTAAAGTTATTCAAAAAAAGCTTGAATCAGGGAATTAAGTAATAAAGATAAATCATATATCCGGCGACAAGAGATAATCCCTCCAACCTTGAAATCTTAAATCCTGTCTTGCTGAGCGGCAGGAGTATGATTGCAGTAAAAAGCATAACTCCAAAATCAACATAACTGATTCCTGCAGAACTAAGTGGAATCACTATCGCAGTAATTCCAAGTATCCCGAGAATGTTAAAAATATTTGATCCAACTACATTTCCAATTGCAATATCCGATTCGTTTTTATACGCAGCAACTATCGAGGTGATTAGTTCAGGCAAGCTGGTTCCTACAGCAACAATTGTAAGCCCGATAATCGCATCACTCACACCGATGGCTTTTGCTATCGAAATGGAACTGGTTACAAATAAGTTTGCACCTAAAATCATTAATCCTAATCCACCAATTATAAAAATTATAGACACGGGCACACTCAGTTTGGTTTTTAATCCTTCTTTAAATTCCTTCTCCACCTCAGCATTTTTTTCTTTACGAGCCATTAGGACATTTACAACTGTATAGGTAATTATTCCAAGAACAAAAATTAATCCATCAACAAAACTCAATTCTCCATCAATCAAAAGCACAATCAGCAAGACAGTGAGTCCAATCATAATTGGAATTTCTCTTCTGATAACATTTGCATGAATATCAAGCGGTCTGATTACAGCTGCTAGACCGAGTATCAATGCAATGTTTGCAATATTTGATCCGACAACATTTCCCAGCGAAATTGAACTGTTGCCGATGATTGCAGCTTTTATACTAACCACAAGTTCTGGTGTACTTGTTCCGAACGCTACAACAGTAAGTCCGACAACGAGAGGTGTAATTCCAATTTTTAAAGCCAGCGAAGCTGAACCACGGATTAATCCTTCTGCTCCAATGAAAAGAGCAACTAAGCCTAATATCAGAAATAACAGAACTTCAAGTGGCATAATTCAGAATAGATTAATTAATTTGTTCAACCAGGTAAACTTTATCATTTCTTCTTACCAGTTCAGGAGTTACAAATGTAACTTCGTCTCCTTTTTTTGCTGTGTATTTTGTCTTTTCATCAACTATAATTTTTCCAAGCTTGAGATCAACCAAACCGGTAGTCTCACCAATAATTAAAATTCTGTCATTCAGCTTCAGCCTGCCTGATTCCAGAAGAATGTGAGCAGCTTTTGGTTTTTTGAAGTAGTTTAGAACTTTGCCAACATAAACTTTACGTGTTGTTGCTTTGCTTCCTTCAACAGCAGCATAATCTTCTGAGGAAGGTTTGCCAAAATAAAACCCTGATGAGAAACCCCGGTTGTAAACTGTTTCCAATTCTTTGAGAAATTCTTTCTTCTTTTCAGTTGTGAGTTTCTTTTTAAAGTAAAGATCGATTGCTTTACGGTACACAGAAACTGTTGTCGCAACATATTCGGGAGCTCTTTTTCTTCCTTCAATTTTGAATGAATCAATTCCTGCTTCAATTAATTGATCAATAAATTCAATTGTGCAGAGATCTTTTGGAGATAAAACATAATCATCACCAATCAGCATTGATTTCTGTGCGGCGGTATCAAAGATTTCATATTCTCTTCTACAAGGCTGAATGCATTCACCTCTGTTCGCACTTTGTCCAAATAAGTGATGACTCATAAAACATCTTCCGCT
>JACAFA010000246.1 GCA_013388525.1 Ignavibacteriaceae bacterium | reverse complement strand
TCTTTGATGTGTTTTAATGCTGCATAACCCGCTGCCATTGCAAGAGGATTTCCGCTTAAAGTTCCTGCCTGGTAAACCGGACCGCTTGGCGCAATCTTTTCCATGATTTCTCTTTTTCCTCCAAAAGCACCAACAGGCAATCCCCCGCCGATAATTTTTCCGAAAGTTGATAAGTCAGGTTTGATTCCAAGAACTTCCTGTGCGCCACCCGCAGCAACACGAAAACCGGTCATTACCTCATCAAATATCAAAACTATTTTTTCTTCATCACAAATTGATCGAAGCTCTTTGATAAAATCATCTTTGACCTTTACCACGCCCATATTGCCCGCAATGGGTTCGATTATTACTGCGGCAATTTCATTTTTATTTGCCGAGACTAATTTCTTAATTGAGTTGATATCATTGTAATCTGCAAGAAGAGTATCTGCCGCATTTCCTTTTGTTACTCCGGGTGATGTTGGAACACCAAGTGTTAATGCGCCTGAGCCAGCCTTAATTAAAAAGTAATCGGCATGTCCGTGATAGCATCCTTCAAACTTGATGAACTTTTCTTTACCCGTATAACCACGCGCTGCCCGAACAGCACTCATCGTTGCTTCCGTTCCACTGTTTACCATTCTGACCATTTCAACCGAGGGAACAAGTTCATTAATAATTTTTGCCATTTCAACTTCGAGCTCTGTTGGTGCACCGAAACTAGTTCCATTTTCAATTGCAGACTTAAGAGCATCTATAATAAAAGCAGGATTATGACCAAACAGATGAGGTCCCCAGCTTCCGATGTAATCAACGTATTCATTTCCATCAACATCCCAAAACTTTGAACCGCTTCCTTTCTTGATAAACAAAGGATCGCCGCCAACAGATTTGAATGCACGAACAGGAGAGTTCACTCCGCCGGGAATATAATTTTTTGCTTTTTCAAATAAGTGTTTGCTTTTTGTTGTATTCATAATTTTTTAGTTTAATTCATAAAAGAATAGAACGCTGCTTGCGAAGATTAAATGAGACAACAGAGCTCAGAGCGAATCTGTCTAATCATCTGAATCTGCGTTCTATTATTATTTAAAGAGTAATTGATAATCTTTTTCTTTTCCAGCTTGCCAATAATTTTCAGGTACAATTTTCCAATTATTTAATAAAACAGGCGTGACATATTTTTCTTCCTCTATCCATTTCATAAGGTAGTAACGTAAATCTTTTTCAGTTGAATTGATAACACGGGCAGATAACTCTTCCTGCGGAATCTTTGCTCCACGAGTTAAATGACCACCGCCGCCATTACCCCGATATGAGTTAATAGCAACTTTGTATTTTGAGTTCAGATCAAAAGAATTTCCATTTGAAAAGTTTTTAATTACTACTCTTTCACCTATTGGCCTTGTAACATCAACAACGTAATCAATTCCTGCGGCGGATTCATAATTAAAATATCGTTCTTCAAGTTCGGGAGACTTGTCTCGCTCAGAATATATTAAGTTTCCGTTTTCATTAATTTTAAATTTTAAGAGATGATCGTTTTCGTTTTTCATTTGGTTCATCCAGTTGCCATAAGAAAATTCCAGATAATCCTTTATTTCATGTCCTGTTAATTCCATTGTATAAAGAAGGTTTTCATATCTATAAAGATTAAACAGATCTTTAACACAAACGGTTCCTTTATCAATCTTTGCATTGAATGAGAGCGGTGCAGAAAAAGAAACATCTGCATCTGTCAGATCAAGCTGAATTGTGTGAATCAAATCTACAAACTTTGATGGACCGAACAACGCATCTCTTGAAGAAATTGTTTCTGTAAACTCACCCACGTAACGATTGACATAATTTTTTACCTCTTGTAAATTGTTTTCGTACCTTGTCATAAATTCGGAATCAGGAGTGAGGTTTTTCATGTCAATAATTTCACCGGAAACATCTTTCTTCTCATAAACCATACTTGTATTATCATATTTTAGAACGAAATTTGCAACAGCAACATCCCTTGCGCGGGAAGTTGTGCCTACTATTAGAACATCTTTACCGGAAAGATTTCTGGTTTTAAAATTCCAGCCATTATGGTCATGTCCAACAAACACAACATCAAAACCATCAACTTTTTCTGCAACAAGTCTCGACGCATTTTCGTTTTTATAAGTGTTTTCGTTCTGATCATTATATGTGTAATCAACACCGGCGTGAAATAACCCAATCATCAAATCAGGCTGTTCAGTTTCACGGATTTTCTTAACCCATTTTTGTGCTGTTTCAATCATATCATCAAAACGCATTCCTGACCAAATCTTTTCCGGCAGCCATTGAGGAATCGCCGGAGTGATTAAACCAAGTACTGCGATTTTTACTCCACCTCTTTCAATCGTTGTATAAGGTTTAAAGTAAGGTTCGTTAGTCGTTGTGTGGATAACATTAGCAGCAAGCCACGGAAAATTTATTTCTTTGTTGAACTTATCGTAAACGTCGTGTCCGGTTTCAATATCGTGATTTCCAACTGTACCCGCATCGTATTTCATATAATTCATTACATCAGCATAAAGATGAATTGTATCTATCTTTTCAAAATTGTAGTAATAAACAACCGGATCGCCCTGAAGAATATCTCCGTTATCCAACAGAAAAACTATCTGATTTGTATCGGCACGCTGTTCTTTCATATAAGTTGTAACTCGTGCCAGCGAAGAATTTGTTTCTTTATTTTCTTTAAGGTCATAAGGAAAAATTGCGCCGTGAACATCAGATGTTTCAATAATTTTTACTGTTACAGTTTGAGCAAAAGCAGAAAGGCTGGTTAATAGAGCAAATAAAAGCGGACTTAAGAATCTGTTTATCATTTAAATATTCTGATTGATTTTTATTTGAAAAATAACAAAATGACAGATAACAGATTATGAAAAAAAGCGACCGTTTTTGATCGCCTTTTAAGTTGGTAAAATCAGAAGTACTTGTTCCCGAATTGGGAAGAATAATCAAAACAAATTCAAGCTCAGGACCGGAACGAAAGAATTAATATATTTTTTTCTTTCCATATTCGAATTGAATATCAACACCTTCTCAAAACACGAGATTTGTATTATCACTTAAATCGTAATCAATTTTATACGGATTTAGAATCTCATTCAACTCATCTGTAAAGAAAAACTTCTCTTCACCAAAGGCGGGCTTTAAATCTGTGTACCACGTAGCTTTGTCATCGAACTTTGCAAAGAAAGATTTAGCAACCCAATCGGGATGTCTTCCCTGGATAAATCTTAGCGTAAATACTTTTTCGTTTCCGATTTCATTAACTCCCAGTATTTGCATTTTACCAGGGAGACAGGACATACTCGGTCCTCGTACTGTCCTGCATATTCCGCTTACTAATTGATATGTTTCTCTGAAAAGTTTCCACACATCAACTAATGGAAGAGAAAAATAATGATCGGCGCCAGTATTTCTTGCAACGAACATATAGTATGGTATGCAGCCAAGCTCAACCTGCTTCTCTAACATCTCTGCCCAGACCTGCGGCGAATCGTTTATGTGTTTCATTACAGGCGACTGAGTTCTAATTACCGCACCGGTTTCCAAAACTCTTTCTATAGCTTCTTTAACTGCCGAATGTTTCAACTCTTTTGGATGGTTGAAGTGAGCCATAAACGCAAGGTGTTTGCCGGCTTTTTTTACATCACTGAAAAGCTTAAGCAGATCATCTGCATCATCATCAGTCAAAAAACGAAACGGCCAGTATGCCAAAGCTTTTGTACCTATTCTTATATGTTTTAAGTTTTTAATGTTAGAGTCAAGAAGTGGGCGAATATATGCCTCAAGGATTTTCGTCTTCATAATTAGGGGATCGCCACCAGTGAAGAGCACGTCGGTTACGGAATCATTTTTAGAGATGTATTCAGTAAGATGCTCTGCTTGCCTGGAAGCGAACTTCAACTCATCCATTCCGACAAACTGCGGCCATCTAAAACAAAAAGTACAATAGGCATGACAAGTTTGTCCTTGCCCGGGAAAAAACAGCACCGTTTCTCTGTACTTATGCTGCATTCCAAAAACTTTTTCTCCATCCATTTGCGGCACGTTATGATCAAGCTGTCCCGCAGGATGAGGATTTAGTTCACGTCGGATTTCATCCGCCGCTACTTTTATCTCACTTTTTGAGGCTCCGTTCGATACTACAGCTTTCATTTTTTCATAATAGTGCGAACGAAGCATTTCCTTTCGTGGAAAAGTTAAAGTAAATATCGGATCGTTGGGCACATTATTCCAGTCAATCAGATTTTCAACAACATAGTTATTAGTCTTGAATGGCAGTACAGAGCCCACAACATCAATTGCTTCTATTAAATCCTCTGGAAGACTGGCAATCTGCGGGAGAGCTTTATAGTTGTACAGCATATATGATTTATATGTCATGGCAAGCTCCTTTTTGTTATTGTTTCTTCTGATAAGTATAAAAGCGTCGGAAACTCAGCAATTGCAATAACAATTTAAGATATCCTGACTTTTTTTCAAGTCAAAACAGAAAAGGATTTAAAAATTGATGAATGATTGCTGATTTAAAAGAGGAAACAGTTTTATTTAATTGTAGAACAACTACGAAGAAATATATAGCAAGTTATTTAAATAAGGGCTTTACGCTCTTAAAAAAATTTGTTATTGTTTTTTCTGGAAATTTGCTGTGAATAGCTCTACTCCAAGGGAGAACCGCCATTTTTAAATTTCCTTTTGTGCGGATAAATGTACCTGGCTTTGTAAACTCTTCAAGGATTTCGCTTTCAGGAAAGGTGTATATATAAAAATATGGTTCGCTGATATTCTCATCACCAGTTGAAAATCCAAACTCGACCTGTTCAGTTGATAATTCACTGGCGAGAGGAAGTCCTTTCCCGAACCAATTCAGAATCAGAGAAAAATCATCTGGTCGAAGTTGGACGGGGCTGGTTTCTTTCGGAAGTTCCTTTTTAATTTCTTTTAATATGCGGTTAACTGATGTTACCGCTCTCCAATATGTCTTTAACGTTTCTGAATCAAAACGACCGCGTGTTCCTTCTATAAAACTAGGTCTTTCAAGAGGAGGTTTAATGCCAATATCGGTCATTAAACTACATGTTTCATCGCACAAAGCATTCAGAGACTGACCGGTTAAAGCAATATATAATGGTTCTCTGTAGTTCGAGATGATTCGTAATCTTTTATGACTAATATCCAGAATTAATTCGAAAGTCTGGTTCAGGGAAGAAGGTTCTTTATATAAGGCTGATGTAGTAAATCCGCTCCTGCTGATGAGAAGATTAGTATGCAGAGCATGTGGAAGTGGCTTTGAAAGAGCTTCTCTAATTGCTCCGACAAGACGGCAATATTTGTGGAGAGTATCCCGCGTCTCCTTCCAATCATTTAATATTAATTCAGGAAAAGATATTTGTGAAATCATAAAATAATTTGTTAATGTCTTTGATTATCAGGGTTCATTTAATTATCAAAGTGTCCGGACCAGAATTCTTATAAACATGGCAAAGACATTTATCAGTTCGGAACAAAAACTCAGCAGAGGTTTCTTTATTGTCTTTATTGCCGACGAAAAATATTTTTTTTGGACCGGTAAGAAAATCTTTCTCGTAGCCATCTGTCATAACAATATAAGCTCCATGCATAAAGGGCGGCGGAGAATAAACTCTAAAATCGTACTCTTTTCCAAGTTCATTGGTTATTAATGCGTGAACCGAATCAACAGGATTGCCCAGGGTGTCAACAATAGTAACCAAATACATTCTGAATTCCTCTGTGCATAAACAATCATCTGGATCATCTGAGCACTGTCTCCAGAGAATTAAAGGGAAAATTACTATAGTTAAAAAGAAAAATTTCATTTAATAATCACTCAAAGACTTATTAAATTTCATATTGAAACTTTAGCAAATGACTCATTTATAAATTATGAAAATTAAAACTGCAGTTCTACTCATAAATTTAGGCACGCCGGATAGTCCGTCCGTGAAGGACGTAAGGAAATATCTTTTTGAATTTCTTAACGATCCACGCGTTATAGATATTCCCGCATTAGCCCGGTTCATTCTTGTTAATCTAATAATTGTTCCTTTCCGCGCACCGAAGTCAGCAAAAATTTATGAAGAACTATGGGTACACAACGGATTGCCTGATGGAACAAAGGGATCGCCCATTCTTTATTACGGAAAATCTGTTCGGGAAAAATTGCAAAGGTCTCTTGGCGATGATTACGATGTTTTTCTTGCAATGAGATATAAAAATCCTTCAATAGATGATGTGCTTTCTGAAATCTACAAGAGTAATTATGAAAAAATTATTGTCATTCCACTCTTTCCACAATACGCCTCAGCAACAACGGGTTCCGTAATTGATAAGGTAATGAAAATAATTAGCAGGTGGTGGGTAATTCCGGAAGTAAGGTTTATCGGTCAGTTTTATGATAACGATGGTTATATTAATACCGTTTTAGAGCAGGCTAAAAAATATAAACACGATTATTATGATCACGTACTTTTTAGCTACCACGGTTTGCCGGTACGGCAGGTTGATAAAGTTTATAAGGATAAAACTCTTTGTGAAGAGCACAACTGTGAGGCTGAAATAAATGAAACGAACAAGTTCTGCTACAAAGCAACCTGCTATGCAACCACGAGATTAATAGCAGAGAAACTTGGTCTTTCTTCTGATAAATATACCGTCTGTTTTCAATCCAGACTGGACAAAAAGTGGCTGGAACCGTTTGCTGATAAAGTTATAATTGAGCAGGCAAAGAAAGGCGCAAAACGATTGTTGGTTTTTAGTCCTTCATTTGTAGCAGACTGTCTTGAGACCCTAATTGAAATTGGAGTTGAGTATCAAAAATTATTTGAAGAACACGGCGGAGAGAAAGTTCAGTTAGTAGAAAGTTTGAACGATCATCCGATGTGGATTGAAACATTGAAAAACATAGTGGTTAATAGTTAGAGTATTCT
>JACAFA010000266.1 GCA_013388525.1 Ignavibacteriaceae bacterium | reverse complement strand
TGTAAGAAAATCTCACGAGAATCGTCACGTTGTTGAAATATATGATGAGTTTTTGACTGATGGTCCTTGCGGTCACCTTTCACACAAGCTTCTTCACACTCATTATGTAAAACGTGGTAGGTATATTGCATAAGTAAAAAATAATTAGCCGGTGGTTTCTAACAAGATCGCCGGTGAAATTTAAAGTGGAGTATTATTGTTCAATAAACTAATGCTAAGTCTTGTGCCCGAATGGGCAGTAGGACAGAAAGAATTCTGGGAAGCAATCCGCCGAAGAAATCTCTGGTTCATTAAGCTGCGCTATATTGTTGTGGTGATGCTGAGTATTTTTCTTTTATTCACAACGTTTGCCTTTAAAATAAATTATACGGAGACTCAGATAATTGCAGGTGTAATTATTATAGCGTCAATCCTGCTTTATAATGTTATTCTGCATCGTTTGAGGAAGTATGTAAAGTTTGATGTAAATAAATTTAATCCTCTTTATCTTTCAATATTTCAAATAATACTTGACTTAATTGCTCTTCTCATGCTTGTTCATTATACAGGAGGAATAGAATCCCCGCTTTATATGAACTTTGTTTTCCTTGTTATTATAGGAAGTCTTATACTGCCCGGAACATTAGTTTACACAATGGCAGCTGTTTTTGTTTTTGCCTTTGCTGTTCTAACTGCTCTGGAACATTTCCAGGCTATACCGCATCACTCAATTAATGGGCTTCTGAGTTTTCCGCTATATGATAATCCTCATTATGTCGGAGCGTTTCTTTTTACTTTTACATTTGTAACTTTTGTGAGTGTTTATCTTGCAAACGGAATGGCACGTCAGCTTTACAAACGTGAGAAAGATCTTGTTGATTCGATGAAAAAAATCAATGCTGCCGAGAAGGAAAAACAAAAATATATTATGGGCATCGTTCACGAAATAAAAACACCTATTGTTGCTGTTTCATCTTACATAGATATCATTCTTCAGAAATTTCTTGGACCGATTGACGAAACAATTGAAGAAAAACTTGTAAGAGCAAAGAATAGAACAGATGAAGGAATTCAAATGATAAACGATGTACTGAATGTGTCAAAGCTGACTCTTTATGACCAGTATGATGAAGAAGAAATAGACATTTATGAAATTGTTTCCGGAGTTATTAAAAGAAGAAAAGCTTCAGCTGATGCGCATTTAATCAAGCTGAACTTATTCGATAAAAGAGAGAAGAAAGAAAAAATCAGAGGCGACAAATTTTTGCTTGATATTGCTTTATCAAACTTAATTGGCAATTCCATAAAGTACGGAGTTGATGGCGGCAATGTGGAGATGACGATAAATAGTGATTCTAAAAATATAATTATAGAAGTGTGTGATGACGGAGTGGGCATTCCCAAAGAGGAGCTTCCAAAAATATTTAAAGAATTCTACCGCGCGAATAATGTGAGGAAGATTGTCTCAGAAGGATCTGGTTTGGGTCTTTCGGTTGTGAAAAGAATCGTTGAAAGACACGACGGAACTATTAGTGCAGCAAGTCCATCCCGAATGGCATCCAGAGATTATCCCGGCTCTTGCTTTATAATAGAGCTTCCTTTTAAGAGGAAAGAAAAGGATGAAGCTCTGATAGAATTCAAAGCAAATGCCTGAACAAGAATATTTCCCTCAAAAATCTCAATCACTCATTTCGTCGCGAGCGTGTCTTGCTAAATCAACCAATTCCCAATAGGGAGGCGTATATCTTTTATGAATTTTAAATTGTTCAGCGAGAAAAATAAGTTTTGATTTGATTTGATCGTGAGTATCTGAATAATCAACATTCTTTAATGCAGCCTCCGCGCTCATACCTTCCGGAATCGGACCTTCTTTACCAAACATATTTAAAATTACGCTGTAAAATTTCATCATTCTTCCAATTGGTAGAAGATACCAATCAAAAGACAATGCTTTTCCACTGTCAGCTTCTTCTAACATTACATCCGTTACTGCATTATCGAGATGATCTTTGTAGAGAGTTTCGGGATCTCTCCATTCAGCGACAACAGAAACCTGGGGATCATATTCAAGATCTGAAGGTTCCTGTGTTTCAAAATACTTGACTCCGAATGCAGACAACCAGTTTCTCGTTCCCCTTGATGAAATGGTTGATAGTCCTGTCCATAATGTTATTCCAAATTTCTTATACGCAGAAGAAGCAACTTCGGAACAAAATTGTTTT
The DNA here is from genome assembly GCA_013388525.1 of Ignavibacteriaceae bacterium. The sequence continues at coordinate 1,846 of JACAFA010000266.1, read as the reverse complement.
TCAGATTCAGCAATATTCATTTCAAAATCATAAGGAATATGTTTTCTCTTAGCTTCACTCAATGAGTATTCTGCTGCCAGATGCGGAAGCATCGGGTTGTCTGATATTAAATCTGCACGTAACCTTAAAACCATAATTCTAAGCTTTTTATCATTGAGATATTCATCTAAAGAAGAAACGGTCACTCCTCTTTCGATATGCGATTCAATTATAGAAATCAATTTTGTTTTTTCGTCTATGTGAACCAAAGCGATATGTGAAAAGTTTCCCGGATAATCATTACCTCTGGCTATCAATGCAGATGTTGGTGCACCGCCTCTTGAAACTAAAATATCCCCACTGTGAACTTTCACACCAAGTATTTCTGCCGAAGGTGTTAGTGATGATTCATTGACTCCTTTAATCAGAGTAGCAACCTGGTTATCAGGTAACTGAAGCATTATTTCTTCAATTGCAATTCGGTTTCCGTACAACAATCTGTAAAGAGTATTTTTTGCGTCAGTGGAATTCATATCCCAGTTTCTAGTTTGTTCTTTAACAACATTTCTCAGGTTCGAGTAGAAATTTATGTAATCGCGGAGGTATTGTGTGCAAACCGGAATGAGCGGTGCGATAAAAAAGATATTGTTTTCGAGAGTTATAAACTTTTCATCAGAAGGTTCAAGTGTGTCAGCTGAAATTTCTTTTAAAAGTAATTCAGAGTCTTTAATTAATGGATCAACAATGAACTTTATTTTATCACAGCCCTCAACTTTAGCTGATATGAATTTTAACTCTAAACTTTTCCAGACGCTATCTTGTTTCCAGGTAAAAGGAGTGTCAGTTACTTCAGGAACTGATAAATCATTTTCAAGTGGAATTAAAAGTAGAAGATAGAGTAATACGACAGATAAAACCAGAATTGAAATCCTGGGATATTTTTTTATTTTAGATTTTATACTCACACTTGGAAATTAATAGATGCGAGCTATAATTCCCAAAATTTATCTAAACCTCAAGGAACTTTGTCAGTGAATTACTATTCTTTCGGATTCTCTAATTCAACAAGCTGCGATGTAACGCCCGGAATCAGCGCAACCTTTCTTGCGATTTCCTTGTTGTCTTCTGCTTTGCCAACCAATTCAAGAATAAGCAACCCTGTATCAGAACAGTTTTCCAAAACACCGTCGTGAATTCCAAGACGTGTTTTAATGTTGCAGCCCCATGCAGTTAGTATCTGCTGAACTTTTACTGCAGCATCTTTTCTCTTACCGATGAGTATTAAAAGTATGGTTTTCATAATTTATCCCCGAAAAAAAGTGATAGAAAATTGACAGATTAAAAATAGGTAAAAGAATAATTTCACTGCTTAATTCGTTTTTCCCCCTTCGCCCATTTGGTCGCAGCCTACAACAATTTGGTCGTGTTCGCATCAGTATTTCATCAATAGATAAGATTTTAACACTCTTTTAACGGCACACGCTTTGTCTTCATTTCAACGGAGGTAAATAAAATGAAAACATTATTAACATTTTTAGTCTTTGGTTCTTTCAGTTTTGCATTTGCAATAGAGACACAGGACTCTACTCAAAATCAGAACAGAGAGAAAGAACAAATCCAAACGCAAGAGCAGAACCAGCAGAAAAACCAAGGCGATGAAAACCAGATCAGAGACAGAAATAAAATTCACAGCGGAGATCAGTTCTCCGGAAAAAACGGTAATAAGAGAGGCAAGGATGTCTTCATTGATAAAGATGGAGACGGAATTGCAGATACTCGCGCCGGAGGAATGAGTCTTGAAAAGATCAGGAAAAGAACGAGAGCTGGTCAACAAGGCAGCGGAGGTCATGGCGGAAATGGCGGTAAC
>JACAFA010000234.1 GCA_013388525.1 Ignavibacteriaceae bacterium | reverse complement strand
TATTTATATGCAGCAACACTTGGCGGAGGTGTTTATCGTTATGATAAGAATAATATAACTTCAGTAGAAAATACTTCTACAGAAACTCCTACTTCATTTTCGCTTGAACAAAACTATCCAAATCCATTTAACCCCAGCACAAAAATTAGTTGGCAGTCGCCAGTCGGCAGTCACCAAACATTAAAAATTTATGATGTATTGGGTAATGAAGTAGCAACCCTTGTTGATGAGTTTAGAGTAGCAGGCAGATATGAAATTAATTTCGATGCAACTGGTTTAGCCAGTGGTATTTATTTATACAGAATTCAAGCAGGTTCATTTGTTGAAACTAAGAAAATGATTCTGCTAAAGTAAATTCATTTAAAATTATTTAACTGTTATTTCATAACTTATTAGTTAAATGGAAAGGGATTTGTAATGAAAACATTTTTGCTGACTTTGCTTTTTACATTTGTCTGCTTAATTAATTTCTCGTTTGCGCAGTGGTCAAATAACTCGAGTATCAACAATCCTGTCTCAAGGGCGAGTGGGAATCAGTGGTCGGCAACTTCTGTTAGCGACGGTGCAGGGGGAGTGATTATCACTTGGACCGATCTGCGAAGTGGAAGTAATTATGATATTTATGCACAACGAATCAGCGTGAGTGGAACCGTTCAATGGACTTCAGACGGAACCGAAATCTCAACTGCGCCGATTCACCAGGAAAAACCTGTCATATGCAGCGATGGTGAGGGCGGAGCGATTATCGTTTGGGAGGATGAGCGCAATAGCAATACGGATATATTTGCGCAGAGGATCGGTCCGACTGGCTTAGTGCAATGGCTTGCAAACGGCGTCGCCATTTCGACGTCGAACGATAAGCAGATTGCTCCAGCTATTCTCAGTGATGGTACAGGTGGTGCGTTCATCGTGTGGGAGGATTGGCGAAACGGCGTTGGCAACATTGACATATACTCTCAGCGGATGAGCGCTAACGGAACCGCCCATTGGACAGCAAATGGTGTCGCACTTTCTACGGCAAGCAATGGTCAGCGCAGGCCATCTATTGTTACCGATGGCTCAGGGGGCGCAATTATCGCATGGCAAGATAATCGAAGTGGGAATTATGACATTTACGTTCAGAGGATCAATGCAAACGGAGTCGTGCAATGGGCTCCTGACGGTGTCGCTATCTCAACGGCGAGTGGTGAGCAACGGGATCCGACGATTATCAGCGATGGCTCGGGGGGCGCAATTGTTGCATGGTGGGATCAGCGAAACGGGGACTATGATATTTACGCCTAGCGGGTCAATACAAGTGGAGTTGTTCAATGGACCGGAGACGGCGTGGCTATTTCGGCGACCAGTGGTGATCAAAGGGATCTGACAATGGTTAGTGACGGCACAGGCGGAGCTATTATCGCGTGGGATGATTGGAGAAACGGTGTTACTAACATAGATATCTACGCTCAACGAATAAACGCAGACGGTATTGTGCAATGGACTGCAAATGGTTCCGATATCTCGACAATCGGTAACATCCAGTCGGGTTCAACCATTGTCAGCGATGGCGCGGGTGGAGTAATTATCGCGTGGTTGGATCAACGTGTCAGTCCGAATATTACAGATATTTACGCGCAGCGGATCAATGCAAGCGGAAATGTGCAGTGGGCTGAAGATGGTATTGCAATTTCGACTGCAAGCGGTGACCAATTAGCGCCTGTTATTGATAGCGATGATGGTAGTGGAGCGATAATAACCTGGACCGATTCGCGAAACGGTGCTACAAACTGGGACATTTACGCCCAGCAGGTCAGCGGCGCAGGAATCCTCGGCTCTGTAACAAGCATCGGCGAAGTGCAAAATACACCGCTGATGTTTTCGCTCGAACAAAACTATCCCAACCCATTCAACCCAAGCACAAAAATCAGTTGGCAGTCGCCAGTCGGCAGTCATCAAACATTAAAAGTTTATGATGTCCTTGGAAATGAAGTAGCAACCCTTGTTGATGAATACAAACCTGCCGGGGCTTATGAAATTGAGTTTAATGCGGCCGGATTACCCAGCGGTATATATTTCTATAAGCTTACTACAGGTATTAACTCAAAAATTAAAAAGATGACATTAATCAAATAAAAAGAAAGGATAATGCTTAATGAAACTCAATTTACTTACACTGATTTCTTTTTTGATTCTTTGCAGCTTTGTATCAACGGCTCAGAATTATGAAATTAAATTCGATACTCTCAGTGCAAGCGGCTGGTTTGGCGGAGACAACCGTCCGGGTCAGCAAAGAAATGTTGCAGTAGCTCAAAGTGTATTTATTCAAGAACCAATTACACTTGAATCCTTTGCATTTTATTTCATTGCTCCGTTTGATTCTGCATTAAATGGAACCGGGACCGGGCATGATGTATTACTTAAATTGCATATTCGTGATTCCCTTGGTACGATTCTTCAGGCAAACCAGATTTTTGTCGGGGATACGTTTTACGGCGGCTGGATAACCTGGTCAAATATCAATCTCGATCTGACCGATGCAGGCAAATATATTTTCTCGGCTTATTTGGTCGGCGGTTACGATTCAAATATGGTAAATTCTAGTCAGGGTTGTGATCAATTTGCTGGTTATTTGGGTGGGGAAAGGTATAGTAAATATGTTACAAATGATCAGGAAGCCGAAATCTGGGGAGACTGGAGCCCGCACTCATGGGATTCTAATTTCTGGTTGACCGGTACTTTAATTCCTGCGTCCGTAGATGATGCTGGGATATTAAAAGAGTTCTCGCTCTTACAGAACTATCCCAACCCATTTAACCCGAAAACAAGTATTCAATATGTAATTGGCAGCAGCCAATTCGTAACACTAAAAGTGTATGATGTTTTAGGAAACGAAGTTGCAACTCTGGTAAACGAAGAAAAACCTGCGGGTAGTTATCAAGTTGAGTTTAGCGCAAATAGCTTATCAAGCGGAGTTTATTACTATAAACTAATTGCCGGTAGTTTTTCGGCAAATAAAAAAATGATAATTTTAAAATAAAAGAATTATAATGACAAAAGCCGTAGCATTTGTTATTATTCTGAATTTATTCATAATTAATTCCCTAGCGCAGTGGACACAGATTCCGTCCTCGCCTTCTTATGTCATCAATAATATTGTTGTCTCTGATGGTATTTTATTTTTATCTCACTCCGGTGATGGTGTTTATAAATCGACGGATAGCACAGTTTCCTGGCAGCAGATTAATAACGGATTAAATACAACACAGGCAAAATCTGTTCACCAGGTTTTGATAATCGGGGACACACTTTATGCCGCTACGGTAGATGGAATTTACAAATCTACAAACGGTGGTGATAACTGGATAAAAAAAAGTAATGGGATTACCATCGGACCCGGAGCTTTGTATGAGTTTTGTAAATCGATATTTGAATACGGCGGAAGCTTGTTCACAGGTGCGTGGAATGGTATTTACCGCTCTACCGATGGGGCTGAAAACTGGTTCATAACAAATATTACTGGGGAAGGCATAAACGCCAATAATTTTGTGAATCACAACGGAATTTTATTCGCTGCCAGAGAAAATATTAATAATCCGAGTGGTTATAAATCTTTCGACGGTGGAATTAATTGGAACGGACTGCCTGTAAATCCATTGTACAGCATAATCACTTTTTATTCAGAACCCGGAAAATTGTGGGCAGGAACAATTCACGGGGTCTGGCTATCAACCGACGACGGAATTAATTGGGAAGACCGAAGCAATGGTTTATCCCCCGATCCGTACAGCTCAAGCATAATCAGAATTAATGGAAACCTTGTTACATCTATAAAGTTCGGCGGTTCCGGAGTTTTCCGTTCATCAGATGATGGGCTCAACTGGGAAGATTTTGGAGGTGGTTTACCATTTCTGAATTCAATTGAGAAGATGATAGTTTATGATGATAAGATTATTGCTGCTACAAGCGATGGATTGTGGCAAAGAGATACTTCTGAAGTAATAACAGCTTTGGAAGAACAAAATAAATCACCGCAGGAATTTAAATTATTTCAGAACTATCCTAACCCATTTAACCCGAAAACAAGTATTCAATATGTAATCGGCAGCTGCCAATTCGTAACACTAAAAGTGTACGATGTTCTTGGTAATGAAGTTGCAACTCTGGTAGATCAAGAACAAGCAGCCGGCTCGTATGAAATTAATTTTGAAGCAGATGGGTTTAAGAGTGGAATTTATTTCTATACTTTGAACGCCGGGAGTTTCACTCAAACAAAAAAACTTGTTCTGTTAAAATAAATTTTATTCTCCCAAAGCCCCCCCTTTGGGGAGGGTTCGGTGGGGCCTTCAATACTCATCTTCTTCTATATTCTTCTCGATAACTACTCCATATTTTGCAACGACTTCTCTTATCTCATCTGCTTTCCCGATCAAAACAAACTGAAGGTTATCTTTCGGAAAATATTTTTTGATAAGCTCATTTGCTTTTTCGACTGTCAATTCATTCACTTCGTTTTCAAAATTATTTATTATGGAATCATCGAGACCGTAAACATATTTCTGAGCAAGAAATCCGGCTAACGAACCGGCAGTTTCATAATCTGGAGGAAATTGTCCTTTAACATAATTTTTTGCTGAAGTTAATGTTTCTTCATCAATCCCCTTTTCAAAAAGTCTATTGTATGTTTTCAATGCCAGGTCAATTGCTGCTTCAGTATTTTTTGTAGCAGTGAATGTGCTGATGTAAAATGTTCCTGATTTTTTATATTGAGCAAATCTGCTTCTTGCACCGTATGTAAGACCGGCATTTACTCTCAGCTCATCATTCAGCCAGGAAGTAAACCTTCCGCCGAGAATAGTGTTAATAACATCAAGCTGAGTCTGATCTTCATTGTTCATTGTTGTGCCGTAGCTGCCAATCATAAAAGTTGTTTCGGTAGCATTGTCTTTGTTGATTAGATATACAGAAGGATTATTAAATGGTGTATTCACCATCATTAAGTCAGACAATTTTTGGGGCAAACTATTCTCCCATCCGCCAAAATACTCTTCAATCAATTTTTTCATTTCAGCAGAGTTAAAATCACCAACAACAGCTATTGCCGAACTCTCAGGTCTGTAATTGGTGTTGTAAAATTCCTTCACTTTCTCAAATGAAATGCTTCCGATTCCTGCTTTAGTTCCACGTCCGGGATTTCCATAGGGTGAATTACCAAAAATGTGCTTATTAAAATAACTGCCGATGACAGATCGCGGACTTTCTTTTGCCTGGTCAATTTCGGCAATCCATCTTTGTTTTCTTTTCTGTATTTCCTCGTCCGGAAAGGATGGAGTTAAAATGATTTCTTTGACAACAGATAAAAGTGTCTCTGTGTTTTCCTTCATAAACTGTGTATATAAACCAGAATAATCTGCATTAGCATAAGTGCTGATATTGCTTCCGTAAAAATTAAACAGAGAATCAATCTGTGACTTTGAATAGTTTGTTGTTCCGAATCTTAAAGCTTCTGCTGTGAATGAAGCAATGCCTGAAGTCTCGCCATCTTTTATAACTCCACCATCAAACACTGCTGAAAATGAAATTAACGGAACGTCTTTCTTCTCCATTAAATAAACAGTCAATTCGTTATCCAAAGTAATTGTTTTGTATTCAGGAAGTTTGAACTGAGCAAAACTCACAGAACCTAAGATAAGCGCAAGCATGATTGCATGTTTGCATGATTGCATGCAGTCATGCATCCATGCATTCAACCATTCCCCTCTTCCATT
>JACAFA010000219.1 GCA_013388525.1 Ignavibacteriaceae bacterium | reverse complement strand
GGTGAAGTTGTTCAAAGACCTGAATCTGTTGTAAAAGAGTTAATGGAAAATTCTATTGATGCCGGTGCAAAAAATATTGAAGTGATAATCAAAAGAGCAGGAAAGAATTTTATTCAGGTTTGTGATGACGGAACCGGGATGACAGAAGAGGATCTGTTACTTTGTATCCAAAAGCATGCAACAAGTAAAATAGAAGCATTCGAAGATCTCGAAGCTATTAAAACCTTAGGTTTCAGAGGTGAAGCTCTTAGCTCAATTGCTGCAGTAAGTCAGCTTGAAATAAGAACTGAAACCCGTGAAGAGGAAATCGGAACTGTTTTGAAGAATGATGAGTCGGGCAGCATTAAAGTTGATAAGGGATCATTTCCAAAAGGAACTTGTGTTACTGTTAAAAATCTTTTTTTCAATGTTCCTGCAAGGAGGAAATTTCTTAAAACTGACACAACAGAATTCAAGCATATTGTTGATACTTTTAACCGTATTGCTTTAAGTCATCCGGCTATTGCTTTTAAACTGCTTAATGGTGTTGATGTGGTTTTTGATTATCCTTCGGAATCTTTGCAGAACAGAGTTGCGCACGTTTTTGGTGAGAATATGCCCGATGCATTAATTCAGGTTGAGGAAAGAACAGAACTCATTAGTATTTATGGATTCATAGGGAAGCCAAGTCTCTTAAAAAAATCCAAAGGTGAACAGTATCTGTTTCTCAATTCAAGGTATATCATAAATAAAAATATAAATCATGCAGTGTTTACTGCTTATGAGAATATTCTTGAGAAAGGTGATTATCCTTTTTTCATTCTTTATATTGAAATTGATCCGGAGCGCACAGATGTAAATATTCATCCATCAAAACTTGAAGCAAAATTTGATGATGAAAAGGACATTTATAATTTTATTCTTACCGTAGTCAGGAAAAGTCTTGGCTCACACGATCTTGTTCCTTCAATGGTTTTCAGTGAAAATGAATTTTCTGAAGAGAAACTTCTCGTTAATAAATTTCAACCCTCAGCTAAAGGTGATTTTTCAGACAGACCTGTGCGGCAAAAATATCAGCCGGAAATCAAAAGATATTCTGATGAGGAAATTGATCTTCTTTTTGGCAGTATTACAGATGATGTAGTTCTTAAAACAGGTGGCAAAATTGAATCTGTTCCTTTCGGAAGAAGCGAACAGAAAGAAATGCATCATGATAAAGCAGATCAGAGTACCATTGATAAAACTGAGGAATCTCCTTTTATAATTCAGCTACATAATAAATACATCCTCTCGCAAATTAAATCCGGTTTGATGATTATTGATCAGCACGTTGCTCACGAAAGAATATTATATGAAAAAGCTTTAAACAGACTTGATACAGATATTCCGTTTTCTCAGCAGCTTCTATTTCCCAAAAAAGTAAAAACTGATTCAGCACGAATTGCATTACTTAAAGAATTGGAACCTTATCTCAGCCGTCTTGGTTTTCAATTGAAATTTATGGCGAAGGATACTGTAAAGATTGAAGGCGTTCCTGATGATGTAAAGAAAGGAACTGAAGAACAGGTATTGTTTGATCTGATTGAGGAGTATTCAGCCAATCAAAGAGAAAAGCAACTTGAACAAAAAGATAATCTGGCAAAATCATATTCATGCAAGACAGCAATCAAAGCCGGCGACAGGCTCGATGAAAGAGCAATGCGGCTTCTCATTGATCAGCTCTTTGCTACTTCGATGCCTTATGTTTGTCCGCACGGACGCCCGATTGTCATTAAAATTTCATTAAATGAGTTTGACAGAAGGTTCGGCAGAACTTAAATTTAATATGAGTATTCGTATAATTTCATTTTCATACAATAGAAAGAATAATTATGCTTGATAAAAAGTATCTTGAAAAACGGGCAGAATATGATGAAAAAGTAAAATCAATGAAAACCACCGGTATGAAGTTCACTTCGGTCAGTGGTGAAAAGATTGAACCGCTCTATGGTCCTGATGATATTGAGAACATAAATTATCTGAACGATATTGGTTTTCCCGGTGAGTATCCTTTTACAAGAGGCATTCATCCGAATGGTTACAGAGGAAAAATCTGGACGATGCGCCAGTTTGCAGGATTTGGTACACCTGAAGATACAAATCAAAGATACCATTACTTACTAAGCAGAGGACAAACAGGTCTTTCCGTTGCTTATGATCTTCCGACACTTATGGGCTGGGATGCAGATTCACCTTTGAGTGAAGGTGAAGTAGGAATTTGTGGTGTTGCGGTTTCATCAATCAGAGATATGGATATTCTTTTTGATAAAATCCCTCTTGACAAAGTTTCTACTTCGATGACAATCAATTCTCCGGCTGCAATGATTTTTGCAATGTATCTGGCTGTTGCCCGAGATCGTGGAATTGACTTTAAAGATCTTCGTGGCACACTTCAAAATGATATACTCAAAGAATACATTGCTCAGAAAGAATATATTTATCCGCCAAGACCATCAATGAGAATCATAACCGATATGATTGAATATTGTACAAATGAAGTTCCGCAATGGAATCCTGTTTCAGTAAGCGGGTATCATATCCGTGAAGCAGGCTCAACTGCAGTGCAGGAACTTGCTTACACTCTTGCAGATGGTTTTGCATATATCGAAGCCTGCATTGAAAGAGGGCTTGATGTTGATGCCTTTGCTCCGAGGATTTCTTTCTTCTTTAATTCTCATCTTGATTTTTTTGAAGAGATTGCAAAATACCGTGCTGCAAGAAGAATATTTGCTAAAAGAATGAAAGAAAAATACGGTGCAAAAAATCCTCGTTCCTGGTGGCTGCGTTTTCACACACAAACAGCAGGATGTACACTTACAGCTCAACAGCCGGAAAATAATATAGTAAGAACCGCATTCCAGGCATTGGCTGGTGTTCTTGGTGGAACTCAGTCGCTTCACACAAACTCAATGGATGAAACTCTTGCGCTTCCAAGTGAAAAGGCTGTAAGAATTGCTCTTCGTACTCAGCAGATTATTGCTTATGAAACGGGCGTCATCAATACAGTAGATCCTCTCGGAGGAAGTTATTACGTAGAAGCATTGACCGATAAAATGGAAAAAGAAGCAAATAAAATTTTTGATCAGATCGATGCAATCGGTGGAGTTATACCTGCAATTGAATCAGGTTACTTCCAGAAAGAAATTGCAGATGCAGCATATCGTTACCAGCAGGAAGTTGAGCGGAAAGAAAAATTCATCGTTGGTGTTAATGAGTTTATTGAGGAAGACGAAAAAATTGAAATCCCGATATTAACGATATCACCGGAAGTTGAAATTGCACAGAAGAAACGTCTTGCTGAATTAAAACAAAGCCGAAACCAGCAAGATGTTGAGGAAAGCCTTGCTGAAATTTTATCGGCAGGTGAAAATGGGAATAATCTTATGCCGGTATTTGTTAAAGCTGCACATAATAAAGTTACACTTGGCGAAATGGTAGGCGAACTTAAAAAAGTATTCGGCACTTATGAAGAAGTAGTTGTCTTCTGATGATACTATTTAAGTTTCTCCGGCTGATACGTGTGCATCAATGGATAAAAAACGTTTTTGTCTTTGTTCCTTTATTGTTTTCACTTCATCTTTTTGACAGAGATTATTTTATAACAACACTTCTTGCATTTTTTGTTTTTTGCATTGCATCAAGTGCGATTTATGTTATTAACGATCTGGTTGATATTGAATCAGACAGAGCTCATCCTATAAAAAAAAACCGACCATTGCCTTCAGGCGCAATTTCAAAAACTGCAGCCATCATTACCGCTTCATTGTTTCTTGTACTTGTTTTCTGGCTGATGATGTATTTCAATACTGAATTTATTTTACTTGTGGTTGCATTTGTTGTATTGAATATTCTTTACTCATTCTGGCTTAAGAACCTCGTACTGCTTGATATATTTTCTATTGCAGCAGGATTTTCTATCAGAGTACTTGCCGGTGCGTTTGTTATCCAGGTTCCGATTTCAAGCTGGCTGCTGTTGACAACTATGTTTATTTCTCTGTTTCTCGGAGTTATGAAACGCAGGTCTGAACTCGTACTGGTTTCGGATAATCATCAGCAAAAAACTGATTCTGAACAGTCCGGCTCAAAGAGCAGAAAAGTTTTAGCTCAGTACTCACTTAATTTTGCTGATCAGATGGCAACGATAGCTGCAACCGGTGTGATAGTTTGCTATGCTTTGTATACCGTTGCTTCAAGAACTGTTTCAATTTTCCAGACCGAAAGACTGATTTACACAACTCCTTTCGTGGTATTTGGTATCTTCAGATTTATGTATTTGGAATACATTAGTGGTAAAGCTGAAAACACAACCCGTGCAATTGCAACTGATTTACCTATGATAATAAATGTTTTACTTTATTCAGTTACTACAATTTTGATTATTTATAAATTATTTTAAGAACCGTTAAAAATTATCAGATAGTTATTTTCAGGGTAATTGAGAATATGGATCACCAAATTTTATATATGCTTCTTTTTGTAATTCTAAGCGCTTTCTTTTCAGGAACCGAGCTGGCATTTGTTGTAGCTAACAAAATTAAAATTGAAGTAAGAGCACGTAAAAAAAATCTTGCTGCTTTAAATGCAAAATATTTTGTAAATCACCCGCAAAATTTTTTCTCCACAATCCTTATCGGAAATAATATTGTTAATGTTGCTTATGCTTCACTTGGTACTGTTATTCTGTCTGCATTGCTTGGCTGGAGCGAAATTAAAATTCTGATAGTTCTTTCTGCAATTATACTTTTCTTTGGTGAAATCATTCCAAAATATTTGGCAAGAGAACTTGCGGACCGTACTGTATTGTTAACCTCTATTCCACTTCGGGCGGTATATTTTCTTCTTTATCCATTTGTTAAAATTACTTCAGCAATTTCAAATAGAATTGTGCAGACATCTAATCTTAAGTCAGATAATATTTATCATCTCTTTGATAAGGAGGATATTAAAGGACTTGTTAAAGAAAGTGAAATTGCCGGCATGGTTGATAAGAGAGACAGTGATTTGATTAACAAAGTAATTGAACTCGGTGATCAAAGAGTTTATGAAGCAATGACTCCCAGAACAGAAATTGTTGGGGTTGAAATTACCAGTGATATAAATGAAGTTCTTTCAGTTTTTATTGATTCAGGATTTTCAAAGCTGCCTGTTTATGAAAATGATCTCGATAATATTAAGGGAGTCGTTCTTGCAAAGGATTTATTTAAATCCCCGCAAAGCATTAAAGATATTATCCGGGAAGTAAGTTTTATTCCTGAGACGAAAAAAAGTTTTGATGTATTGAATGACTTTCTGGAAAAAAGAAATTCGATTGCTATCGTTGTTGATGAGCACGGTGGTACCGCAGGTATTGTAACTATTGAAGATATTCTTGAAGAACTTTTCGGAGAGATTGAAGATGAATTTGATGTACCCGAAGATATTTGCAGAAGAATAGCTAAAGACACCTACATCGTAAGCGGCAAAGTTGAAGTTGATTACATTAACGAAAAATACAATCTGAATATTCAGGAAGGTGACTACGAAACTTTATCGGGATTTATAACAACGCAGCTGGGAAGAATACCCCATCAGGGTGAAATTGTTACTATCGGAAATTTTAATATCCAGATTGTACGCGCAACTTCTCAGAGGATTGAACTTGTGAAACTAACTTTGCTCTCTCCATCAAATTGAACAACCAAAAAAAGATAATCCTCTTTGACGGAATCTGTAACTTCTGCAACTTCTGGGTGAACTTTGTTATTAAAAGAGACAAGAAAGATCTGTTCAGATTCGCTCCACTTCAATCAGAAAAAGCAAAAGACTTAATGGCTCGTTTCGAAGTTAATATAATCACTGAAAATCCTGATACATTTATCCTTATTGACGGAGAAAAATTTTTCACAAAATCAACTGCTGCACTGATGGTTTGCAAACAATTAAACGGTATAATTAAAATCCTTTTTCCGCTTATAATTCTTCCGGAATTTTTTAGAGATTTTATTTATGATCTGATAGCCGGAAACCGTTATAAATTATTTGGTAAAAAAGAAATCTGCAGAGTGCCAACAAAAGAAGAGAAAGCAAAGTTTTTGATTTGAAACTGATAATCGGGAATCTGAAATCAACAATGATAACAGCTTTAACCCGTTGCTAAAAATAAGTAAATTTAATTGTGATAATAATTTTTTTTATAACCGATGCAGTCCATTATGGTTTTGCAATTGTTAAATAATTAAGATAAAAAAACGGAGATTAAATAATGGCAATTCAGGCAAATGATATCAGAAAAGGAATGGTAATTCTATTTGAAGGTGCACCCTGCAAGGTGATGGATTTTCATCATCATACACCCGGGAATCTTCGGGCAATGGTGCAAACACGTTTACGAAACCTGTTAAGTGGCAACTCATTTGAACATCGTTTTCGTTCTAATGATTCCGTTGAGGTTGTGATTCTTGAGCAGCACGAAATGGAATATCTTTACTCTGATGATTCGCATCATCATTTTATGAATACTGAAAATTATGAGCAGATAGCACTTAGCAAAGATGAGGTTGGTGATGCAGACAAATGGTTTGTCCCTGGTTTAAAGATAGAAGTTGAACTTTATAATGGATCACCGATAGGTGTAGAACTTCCTTCTTCTCTTGAATTAACTGTTGTGGAAACGGAACCACAATTAAAAGGTGCCACTGCTTCCAATCTGAACAAACCTGCTAAGCTGGAAAATGGAGTTACAATTCAGGTTCCGCCTTTTATAACAGCAGGCGAACGTATTCGTGTTAACCCAAGTGAATCAAGATATATTGAAAGAGTAAAATAAAGCGGAGAAGTGAGAAAAGGTTTTGGTGATTTGCTTTCAAATTGTTCTTTGAGGATATTAAAACCAATTCATTGTTTGCCTTGTAAGATATAGGCTCAGTTGTGGTTTGATTTCAAATTGTTCTTTGAGGATATTAAAACCAATCGAGTTTCCGCAGTGGTTAGGGACGCTAAAGTTGTGGTTTGATTTCAAATTGTTCTTTGAGGATATTAAAACCAATGCTGTCCTTTACGGTCAGCTTTGCCC
>JACAFA010000161.1 GCA_013388525.1 Ignavibacteriaceae bacterium | reverse complement strand
TACAATGCATTGGGAGAGAAGGTAGCCGAGTTAGTGAACAGTTCATTGACAGCAGGAAAATATCAGTATCAATGGAACGCACAGAACGTAGCTACCGGAATGTATATCTATGAATTACGAACAGATAAGTTTGCTTCCGTTAAAAAAATGCTCCTTCTGAAATAATTTTTCTTAAACTATTTATTAAGGGCAGTATTGATAAAATACTGCCCTTTTTTATTTCTGGTACCACGAAAATACCTGTATTTCTGGCTGTTAAAATTTATATTTGCAATCAATTGAATTACTATTACTTATTAAATGAAAATCTTTACAATAATATCAATCTTACTTTCAGGATTTTTGAGTTTGCAGGCGCAAAGTAAAGATGGTTTTCAAATCGGCAGACTGAAATATCAGGGCGGAGGAGATTGGTATAACGATCCATCTGCAGAAGTGAATCTTCTTAACTTCATCCAGCAGAACACAAACATAAAAGTTGATGCACGTTATCAATTTGTTGATTTATCATCTGATGAAATTTTTTCTTATCCGTTTTTATTTCTTACTGGTCACGGAAATATTGTTTTCTCAAAAGATGAAGTTTATCGTCTGCGAACTTATCTGGAGAATGGCGGTTTTCTTTATATTGATGATGATTATGGTCTCGACAATGCAGTGCGCCGTGAAATGAAAAAAGTTTTTCCTCAGGATGATTTTGTTGAACTGCCTTTCAACTATGGACTGTATCATTCTTTTTACAAATTTGAAAACGGTCCGCCAAAAACACACGAGCACGATAAAAAAACTCCGCAAGGATTTGGAATTTTTATTAACAATAGACTTGCCGTTTATTACACATACGAATCGAATCCGAGTGACGGCTGGGCTGACGCTGAAGTTCATGATAATCCACCTGAAAAAAGGGAAGAAGCACTTAAGTTCGGGACAAACATTGTAGTTTGGTCTTTATCTCAATAGAATATGGAAAACGAAAAAAAATATTATAATGAGTTACTAAAGAAGCTGGAAGGTTTCATCAGGAAGGATTATTTACAATTTTTTCTTTTTGGAATACAGGCTTTCATTGCGGCGGTTTTGATTAACTTCACATTTTATTCTTTACTTGAACTGATTGCAAACTTCAGTGCAACAGTGCGTACTGTTTTGTTTGTCCTTTTTGTTTTAGCTGCTCTGAGTTTAATGTATTGGTTTTTAATTAAACCAATTATTAAATACATCGGCAAAATTCGCAGGGAAACTTATTTTGATGCTGCAGTTAAAGTTGGTTCAAACTTTCCTGAAGTAAAAGATGAGTTATTAAATACGATGCAGCTTGTCTCCGGAAATGAAAAAGAAAAATTCTACTCTTCAAATCTTATTGAAGCTGCATTCAAAAAAGTTTATGAACGAGTAAAAGATTTAAACTTCCAATCGTTGGTCAAATATGAACGGGCAAAAAGTATATTGCCATACTTTGGTGCTGCAACTTTGTTTTGTTTTTTACTGATAATTTTTATTCCCGGTATGAATTCTGCATCTTATCGTTTGATTAATTTTAGCAGAGATTTTGTGCCACCGCCGAAATTTATTTTTGAAATAAATCCTGGAAATCAGGAAATCACAAAAGGCGACAGGCTTGATATTTCTATAAAAATAATTGGTCCGAAACCTAAAAAAGTTTTGCTTGCCTCAAGGAAAGAAGAAGAAGCAGATTTCTATAAGCAGGAATTAACTCCGGACTCTTCGGGCACTTATATCCTTGAAATGAATTCTGTTAAGAGTTCGTTCAAATATTTTGCAGAAGCTGATGGATTTAAAAGTGACTTCTTTGAGATACTTGTTATCGACAGACCGGTAATTAAAACTATTGATCTTGAAATTACTGCACCCTCATATTCAAAGATTCCAAAAGTTGTTCAGAAGGATAATGGTAATGTTCAGGCATTAATCGGAAGCAAGGTTTCACTTAATATTTCATCAACAAAAAAACTTAAAGAAGCACTGATTGAATTTAATGACACAACAACGGTTAAATTAAATGTTAATGATGAAAAAGCAGCAGGAAATTTTTCAGTAAAAAAAGACAATAGTTATCAGATTAAACTGATTGATGAAAACGGGAACAGTAATCTTGCACCGATAACTTACCAGGTAAAAGCTCTGTATGATGCTTTTCCTGTAATTGAATTAATATCTCCAAATCAGAACACTGCACTCGCTAACGATAATCGCGTTTCACTGCTTGCAAGAGCTTCGGATGATTTTGGATTTTCTAAACTTCTTCTGAATTACAGATTATCGGCTTCAAAATATGAAACACCTCAGACTGAATTTAGTTCGATTGATATTCCAATTGACAAGACTCAATTAGAATTAAGCATTAGTTACATCTGGAACTTAACGCAGATGTATCTTGCAGTGAATGATGTTGTTACTTATTATCTTGAAATTTTTGATAATGATTTTGTTAGTGGTCCAAAGTCTGCAAGAACCCAAACATTAACAGTGCGTGTTCCTTCACTGGATGAAATTCTTGATAATGCAGATCAGCTGCAGACTCAAAGCGAAACCGAGCTTGAACAAACACTAAAAGAAACAGAAGAGCTGAAAAAAACACTTGAGGAAATTGATAAGGAATTAAAAAAAGATGAAGAAAAACTTAGCTGGGAAGAAAAACAGAAAATTGAAAATGCACTTGAAAAGTTTCAGGAACTTCAGGAAAAAGTTGATAAGATAAATGATCAGCTTGGTGATATGAAGCAGAATCTTCAGGAGAATAATCTGCTGTCAAAAGAAACGATGGAAAAGTATATGGAATTGCAAAAGCTGATGGATGAATTAACGAGTGAAGATATGAAGAAAGCAATGGAGAAATTGCAAAATCTTTTAAAAGATATGAACAGGCAGATGACTCAGGATGAATTACAAAACTTAAAATTCGACGAGGAACGATTCAAGAAAAGTATTGAAAGAACTCTTAATCTTTTAAAACGCATCCAGATTGAACAGAAGATGGATGAAATTATAAAACGGACTGAAGATTTACTTGAGCAACAGGATAAACTTTCCGAACAGACTGAAAAGAGCAATCCTTCCGATCAGAAAGAAATGGATAATCTCAGCAAAAAACAGAATGAGTTAACCAAAGATCTCGAAAAACTTCAGAAGGAAATGGAAAATCTTGAGCAGAAAATGAGCGAAGTTCCTGATATGCCGATGGAAGAAATGGAAAAATTAATGGAGGAGTTTGAACAACAACAGAATCAGCAGTTATCTGAAGAAGCATCACAGGATATTAAGCAGAATCAAAAGCAAAAAGCTTGCAAGAATCAGCAGCAGCTTTCACAAAATATGAAACAGATGAAGCAAATGATGCAGGAGATGAAAGATTCAATGCAGCAGCAAAATCAGATGCAGACTTTCACTGATATGATGAAGATTCTTGACAATGTAATTTCTCTGTCAAAACAGCAGGAAGATTTAAAACGTGATTCACAAAATCTGGATCCAAATTCACCAATATTGGATGAACTGGCAAAGAAAGAAAATAATCTTTCGAACAATCTTAATAATGTAATGCAGCAGATGGCTGAACTGTCACAAAAAACATTTGCTATAAGTCCTGAGATGGGCAAATCTTTAGGCGATGCAAAAAAGCAGATGGATGGAGCGGTTCAGTCAATGAAAAACAGAAATGGACTTCTCGCAGAAAATCAGCAGGGAGAGGCAATGAAATCATTGAACGAGGCAGCAATGATGATGAAAAATTCAATGGAATCAATGATGCAGGGAGGAAGCGGGCAAGGAGGTATGATGTCTCTTATGCAGCAATTACAGCAAATGTCAGGTCAGCAAATGAATCTTAACAATCTTACGCAGATGTTACAACAAATGCAGCAAGGCGGGTTAAGTCCTCAGCAGCAGCTTGAGATGCAACGACTTGCACAACAACAACAAATGATTCAAAAATCACTTGAACAACTTAATCAGGAAGCAAAGATGTCTGGGCAATCAAAAAAGCTTCCAGCTGATCTGGATAACATAATTCAAAAAATGCAGGAAGTTATAACAGATATGCAGGGTGAGAAATTAGACGATGAACTGATTCAGAAGCAGGAAAATATTTTGAGTAAACTATTAGATGCCCAGCGCTCAATTAACGAAAGAGATTATGAAAAAGAAAGAGAGTCTCGGACCGGTGAAAATGTTTCAGGAAATTTTCCTGCCGGGCTTGATCTTAATTCTCCGAAATCTATAAATAAAATCCGTGACGAGTTAAATAAAGCTGTAAAAGAAGGTTATTCCAGAGATTATGAAGAGCTGATAAGAAAGTATTATGAAATTCTTCAACTTGAAGGTGTTGATAGTAAATAGATTACTGAATTCTGCGGCAATCATCATTCGTAGTAGCTCCAAATTATAATTCCCCAAAGCTGATTTTTTTAAATTTTTTTTAGGTTAAATGTGTATATTTTTGAGAAGTCGAAAATCAATCAATGAATGCTTTAATAGAAAATACGCTTAATATTCTGTCAAAAATCAGCCTGAGCAATACAGGTTATCTTCTTCAAATCAGCGATCAATCCTGCAAAGTATTAAAACACTGGGGCTGTAATAAAGAAGATTTTGAATTGTTAAATGACGTATTATTTAATCTTCAGAATACAGTCGGAATTGATACCGATAACATTGCCGGTTTACCGGCAGTTAATAATTTACTAATGAAATTTCCTGCACCTCACATATATATAAAAGAGATAATAAATTACTCTGAGAGAAATCAGATCATTTATTTGCTTTTGTTTTTTGAAAACTTAAATCATTTCACTAACGAATGTAAGGATAAGGTTGTATCTGTTCTCTCAATTTTAAGTCATCAGGTAAGAGAATGGCTGAATGATAACTTTTATAATCAGGAAATACAGCAGCCGCCGGAACTCATCTCTGCTGAACAAAGAGTATCTTTTGAGGAATATTTAAAGACCTTTAAAGTTTTGATTGAGTCGTTTAATGATTTAATATTGCTTTTGGATAACTCCGGAAAAATAATTTTTGTTAATAAAAAATGTCAGGAGATTCTTGAATACTCATCAGAAGAACTAAAAGAAAAACATTTTGTTGATTTTGTTGAACCGGAAGATATAACAACCGTAAGCTCTGTTATTAATCAAGCTCTAACAGACAATACACCGGCTAAACTAAAAGCAAGATTATCTTCAAAGTATCAGAACATTCTTTTATTTGAAATTACTTTCAGAAAAATTATTAGCGGAAATGAAGTATTTGAAATGTTAGTAATAGCCAGAGACTTAACCGAGCAATGGAAATATGAATCAGAACTAAAGCTGTTGAAACCAAAGTTAGTTGAGCTAAACAGATTACTTAACATAGAGAGAGCCAGGAGTAAACCTCAGAAAGATTTAATGGAGGAACTTAATCGTTTAAAGACTGAATTCATTTCAAATATTTCTCACGAATTCAGAACCACGCTGGCATCTATCATAGGTTTTTCAGAAATAATTGAAACTGATTCAAACCTGCCAGAAGAACTGCGGATGCAATTCAATCACTTAATTACAAGTGAAGGAAAAAGACTTGCAAAATTAATTACTGACGTTCTTGAAGCACCGAAAATCGAAGATGGAAAAATTACACTCAACAAAACTGTATTCGATGCTGTTAACTTGGTTCAGGAAGTTGTAAACACAAATATTGAATCTGCATCAGCTAAAAAAATTATACTAACGTTTGATCAACCTTCAGAAAAAATTTTGATAGAAGCCGATAAAGAA
This sequence comes from Ignavibacteriaceae bacterium, assembly GCA_013388525.1. Next base: position 10,299 of record JACAFA010000161.1, on the reverse strand, counting down.
AATATATTTCGGGCAATCAATGCACTTGTTAACAATGCAGTTAAGTTTACAGGTGAATTCGGAAGAGTGAAAGTGATTGTAAATAATCTTTTCAAAGAAGTTGAAATTATTATCAGTGATACCGGAGTGGGTATTCCCTCAGGTGATTTGCCTTATATATTTCAACAATTCTATAAGGTTAGCAGATTAAGAAGCGATATAGAAAGTATCGGAGTTGGCTTGGTTTTTGTAAAACAAATAATCGATTTGCACAAAGGGCTTATTGCTGTGCAAAGTGAAATTGGTAGTGGAACTACTTTTGTGGTAAAATTGCCCAAAACAGGTAAAAATGAATAGAATGAGGTAACTCTTGAGCAAACTTGTTTACATAGTAGACGATGAACAATCGATATCAAAGCTGCTGTCTTTCTGGGTGAAAGATAAGTGGGGTTATAACGTTGAGTTGTTCTCAAACAGTGAATCAATGCTTAAAAAATTAAATTCAAAACCGGATTTGGTTTTACTGGATATTATGCTTCCGGGGCTTGATGGAATTGAAACTCTTAAACGTATTAAGCAATTTGATGAAAACCTGCCCGTAATCATGCTTTCCGCTCAGGGCAGAATTGATGTTGCTGTTGACTCGTTAAGATTTGGTGCGTTTGACTATTTCTCAAAACCAATTGATCAGCAAAAATTAGAACTCTCAATTAAGAATGCCATCCGCAATTACGATCTTGTAAAAGAAATTCAAAACCTTAAAGAGAATGTTAAAAAAGAGTACAGCTTTGATAATATTATCACCGCAGACGGAAAGATGCAGGATGTTTTTAAACTTGTGTCTAAAGTACTTGATAATGACATCACAGTTTTGATTTATGGAGAAAGCGGAACTGGTAAGGAACTTATAGCTCGTGCAATTCATTACAACGGAAGAAGAAAAGATAAACCATTTGTTGTTGTTAATTGTGCGTCAATCCCAAGAGAACTTCTCGAGAGCGAGTTATTCGGTCATGAAAAAGGTTCCTTTACCGGCGCTCATCAGAGAAAGTTAGGAAAGTTTGAGCTTGCAAAAGATGGAACAATCTTCCTGGATGAAGTTGGTGAACTAGAGATGCTGCTTCAGGCTAAACTCCTTCGTGTAATTCAGCAGAAAGAATTTGAACGTGTTGGAGGCACAGAATTAATAAAAACAAATGTTCGGATTATCTCCGCTACAAACAGAGATTTGAAACATGCAGTTGAAGAAAAACAATTCAGGGAAGATCTTTATTACCGTTTGAACTCCTTCCCGATATTTATTCCACCACTTCGTCAGAGAAGAGCAGATATTCTTGTTCTTACCGAACACTTTGTTGATGAGTTCAATAAGAAGCTCGGAAAAAATATAAAAGGATTTAGTAAGAAAGCTTTAAAACTCATCTATGAATATGATTGGCCGGGAAATATTCGCGAAATGGAAAATACAATTGAGCGATGTATAATAATCTCCGATAAAGATTCGCTTGATGTAGATGATCTTCCGCAGCATATCAAAGCGGCAGATAAAACCAGCTATATTGACCAGCCCGGTTCTATTTTCACAGATGATCTGATAGTTCCTTTTGAGAAAATTAAAGAAGAAGCTATCAGACATGCATTGAAAGTAACTAAAGGCAACATCGTTGAAGCAGCAAAAAAATTGCAGCTCGGTCGTGCTACTATTTACAGGTTGATGGAAAAATACAGTATTGAAAATCGTTCTTACGAATAAAAAATAAATTGTTAAATATTTATGGATTTTCTTCGAATAAAAAATAATGACGTAGTGTTAGTGCAAGTGAACCTTGTCAGAGCTTCCTTAAAAGAAGTGGATCAGTTCAGAGATATTCTGATGAAGGATATTCAGTCAGGTGAAAGAAAGTTTGTTGTAGATTTATCAAAATGTGAATTTGTTGATTCTACTTTTCTTGGAACACTTGTTATTTCTTTAAAGAGGTTAACCGCATTTGGCGGAGATATAAAACTTGTAGGTTTTCAGCCTGCAGTAAGTTCTATGTTAGAACTAACCCGGATGAGCAAGGTCTTTGAAAGTTTTGCTTCGTCAGAAGCCGCAATTAAGAGTTTCAATTAAATTAATATTGATCTCCTGAAAAGATCTTTATTCACTTGCCGTTTTTAAATCTGATTAGTCAGAAGTTAATTTTTATTTTTAATGAGTTATATTAAATGCCCACTGAAGACAAAAAATCTATCCTTGTTATTGATGATGATATCACGATTCGTAAGCTTATTTCTCACCATCTGAATCTAAATAATTACAAAGTTTTACTTGCCTCCAATACCGATGAGGGATTTGATCAGCTTTTCAATAATAAAATTGATCTCGTTTTATGTGATGTAACAATGGATAAAATGGATGGATTTACATTCTGTCAGATTGTAAGGGAAAATAAAAATTTTAGATCCATACCCTTTGTCTTCGTTACTGCTAAAAATACACTTGAAGATAAATCCCGTGCACTTGAAGTCGGTGGAGATGACTTCATAACAAAACCATTCAACATAGACGAGTTGATTCTTAAAGTTAAAGCTTTAATCAGACGCTCTGAAATTTATCGCGTTTATGGAACAAGAAAAAATCTTGCTGACTCATTTTCATCAAAGCAGGAAAAAATAGTACTGATTGATGATGATGTTGCATTAACAAAGCTTCTTCAGTTTAATCTGAATAAAAGTGGATTTGATTGCAGGATTGCTCATAATGCAAATGATGGTTATAAACTTGTTGAATCATTCCTTCCCGATCTTATTATCGCTGATATAATAATGCCGGGAATTGATGGATTTGGTTTCAGAGAAATGTTGCTCGAAAATCCGGATTTGTCTTCAATACCATTCATTTTCCTGAGTAACAAAGCAACCGAAAAAGATGTACTCGATGGTTATCAAAAAGATATAACGGATTATATTTTAAAGAACGAAGGTCCAAAAGTTTTTGTTGCTAAAGTCTCCGCAATTCTGAAAAGTTTAAGTAAAGAACGAAGAAAGATAGTTGAAGAATTACATCAGGCAGCAGATACACTACGAACAAGCGTTGTTCCGGTTGATTTTCCCGACTTCAATAATTTTAAAATATCCTATTGGCACGAACCATTTTCCGGAATACCCGGCGGGGATTTTATAGATTATTTTCATCTTGATGAAAATCATCTTGCTATAATTGTTGGAGATGTTATGGGTAAAAAATGGGGAGCGTGGTATTTTGCTTTTGCTTATGCCGGTTATATCAGAAGTGCTATTCGTTCTGTAGTTCAGGATGGCGGGTTTTTTTCTCCGGGCAAGATAATATCAAAGGTTAATAATCAGGTTTATCAGGACTCAAAAATTTCAGAAGTGTTTTCCACATTATCAGTTTTAGTGCTTGACAATAAAGAAATGCTTCTTAACTATTCCGGTGCAGGGGATTTGCCAATTTTCCATAAAAAGTTCAAAGACAATTCTGTTACAAAAATTGAATCAAAAGGATTGTTGCTCGGTTTTAATAAAGACAGCTCATTTGAAGATGTAAGTTTTAATCTGGACAATGGAGATGTAATCTTTATTATCACTGATGGAATAATTGAAGCACTAAATCCAAATGGAATGCAGCTTGGAACAAACGGATTTATGAAAATGATTCAGACAATTAATAACACCCGGCTTTCTATCAGCGAAATCAAAAATCAGGTAACAAGCTTTACTTCCGGACGTTTTGAAGATGATATTAGTCTTGTTGCGATTGAAGCTCATAAATAATTTAAGAAGTATTAACCGGCTTTTATTCCGTCGCCTGAAGTTTTTCAGTTTTATCAGCAATTTTAAGTTGCTCAATCAGTTCGTCGATGTGACCTTCCATAATGTTGGAAAGATTGTAAAGAGTTAATCCTATCCTGTGATCAGTTACTCTGTTTTGCGGAAAATTGTAAGTTCTGATTTTATCACTTCTGTCGCCGCTTCTCACCATAGATTTTCTTTGAGCGGATATTTCTTCATTTTTCTTTTTAAGTTCAAGATCATATAATCTTGCCTTCAGTACCTTCATTGCTTTTTGCCTGTTCTTTAATTGCGAGCGTTCATCCTGGCATTGAACAACCATACCGGTTGGAAGATGAGTTATTCTTACGGCAGTTTCAACTTTATTTACATTTTGTCCGCCCGCGCCGCCGGAACGAAAGATATCTATCTTCAAATCATTTGGGTTAATTTCAATCTGAACATCTTCAGCCTCAGGAAGAACAGCAACAGAAGCAGCTGAAGTGTGAACTCTTCCGCTTCCTTCTGTTTCAGGTACTCTTTGAACTCTGTGCACGCCGCTTTCAAATTTCATATCACCAAAAACATTATTGCCGCTCAAGGAAAAAATCACTTCTTTAACACCACCGAGACCAGTATCATTTATATCAATGAGCTCTAACTTCCAACCGCGCATTTCTGCATAACGACTGTACATTCTGAACAAATCTCCGGCAAAGAGTGCCGCTTCTTCACCACCTGTTCCGGCTCTTATTTCCATAATTACATTTTTATCATCATTTGGATCTTTAGGTAGCAAAAGCACTTTTATTCCTTCTTCGAGCTTCTCCTTTTCAGTTTTTAATTCTTCGAGTTCAACTTCAGCCATTGATACTAATTCATTGTCTTTAACTGTATCTATAATCTCTTTATTTCCCTTAATATTTTTTAATACCTCAGAATATCTCGAATAAGCTTCAACTATTTCAGCAAGGTCGCTTCTTTCTTTTGTCAGCGAAATCATTTTCTCGCGGTCTGAAGTAATAGCGGGATCAGAAAGTTGTTCGTTTATGCTGTCAAATCTGATTTTTATTTTTTCTAACTTATCTGCTAAATTCATAGTGTAATTCTGAAAATTGTGTGCAAATATATGAAAGCACATTTTGAAAATCTAAAAAACAACTTTTGTGAGTAGAGTGATGAGCCCTGATAATTCTAATATCAAAAATCAAATTAATGTAACAAACATAATTTATCTGGCTCTGTCAGCAGGTTTGATTCTATTTTTTCTTATCACATTATTTTTTATTCAGGGAACAAATAAGGAAGTAAATAATGACATCGATACCATATTTACTTTTTTAGTCCCCGTTTTAGGATTGATAATGATGTTTTCCTCAAGGATGATTTATAATCAAATTATATCTAAGTATGACTCAGGAAAAAATCTTCTTCAAAAAATTTTACAGTACAGGACCGCAAAAATTATTTCCTGGGCTATGATTGAAAGTGTCAGCCTTCTGGCACTTATGGCAACAATGCTAACTTCCAATTATCTTTATGCAGCAGTTTTTATTTTTCTTTTTGGCTACTTCATTCTATTGAGACCATCAAAGGAATCTTTGATTCGTGATATGCGTTTAAATACAGATGAAAGCGATTTAATACTTAAGGGTTAATAATGAAAAAGTTTGATATACCTGTCCATTACAAGAGTTCTTTTATCACTCAGATCAAGAATAATAGAAAACTTGAAGATCCGAGAAAAAAAGATTTTTCTCCCACATTGCTCGATTTCGGCCCTGTCAGATTTTATCTTGCCCGGCATTTTGGTTTTTGTTATGGAGTAGAAAATGCCATTGAAATTGCATACAAAACTATCGAAGAAAATCCCGGCAAAAAGTTTTATTTATTAAGCGAGATGATACATAATCCCGGAGTTAATAATGATTTGTTGAGTATGGGCGTGCGGTTTATTATGGATACATCAGGTAATCAGCTTGTTGCGTGGGAAGAAATAAATAGTGATGATATTGTTATTATTCCTGCCTTCGGAACAACGCTCGAGGTTGAGAAGAAACTGAATAAGATGGGAATAAATCCTTATCGGTATAACACAACCTGTCCTTTTGTGGAAAAAGTCTGGAACCGTTCTGCTGAACTTGGCAAACAGGGATTTACAGTAATAATTCACGGCAAGCATTATCACGAAGAAACCCGCGCAACATTTTCTCACTCAGTTCAAAATTCTCCTTCAATGATAGTTCGTAATCTGGAAGAAACAAAATTTTTAGCAGACGTAATTATGGGTGAAAAATCAGAGGAAGATTTCTATGAATTTTTCAAAGGAAAATTCTCGAAAGGATTTAATGTAAATACCGATCTGATTAAAGTCGGAGTTGTAAATCAAACTACGATGCTTGCAACTGAAACGCAGGAAATAGCAGAGATGTTGAAAGAAACAATGATTAAAGTTTATGGGATTCAAAACCTCAGTGAGCATTTTGCTGATACGCGCGATACTCTTTGTTATGCAACAAACGACAATCAGGATGCTACATACGGTTTGCTGGAAGTATCTGCTGATTTTGCAATTGTGGTTGGTGGATACAACAGCTCCAACACAACTAATATTGTTAAAATCTGCGAAGAAGAAATTAAAACTTATTTCATTGATTCTGCTGACAGGATAATATCAGACAATGAAATCAATCATTATGATATAGCCAGACAATCGGTTATAATTTCAAAAGATTATTTGCCTGATAAAAATCCTGTTGAAATATTAATTACCAGCGGCGCTTCCTGTCCCGATGCTACTGTAGAAGCAGTAATAAGAAAAGTAATTTCGTTTTATGAGAATGCAAAGGATGTTGATACAGTTGTAAACGATGTGCTTGAAGCAATATAAGCTATCAGGAAAATACTTGGTCAATTCTATTTTTAGTTTCGGAAATTTCGTTTAAAAATCTGCCAAACAATTCCTTAACTGTCGGAATATCTTTAATCAGTCCGGCGACCTGACCGGCTTCAAGTTCGCCTTCTGTTTCATCACCTTCAAAAATACCGGCTCGTTCTCTTTTACTTCCGAGCAATTCTTTAAGCTGCAACTCATTCCAGCCTTCATATTCTGCTCTAACTGCGCGGGAAGCAAAATCATTTTTAATCATTCTAACCAATCCAATTTTCCTGAATGCAAGAACGGTGTCGTTATCTTTGGCTTCAACAATCTTTCTTTTATAATTTTCGTGAGCAGAAGATTCAACTGTTGCTGCAAATCGTGTCCCTATCTGCACACCTTCAGCACCCAATGATAAAGCTGCAAGTATTCCTTTTCCATCAGCAATTCCACCGGCTGCGATAACCGGAATATTTAGTGCATCAACAAGCTGAGGAATCAAAACGAAAGTAGTAATCTGGTCAGCACCATTATGACCACCAGCTTCAACTCCTTCCCCGACAACTGCATCACAACCGTACTCCTGTGCTTTTAATGCGTATTTAAGATTTGCAACTACATGAATTACAGAACAACCATTCTCTTTGAGCATTGGTGTAAAAGCTCTGGGATTTCCCGCCGAAGTGAAGAATATTTTAATTCTTTCTTCTAAACATACTTTAACGAGTTCATCTGCATCTTTCCTCAACAAAGGAATATTCACACCAAAAGGTTTATCAGTAGCCATTCTGCACTTCTGTATATGTTCTCTGAGTAATTCCGGTTTCATAGAACCTGAACCGATTAAACCAAGTCCACCTTCGTTAGAAATTGCTGAAGCTAATTTCCAGCCTGATACCCAAACCATTCCTGCCTGAATAATCGGGTATTTGATATTGAGAAGTTCTGTAATTTTTGTTGCGAATTTCATATTTATAAAAGTCTTTATATAATTGCTAATTAATGATTTAAAATCACATTTCGCATAAAAGTAATTAATTTAGAAATGACATGTTTCTCATCACACTGAACTCAAATAGAAATCACAATTACAAATAAAACTAAATGAATGTTTTCCTCAATAAAGAGGTCGTCTCTTATCTATTGTAAGATGAGTTATTAATTCTATCTGAAAAATAAGCTTGTTTAGCTTGTTATTAAAAACCCCTTTTCCTAAGTTTGTAAGCCTTTTTTCAAAAAGAGCTTAGAGAATATTTTCCATTTAATAAAGGTATAATAATAATGTCATTTTTCTTTACATCAGAATCAGTTTCTGAAGGTCATCCTGATAAAGTATGTGATGCAATTTCCGATGGTGTGCTCGATGCAATAATTGCAAAAGATCCTAATGCGAGAGTCGCTTGTGAGACTTTCGTAACAACCGGTCTTGTTCTTGTTGGCGGTGAAATAACCACCGACGCTTACATTGAAGTCCCGGATGTAGTAAGAGCAACTGTTAAAAAAATAGGATACACAAGTGCAGATTATAAATTTGATTCCGAATCTTGTTCTGTATTGAACGCAATTCACTCACAGTCTCCCGATATTGCGATGGGAGTTGATAAGGGTGGAGCCGGTGATCAGGGAATGATGTTTGGTTATGCCTGTGATCAAACTCCCGAACTAATGCCAATGCCAATTATGTATGCTCATAAACTCGTAAAAAAATTAGCAGATATAAGAAAAGGTTTTGATGGTATTATGCCATACTTAAGACCCGATGCGAAATCTCAGGTTACAATTGAATATGATGATAAAAAGAATCCCAAAAGAGTTGATACGATCGTTATTTCAACCCAACACGATGCAGATGCTAGCCAGGCAAAAATAAAAGAAGATGTAATTGAACAAGTAATTAAAAATGTTATTCCGGCAGAATTTTTTGATCAGAAGACAAAAGTGTTTGTTAATCCAACTGGAAGATTTGAAATTGGCGGACCGCATGGAGACAGCGGACTAACCGGAAGAAAAATTATTGTTGATACTTACGGCGGGTGGGCTCCTCACGGCGGCGGTGCATTTTCCGGGAAAGATCCTTCAAAAGTTGACCGTTCTGCTGCTTATGCTGCACGACATATTGCTAAAAATATTGTTGCTGCAAAACTTGCAAAGGAATGTCTTGTTCAGGTTGCTTATGCTATTGGTATTGCTGAACCGGTTTCTATTTATGTTGATACTAAGGGAACCGGCGTCATTCCCGATTCTGAAATTTCTAAAATGATTACAAAAGAAGTTGACTTGACTCCAAAGGGAATTATTGAGAGATTAAAGCTTAAAAAACCAATTTATCAGAAAACCGCTGCTTATGGTCATTTCGGAAGAACAGAAAACGAATTTTCCTGGGAACAATTAGACCTGGTAAATTTGTTTAAGAAATATGCATGATATTTAATAACCAGATAAAAGGAAAAAAATGAGCGATATAGCAGTAAAAAATGAAGTGAAAATTCTCCCTTATAAAGTGAAGGATATTTCACTTGCTGAATGGGGAAGAAAAGAAATAAAACTTGCCGAAGCAGAAATGCCCGGCTTGATGGCTATCAGGGAAAAATATAAAAAAGAACAACCTCTTAAAGGTGCACGTATTGCCGGTTGTCTTCATATGACAATTCAAACAGCTGTATTAATTGAAACTTTAAAAGATCTTGGAGCTGAAGTTCAATGGTCATCGTGTAATATTTTTTCAACACAAGATCATGCCGCTGCTGCAATTGCAAAAGCCGGTATTCCTGTCTTCGCCTGGAAAAGTGAAACTCTTGAAGAGTACGATTGGTGTATAGAACAAACTTTGTTCTTTGGTAAAGACAGAAAACCTTTGAATATGATTCTTGACGATGGCGGTGACTTAACTAATATGGTGCTTGACAAATATCCTGAACTTATTAAAGAAGTCAGAGGTATTTCTGAAGAAACCACAACCGGTGTCCATCGTTTATATGAAAGAGAAAAGAAAGGAACACTTCCTGTTCCTGCTTTCAATGTCAATGATTCAGTCACCAAGTCAAAGTTCGATAATAAGTACGGCTGCCGTGAATCACTGGTTGATGCTTTAAGAAGAGCAACTGACTTAATGATGGCTGGTAAAGTAGCAGTCGTTGCAGGTTATGGAGATGTTGGTAAAGGTTCTGCTCAATCACTTCGTGGTGCTGGTGTAAGAGTAATTGTTACTGAAATTGATCCCATCTGTGCACTTCAGGCTGCTATGGATGGCTACGAAGTTCAGAAGATGGAAAAGGCTGCGCCAAGAGCTGATATAATTGTAACTGCAACCGGTAATTATAATGTTGTTGATGAAAAGATTTTCAGACTGATGAAAGATAAAACTGTGGTTTGCAACATCGGACACTTCGACAATGAAATTGATATGGCATGGCTTAATAAAAATTACGGACATACAAAAGATAATATCAAACCTCAGGTTGATAAATTTACAATTGATGGAAAAGATATAATTGTTCTTGCTGAAGGAAGATTGGTTAATCTCGGTTGTGCAATGGGTCATCCTTCATTTGTTATGTCGAACTCATTTTCAAACCAGGTTCTTGCACAGATTGAACTCTGGAATCATCACGATAAGTATGAAAATAAAGTTTATACTTTACCGAAACATCTTGATGAAATGGTTGCAC
>JACAFA010000218.1 GCA_013388525.1 Ignavibacteriaceae bacterium | reverse complement strand
GGGGCACAGGAATAGATGAAGCCGAAAAAGACAAACTATTTAAACCATTCATCACCGCAAAAAAAGAGGGTACGGGAATCGGACTGGTAATCTGCCGCTCAATTATTGAAGATCATAATGGAAAAATCTGGGCAGAAAATATGCCTGAAGGCGGTGCTAAATTTTCATTCAGCTTAAAATTATTAAAAGATGGATAAGGCTAACAGTAAAATATTTCTGATTGATGATGATGAAGAAATCCGGTCAGGCGTTTCCCTGCTATTGAAATCACATGGCTACAATATTGAAAGTTTCAAAAGTGTTGATGAGCTTCTTGAATATGCTGATTACTCCGGTACAGGCTGCATTCTGCTGGATGTTTTTCTGGGTGAAGAGTCCGGACTTGAGCTGCAATCTAAAATTGAAATTAACTTTGAAACTCTGCCTATCATCTTCATAACAGGACAAGGTAATATTCCGATGAGCGTTGAGGCGATGAAAAAAGGAGCACTGAATTTTCTACAAAAACCAATTGATGAAACGGAACTGCTCAAAGCCATTGAAGAAGCATTAATCAGAAGTGATGAGAGAATTAAGAAGCAAAATGAGATAGAAAAATTTAAGTCGCTTGTCAATTCATTAACTGCAAGAGAATATGAAATCTTTCGTTACGTAATTACCGGAATGCTCAACAAACAAATCGCCGCAGAATTAGGAATCGCAGAACACACAGTAAAGAATCACAGATTAAGCATCACACAAAAGCTAGGGGTAAAGTCTGTCCCGGAAATGATTTATATAGCCGAGAAATTAAGTATCAAAACCTCCAGAAATAACAACTCCAAATAATCTTTCTCAGTCTTTCCTTCAATTCATAAATTACTCCGAATAGGACTAAGTACCTATTTACTTACATCTCTATTAGAAATAGATTTCAACACAAATTATTTAAGGATATAGTAAAATGAAACACTTCGTAGTAATGCTTTTCTTAGCTTGCTCTTCCTTATCAATTGCACAAGAAATTGATTCCACAGTTGTTAAAGAAGAAACACAACCCGAAACACAACCCACATCATCCACAGTGAACAAATGGTATTATGGCGGAACTGTCGGATTTAATTTTTGGAGTGATTATTTCTATTTGAGTATAAATCCTTTGGTCGGATATCAGGTTTCACCAAAATTTTCTGTCGGCGGTAAATTAATGTATTCCTACATAAATGATCAAAGCTATGAGGGACTAGAACTTACCTCACATAATTATGGAGCGGGCATTTTTACAAGATTCAGACCTATCTATCAAATTTACCTTCACGCTGAATTTGATTATGCAAGCTATGAGAACTACACGATTTACTCGAATCCAATTAGAACCGAATCTGAAAGAAACTGGGTTCCCTTTCTTCTTTTAGGTGGAGGATTTGTTCAAAGAGTTGGTCCTAATGCAGCAGTTTATGTGGAGGTTCTGTTTGATGTGATTCAGGATGAAAACTCACCTTATGAAGATTGGGATCCAATAATCAGCATCGGTGGCGGTGTAGGATTTTAATTGGCAATGGTCTGAATGTTAAATAGGACTAAGTACCTATTTACTCACATCTCTATTAGAAATAGATTTCAACACGGATTATTAACCAAAACAAATTTTCAGCTTAATGATATACGTAGTAGATGATGATGTTAATGTAAGAGATGGATTTACGATGCTGCTCAATTCAGCAGGTTATGAATGTACCTGTTTTGAGAGCGCAGAAAAGTTTTTAATGAATTACAAGAAGGACGCGAGGGATTTACTGATTCTTGATATGCATTTGATAGGAATGAGTGGTTGCACTTTATTAGAAAAATTGAAAGAGAAAGGATTGCATCTTCCTGTTATTGTAATCACTGCCTTTGATGAACCAAAATATCGTGAATGCTGCAGAGAATATGGAGTGCTGGCTTATCTGCGCAAACCGGTTGATGGAGAAGCATTGCTGGATATAATTAAATACAACTTAGAAAATCAAATATCAAATAACTTTAATATTTCATCACAGACTAAAAGGAGTAATGTATGAAGGCTCTATTTACAGCAATCTTTGTTTTGTTTCTGGGAAGTTTTCTATTCGCTCAGGATGGCGAAAAAAACTGGTTCCAGGTCTACGGTTTTGCAATGACTGATATAGGTTACAACTTCGATCAAATACACCCTGACTGGTATGATGTTGTTCGACCAACAAAGCTTCCTACTATTAAAAATGAATACGGCACCGACGGTAATGTATTCTTCAGTGTTCGTCAAACACGTTTCGGTGTGAAGAGCGGAACTCAAACTGCACTTGGTGAATTGTTCACACAATTTGAATGGGAAATGTTCGGGACAGGATCAGATGCAGGTCAAACAACAATCCGTCTTCGACACGCTTATGGTGAGCTCGGTTGTATTGGCGTCGGTCAGTACTGGTCACCGTTTATGGATATAGATGTATTTCCAAATTCTGTTGAATACTGGGGACCAAACGGCATGGTATTTTTCCGAAACATTCAGTTCCGTTATATGCCAATCAAAGGCGATACACGATTGACATTTGCTCTTGAAAGACCGGGTGCAAGTGCTGATGGTGGTGTTTATAGTGAAATACTTCAGGAACAAAATATTAAAAGCCAATTTCCTTTACCCGATTTATCGGCAGAATATCGTTATGGTCAGTCATGGGGATATGTTGAATTAGCTGGAATTGTTCGTTATATAAAATGGGTAGATCAGAGCGATAATGACTATGATTTAAGTGACGAAGCTTTAGGATGGGGTCTAAACTTAAGTTCAAATGTGAAAATAACTAAAAATGATGTTCTAAGACTTGCATTTGTTTATGGTGAAGGAATTCAGAACTATATGAACGATGCACCGGTTGATATCGGTATCAAAGATAATACTGATGCTAATGATCCTGAGAAACCAATTAAAGGCGTTCCAATCCCGATGATGTCCGCAGTTGCGTTTCTTGATCATAACTGGAGCGAAAAATTTTCTACTTCAGTTGGGTATTCTTTCCTTGATATGGATAATACTAATCTTCAGGATTATAATGCTTTCAACAAAGGGCAATACGCTCTTATTAACTTACTTTATTACCCGGTAGAGAATGTAATGATGGGAGCTGAATTACAATGGGGCAACAGAGAAAACTTTAATAACCTTGAAGAGGATGAAGAGTATCAATATCCGGAAAATTATTTAAAGACTGCTGACATTTTAAAACTTCAGTTCTCTTTCAAATATAATTTTTCACATAAAGTATTATTCTAAAATCGGAAAGGTTGAACCCAAATGTAGTACAGACTAGAAATCTGTGTTACAGAGATTGAAAGTATGAATACTAAATTAAATTATTTAACAGCTAAAAGGAGTTAAACAAAATGAAATATTTTTTTATCAACACAAGATTGGTAGCAATACTGCTCGTAGCTTTATTGTTATCGAGTCCTGTCACATTGTTTGCGCAGGATCTGTCAAAAGCAAATATTGAAAAAGTTCTTAATGATGCATACAACAAATTCAAAGATGTTAAAGAAGGCGCTAATGCTGACTACATCAAAGAACTAGCGACAGTTGATCCAAATATTTTCGGAATTGCTTTAGTAACGGTTGACGGACAAGTTTATACCGCAGGTGATATTCAGTCAATGGTTTCAATCCAGAGTGTATCAAAAGTATTTACAATGGCAAAAGTAATTGAAGAGCAGGGTCATCAGGCAGTTCAGGATAAAATAGGAGTTGATGCAACAGGTGAAGTATTCAACTCAATTGTTGCAGTGGAAAGAATGAGAGGTAAAGAAATTAATCCTCTTGTAAATCCCGGTGCAATTGCATCAACAAGTTTAATCGCTGGTGTCGATTCTTCTGCTAAATGGAAAAGCATTCTTCAGGTTCATAGTGATTTTGCAGGACGACAACTTGGACTTAATGTTCCTGTTTATATCAGTGAAGCTGGAGATAATTTACGTAACCAGGCTATTGCTCATCTATTATTAGCATACGGCAGAATGTACTTTGATCCTGTTCAGGCAACTGACATTTACACAAAGCAATGTGCAATAAATGTAAGTGCTAAAGATGCCGGAATTATGGCTGCTACGTTCGCTAATGGCGGAGTAAATCCTGTAACAAAGAAAAAAGTTGTATCACCGGAAACGGTTATGTACACTCTACCTGTAATGTCTACAGCAGGACTTTATGACGACTCAGGTATTTGGTTTTATAATGCCGGTGTTCCTGCAAAGAGCGGAGTTGGCGGATGTTTGATTGCTGTTGTGCCCGGAAAATTTGGTATTGCGGTAGTTTCCCCTCCGTTAGATAAAGCAGGTAACAGTGTAAAAGGTCAGTTGGCAATTAAATACGTGATTGAGCAGCTTAAGGCGAATCCTTATTTGATTCAGCCAAAGTAGCATTAAAAGTTCTTTGAATTTTAATGGGGCTGGCCAAAAACTGTTTATTTGTCAGATTGAGTTAGCCTCCTCCCGCTTTAAGCGGGACTCAGTTTTGCATAAGCGGTTTGCTGGTAGCCCCATTCTTTTTTAAACAGATTAAATTTTTAATGAGGCTGTCTTAAAATTATTTGCTCTCATCCAGTAGAGCCAAATTTTCCTGCAGTCAAAGAAGACGCAGAAATAATGGTGAATGTGTTAGTCTTTTTATTCTCTCCTAAAGACTAAGCGATGGCAGACAGGATCGATATGGTTAGTATTTAAGGTGGCCTCATTCTTTTTGAAATCAAGAAAGGTATTGTAGTTATGAAGAGTTTATTTCTATCACTGAACTCTAAAGTATTTTTATTTCTCTCTCTAAGCGTCATTGCTTTATTCTCCTCTAAAATTTCAGCGCAGGATCTTGATTCAAAGGTAGATACAGTCACTGCTGCAGATATTGTTCTTGAGAATACTACTGCGGGAGAATTTACTCCAGGGAAAGGGTTTACAATTGTAAAAACACGATTAGGAAGTTTGAACATCAGCGCGTATGGATTAGCAAGATATGTCAACCAGGTTGACAATGATCCAAAATTTCTTGATCACCTTGGGCGCGAAAGAACAGTTGATCCAAGACAGGATATAACGTGGCACCGAAGCATGATATGGTTTTCCGGATTCTTCTTAACTCCTAAATTTAATTATTGTCTAACAGTATGGTCGCTTGCATCCACTAATCAGACATTGTTATTTGGATATATGCGCTACTCATTCCAGAAAGAAATAAATGTTGGAGTAGGTATTGTTCCGAATCTTGGCAGCCGTTCAATGCAGGGAGCCTGGCCGTTTTTCTTATCAAGCGACCGTGTATTAGCTGAAGAATTTTTCAGACCTGGATTTACTATGGGCGCTTTTGTGACAGGAGAAGTGCTGCCAAAGTTTTACTATAATTTTACAGTTGGTAATAACCTCAGTATTCTTGGTACTACAGTAAGCCAGCTAACAAGAGATCTCTCAACTAGTGCAAGCATCTGGTGGATGCCAACTACAGGTGAATTTGGACCGCGCGGTGGTTATGGTGATTTTGAAATCCATGAGGATGTTGCTACAAGATTTGGTGCATCATTTACTCATATGCGCGACGACCGCCAAACTCCGGTTAGTACATCCGCACCGAATAATACTCAAACAAAGATATCCGATGGGGTTTACCTTTTCGAGACCGGTGCTCTTGCTGATGACGTGACACTTGTAAAAGCAGACTTCGATCTTTTATCAGTTGATGCGGGAATTAAACATAATGGCTGGCATTTACAGGTTGAATATTATTTCAGAAATATTTCTAAATTCGATTTATACTATCATACCGAAGCTGCAGAGGCGCCATCTTACAATTCAATTTATGATCATGGCTTTTACGCCAGCCTTTCATATGAATTAATTCCTAAAGCACTTCAGATTTATGCTTCTGCCAGTCAGATTTTTGATCAGTACAAAATGAAACCTTCGGAAGTAGTGGGTGGAATGAATTATTACCCTGCCGGAACGCGCAGCTTGCGTTTAAACCTTAATGTTATTTATGTCAATAAATCTGCGGCATCATCATCGTTTGGATTTTATTTAGGCGGGCTTAATGGTATGTCTTTATCTACCGGAATTGATATTCTAATTTGATCATAGAACTTTAAAACAAAATAATATTATGGAGAACATTGAAATGAAAAATAAAATTATGATGAATTTACTAAGAGCATTGTATTTATTATTTCTGCTTCTCGGATTGGGTGCATTATTAACTACTAATGCTCAAACTGATGATAAGTATTTATTCTACGATTCCCATTTCCATATAACAAACTATATCCAGGAGGGAATCGAAATGGAATTTTATGTGGATTCAATAATGGGAGATAAAGTTGGACGATCAACTGTGTTTGGACTTCCGCTCCAGCAGCAGTGGTCTTATCGTGTTACAGGTGAAGCTGCACCAACTTATTATCTCGATACTGATGCACCACTCTACTACTATTCATTTTGTGATGCATGGATTGCAATGCAGTATAAAAATCTTCCGAAAGAAAAACAGGAAAGACTTGATCCTATGATTATTGGTTTTAATGTTACCGATATGTATGCAGCAGATCATATCAAAAGAGTTTTAAAAACTTTCCCCGGTGTTTTTACTGGCATTGGTGAGTTCAGTATTCACAAAGAATTTGTTTCTGCTAAAATTTCGGGCGATGTAGCCAGTCTTACTGATCCTGCACTGGACAGAATTTTTAACTTCTGTGCTGAAACAGGATTGATATCTATAATTCACAACGACATCGATAATCCATTCCCAAAACCGAACAAACCAAATTATGTCAAGGGATTTCAGGAATTAATAAAAAGACATCCTGACGCAATTATAATCTGGGCTCATCTTGGACTTGGAAGAATTATTAAACCTATCGAAGATATGGGAGCAATTTTCGAAGATATGCTTACAGATCCGGCATACGATCATCTTTACTTTGATCTATCATGGGAAGAAACTGCTAAATGGCTTGATTACAATGATCAATCGTTAGAACGAACTGCTGCGATAATCAAAAAGTATCCGGATAGATTTTTATTTGGTACTGACAACGTTGCACCTGATAAGCAGGAAAAGCAGTTGTACGTTTATCATCTTTATGACAGACTATGGAAACTCGTAGGTGAAGAAGTCACTTATAAAGTAAGTTTTGGGAACTATGAAAAACTTTTTGGTGAAGCACGTGCAAAAGTAAGAGCATGGGAAAAGGCAAATGTTAAATGATGAATAGTCAAAAAAAATATGCAAGCAAAATAATTTTTTGGTTGCTTTTGCTTACAAGTATTTCCGTTCACGGACAACAGTTTAATTCCGACAGCTGGATATCCAAAGAACACGGTACAGTAACAGTTATTGCTACTTATGGTGAACGCAACTCAATGCTTATGAATACTTTTTCCTTGTTGCCCGGATGGGAGTTCACGGTTGCAGCTTACATTTACAATGATGATGACGACCCGACAACTGATGACGGATACTCAACATCTTTGTATGCGAAGTATATGTTTTACGAAAATGAATCAAAGACCGGAGGATTTGCAGTTAAACTTGGAACCGGAATAGATCCCGGTTATCTCGATGGAACTGACAGGGTTAATGATGCATTTCAAACCTTCTGGACAAATGCGCCCATTACAATTCCATTTTTTAATAACACACTTTCCTGGGATATAATGCCCGGAGCCAGCGTGACTAAAAACTATGGAGTGGAAGAATCTACCGTGTGGTACTTAACATATTCCACACGATTAGCCTGGTACCCTACAAGTCCAAAATGGGCAGTCGTAGGAGAGATTTACGGCTCAGCAGGTGACTTAAATGTTAGTACTGAATTCAGAGCGGGATTACGCTGGGAACCGGATCAATACACAAATATCGCATTAACATACGATGACGAGTTTGGAGGTAATTATGGTGGAGGATTTGAAATTGGTCTGATGATTTTTTCACCGCCGTTCTTCTGTATAGGTGGCTGTGATTAATTTATTTTTAAACAGGATGAATTTTATGAAATGCTTAGCAAGAATTTTAGTTTTTTTCTTGATAGCTAACATTAATCTGTTTTCAGAAGAGTGGCCAAAGATAATCACTCACTCATCGGGAACGGAGGTTACAATTTATCAGCCGCAGGTTGAATCTTTCGATAAAATTTTTTTGCAATTCCGTGCAGCGGTAATGATAAATGCGCCGAAACAAAATGATCCAATATTCGGAGCCGTGTGGGTAAACACAAAAATTTTAACCGATAGGGATACAAGGTTAATTTCCCTTGACGAAGTAGTGGTTACAGATGCAAAATTCCCGGATCAGGATTCAACAAAAATCGAAGAGCTAAAGAAATTTTTATCAGATGAAATTCCTAAATGGGAACTTGATATCACAATCGATCAACTGATAGCATACCTTGATACTGACCAGAGCAAGTCCAAAGAAAATTTTAAAACCGATCCGCCTGAAATTATTCACGTAACATATCCTGCAGCTCTAATCACAATTGACGGTGAACCTAAATTTAAAAAGCTGGAAGACACTGATTTTGAAATCGTAATAAACACTCCATTCTTTATCGTAAAAGATAACTGGGACGAAGTTTACTATCTCAAAGGTGGACCGCTTTGGTACAAATCAGAAAATATTTTGGATGATTATGAATTCACCGAAGAAATTCCGGATGAGCTGATTGAGTTTATTCTAAAGAAAAATCCTGATGAATATAAAGACATCAATCCGGATACGATTAAAGTTAAACCTAAAATAATTGTGAGGACAAAACCTGCTGAGTTAATTGAAACTATTGGTGAACCTGAATTAGGATCTATTGAAGGCACGTCTTTGCTATTCGTAAAAAATACAGAGAGTGATATTATAATGGATATTAACACTCAGACATATTTGATTTTACTCTCCGGAAGATGGTTCCAATCAAAATCTCTGGGAGGACCGTGGAGTTTTGTCGATCCAGAAAAACTTCCGGAAGATTTTAAAAAAATTCCTCCCGAATCTGAAATGGGTAATGTACTTACAAATGTTCCCGGAACTGAGGAATCAAAAGATGCAATCCTTGATACACAAATTCCTCAAACTTCAAAAGTTGACCGCAACACAAAGCTGGAAGTTAATTATGATGGCGAACCGAAGTTTGAACCATTATCAACTACCGATCTTTACTACGCAACCAATACAGACAAAAGTGTTATCAAGTATTTAGATAAGTACTACTGCTGTGATAATGCAACATGGTTTGAAGCCACTAATCCAAAAGGTCCCTGGAAAGTTGCTACAGAAGTTCCTGATAAAATTTATGAAATGACCCCGGACTCACCGGTTTACAATACTAAATATGTTTACGTGTATGACTCAACTCCTGAAGTTGTGTATGTTGGATATTATCCGGGTTACACTGGCTGCTATACTTATGGAGGAACAGTAATTTATGGAACAGGTTATTATTATCCACCTTACTACGGAACTTACTATTATCCACGACCTGTTACTTACGGATTCTCTGCACATTATAATCCTTATACAGGCTGGAGCTATGGATTTGGAATGAGCTTCGGAGGTCCCTATGGATGGATGGCTGTAAGCTATCATTCTTATCCTTATTACGGTGGTTATTGGGGTGCAGGAGGATATAACGGAGGATACAGTCACGGCTATTATGATGGTAGAAGAGCAGGATTTTATGCTGGTTACAGATATGGACAGAACAACCAGATCTCCCATTATAACCAGAATGGAAATAGAAACATTTACAATGATGGTAATCGCGGCAATATAAATACCAACGACAGACAAAGAAATAATGTTTCAACGATGGATCAGCAGAGGAATAATGTTTCATTAGGTGATCAGCAAAAAAACAGAGTGAATACAAATAACAATGTTTACGCTGATAAGCAAGGAAACGTTTATAAAAAGGATAACAACCAATGGCAATCTCGGGAAGGGAACAACTGGTCTAATGTTGATCAAAGTAAAAACAAATCTAATTATGAAAAAAATAAACAGGACTTAAACCGCCAGCAGACGTCAAGAGATAGAGGTAACCAGAAGACACAAACTTATAATCAACAGAGATCGAATACCTCAAGAAATATGAACAGAGGTAGCGGAAAAAGAAGGTAACAGTGTGTGGCCAAATTTTATTTATCAAAAAAATATTGAATGATTTTTAAGAAAACATATTTTTTATCAGCTCTGCTTTTTCTGATAGCGAATATTTCATTTGCACAACTCCAGTTATCGGTTTGGGGCGGTGTGAACAGCTCCAGTTTTGGAGGGAATCCGCCTGAAGATGCAAGCTATGAATCAATATATGGAATGACCTTTGGCGGGAATCTGGATTTTCAGTTGACTGAAGATGTTGTGATTTCTTTAGAGCCTTCATTCGAACAGAAAGGTTCTAATATTGTATTTGGTGACGAAGAAAAATTGCGGGATACTGTGCTTACTTACGGTGTTAAACAAAATTATTTTGGACTTGGTGTCATTTTCAAAATAAATACAGAGCGATTTTTTGTTGGAAGCGGAGTCAGTTTTCAACTACTCAGTTCTGCAATGTTAACATATGAGTCAAATGAAAAGGATATTAAAGATAAGTTTCTGAATTATGATGCAGTTGCTTTTTTTAATCTTGGATATAAGATACCGATTGGAGGACCACATTTGTTTTTTGAGCTAAGATATATCCAGGGACTTGTTAATATTTATACAGGTGAGGCAGAAGTTAGTTCAGAGATATACGTCTCAAATTATAAGAGTACAGGATTTAAGCTGAGCACAGGAATAATGATTCCGCTTTAACTTTTTTATGCAGATGAAATACTCAAATAAAATATTTGTAATATTGTTTTTGGTGCAGGTTCTGCTGCAGACTTCAACTACCTTTGCTCAGGGTTCTGACACCACATATTTACCGTCACTTGGTGACCATATATTCACTTCAATAACAGGAGTTGATGATCCCTTTATTAATACAAAATTTAGTTTGTTTTTTGGTACAGCAGGTTTTGTTGAGACGGAAATTCCAATTACAATCGAAGGATCGGACAAAACAATAAATTTTAAACCGGATATTTTTTATGCCCAGGGCGGTGTTGAATTTCAATATGCCGTAAGACCTTGGGCTGCTCTTCGCATAAAAGCATCCGGACTTGCAAGCTTAGGTAATAATGCAATATCACTTGCTTCTCAAGGTATAGATGCGGCTACAAATTTCGGGATCGGTTGGTTATTAAAAATAGTGGAAGATGATAACCTTTTACTCTCAACTGCAATAGACCTGAATAGCTCGACACTTACATTTGTCGATCTTGGATTTAGACTTGATTCTACTGCTTCTTCAGATACTCTTGTAAACAGGCAATTGATTAATAATTTTCAAAGCCTAACAAGTAACATAGAATTCAGGTTTGCGTTCAGAATAAGTAGAGTATTTGGAGTGATTACAAAAGTTTCTGCAGGACTTGGAGAAGTCTATGCTGAAAAAAGTGAGAGCAAATTCAAATGGAATTCTGGTTTACTCCTCAGTATAGATTTAAGGAACTGGTTTGATATTCCTTTTGGAGTAGCCATCGGCGCAACTGCAGTATCGAATGAATGGCGTTTTAAAGAAGCCGCACCGCCAATCTACACAGTAAATCTCAACATTGCTTTTATTAATAGAAATGATTTTACTGTGGGATTTGAAAATTACTTCCAGCCGATTTCGGCAGAACGATTTGATAAAACATTGAAATTCCTTTACACAAAAATTTATATGAGTTATTACTTTTAACATTTAGAGTGTTATAAAAAAATATATGAATAACTTTATCGGAATACTTCAGCAATATCCGGAGCTGGCACTTTTCCTGGTACTCGCTTTAGGATTTGCTTTTGGAAAAATCAGCATTGGTAATTTCAAAGTTGGATCAGCGCTGGGAACATTGTTTGCCGGAGTTTTGATCGGTCAGTTTCATATTGAGGTTTACCCGATTGTAAAAGTAATATTTTTTGATTTGTTCCTATTTGCAACAGGATACAAAGTTGGTCCGCAATTTTTCCAGGGATTAAAAAAAGATGCAGGACCTCAGTTGATACTAACTGTTGTACTCTCTTTGGTTAGTTTGTTTACTGCTTATGCTATTGGAAAGATCATGAATTTCGATATTGGAACCACGGCTGGCATGCTGGCTGGTGCGTTTTCTCAGTCAACGATAATCGGAACTGCAAGTGAATCAATTCAACGTCTCTCGCTGCCCGAATCAGAGAGAACAATTCTGCTAAATAACGTAGCTGTTGCTTATGCTGTTACTTACCTTGTTGGCACAATCTTTATCGTCTGGTTTCTTTCATCATTGGCACCTAAACTGTTAAAAATTGATTTACGATCTGCCAGCAAAGAGCTTGAGAAAAAACTTTTGGGTAAAACCGAAGATGATAATGGATTAGCCTCTGCGTTCGAAGATTGGAGACTTCGTGCATTCAAAGTCACTAATACAAAATGGGTTGGATTGAGTATCGGAGATATTGAAAGGACTGTAACTGAATCTAGGATTTTTATTCAGCGCCTTCGCCGTGATGGGAAAATAATAGAAACAAATTCTGCAACAATCATTCAAGAAGGTGATATTATATCGGTAATGGCCCGGTACAAAGTTCTATTTGAAAAGCTTACAGAATTTGGTCCTGAAGTGATGGATCAGGAACTTCTGGATTATCCTATTGCAAACAGAGATTTAATTATCACAAACAAGAATGTGGCTGGTAAAACATTGATTGAATTGGGAACAAAATATGGTCAGGGTGTTAAGCTTCATAAATTAATCAGAACAGGACAGGAAATTCCATTTACTGCTGAGACTATCGTTAATCGTGGTGATCTTTTAAAAGTTTCAGGGCTTCAGGAAGATGTTGAGCGTGCTGCAAAATCCATTGGCTATATTGACCGCGCTACTCCTGACACTGATATGATATTTGTCGGTCTGGGAATTATGCTTGGTGGATTAGTTGGCCTGATTGCAGTCACTGTTTTTGGAATTTCGATAACGCTCACAACAAGCGGTGGTGCACTTATAATGGGATTAATATTTGGCTGGCTTCGTTCTAAAACTCCTAAATTCGGACGCATTCCCGAACCAGCACTCTGGATTTTTGATAATGTTGGTCTTTCAACATTCATTGGAATAGTTGGACTTAGTGCTGGTCCAACATTTATCTCCGGATTAAGTCAAACAGGAGTCGGCTTACTGATTGCAGGTCTCATTGTAGCAATAACACCTCATATTGTTGGACTCTATTTTGGTTATTATGTCCTGAAAATTAATCCTGTAATTCTGCTGGGAGCTCAGGCAGGTGCCGGAACAACGACTCCAGGATTGAAAGCACTTCAGGATTCAGCAGCTAGCAAAGTGCCCGTCCTTGGATATACAGTACCGTACGCGCTTGGAAGTATTTTACTTACTGCCTGGGGTCCTGTGATAGTAGGAATGATGAATTAAGATTAATAGAATCAATGAAAAATATTTTTACAATAGAATAGAGAACAATCTCAATGAAAGAATTAAAAGGATATTCACTTTTATACAATCCCCGTAAAAATAAAGGAACAGCTTTCTCCAAAGCTGAAAGAAAGAAACATGGGTTGGATGGTATTCTACCAGATACTATCGAATCTATGGAAACACAAATTATGCGTGTGCAGGAACAGATAGAAAATTTAAATAAGCCAATTAACAGATATATTTATTTGACAGGATTGCTTGACACCAACGAGACATTATTTTTCAAAACTATAATAAGTGATCCCGCAAAATATTTGCCTTTGGTTTACACACCGACGGTTGGTGAAGCTTGTGAAAGATTAGGTCACATTGCAAGAAGACCGAGAGGACTATTCATTTCAATCAAACATAAAAATGAAATTGAAACGATTTTAAAAAACTGGCCAGCTAAGGATATCAGGTTCACCGTTGTTACTGATGGACAAAGAATTTTAGGTCTTGGTGATCTCGGAGTTAACGGAATTGGCATTCCAATAGGCAAATTAGCATTATACACGAGTTGTGCGGGTGTTCCGCCGGAACACACAGTACCGATTGTTCTTGATGTGGGAACAGATAATGAAAAGTATTTAAATGATCCTCTTTATCCGGGACTAAAACAAAAGAGAGTTACAGGGAAAAAGTACGATGAATTTATTAAAGCATTTGTAAAAGCTGTTACGAAAGTATATCCGAAGATTTGTATTCAATGGGAAGATTTTGCAGGTGTGAATGCGATCAGGATTTTAGACAAGTACAGGGATAAAATCTGTACCTTCAATGATGACATTCAGGGAACAGCAGCAATAGCTGTTGCTGGCTTTATTGCGGTAAGCCGATTATTAAAAAAGCCATTCAAAGAACAAAAATTTCTTTTTCTTGGTGCTGGTGCTGCTGCGTTCGGTATTGCTGATATGCTTGTAAAGAAATTTCAAAAGGATGGCTTAAGCAAAGAAGAAGCTTACAAACGATGCTGGATGTTTGATGTGAATGGATTACTCGTAAAATCAAGAACTGATCTTGCCGAACATCAAATACCATTTGCTCATGATAGTGATCCTTCAAACGATTTTGCAGCGAGCATTTTGAAAATAAAACCTACAGCGATAATTGGTGTGAGCACGGTTGGTGGAGCTTTCACTCAGCAGGTAATTGAAAATATGAGTTCAATCAACGAACGTCCGATTATATTCCCTTATTCAAATCCAACTTCGCATTCCGAATGTACTGCCGAGCAAGCTTACACGTGGAGTAAAGGTAAAGCAATATTTGCAAGTGGAAGTCCGTTTGCGCCAGTAACATACAACGGAAAAACTTTTACTCCGGGACAAGGCAACAATGTATTCATTTTTCCTGCGCTGGGTTTAGCAATCTATGCAACCGAAGCAAAAAGAGTTACTGACGAAATGCTTCTTACTGCTTCAGAAGCAGTTGCTGAACAAATCACTGAAGAAGATTTTTCAAAAGGATTGATCTATCCGCCAATAAAAAATATCAGAGATGTCTCCGTAAATGTAGCGGTGAAAGTTACGGAAGAAATTTCCCTAAGCGGATTAGCCCGTGTTAAAAAACCAAAGAATATCAGGAAGTTTATTAAAAGCAAAATGTATGAACCTGTTTACAAATAATTAATCATTCTAAAATTATTAAAAGGAGTGGTGTTATGAAAAGATTACTTAGTTTCTTTTTCGTTATAGCTGTCGTGCTTACTGTAAATGCACAAAAGCTGCCTCACGTAGTTATTCTCGCTACTGGCGGAACTATCGCAGGCGCAGCGCCTACTGAAGTTCAGTCGGGATATCAATCTGGTCAGGTTGGTATTGAAACTCTGATAAACGCTGTACCTCAACTAAAAGAAATCGCGAATGTAACCGGTGAGCAGATTTCTAATATCGGCAGCCAGAATATGAGCGATGTAGTCTGGTTGAAATTAGCAAAACGCTGCAATGAGTTATTAGCCCAAGATGATGTTGATGGAATTGTTATAACTCACGGTACAGACACTATGGAAGAAACTGCATACTTCCTGAATCTTGTAATCAAATCAAAGAAGCCGGTTGTGCTAACTTGTTCAATGCGTCCCTCAACTGCGCTTAGTGCTGATGGTCCATTGAATATTTTCAATGCTGTCGCTGTTGCAGGAAATAAAGAATCAATGGATCGTGGTGTATTGGTTGTTGCAAATGATCTTATTCATTCCGGTCGTGCCGTTATTAAGGGTAGCACTACTGCAGTTGAAACATTTTTTTCTCCATTAGTTGGTCCGTTAGGAACAGTTAACTATGGGGAAATTAATTATGTAGATGTGCCCGATAAAAAACACACATATCAAACTGAATTTAATGTTGATAACTTAACCAGTTTACCAAGAGTTGATGTGATTGCAATTTATGAAGACGCACCCGGCGATTTAATCAAAGCTGCAGTTGATCTTGGTGCAAAAGGTATCGTTACAAGCGGTCTTGGAAATGGTAATTTGACAGATGCTTGTGTCGAAGCATTAAAATATGCAAGAGAGAAAGGTGTTGTTGTTGTTCGTGGTTCACGTGTTATTACTGGTTTTGTTGGAAGAAATATTGAATTAGATGACGATGCTCTCGGATTTGTCGCTTCGTATGAGCTTATTCCTTCTAAGGCAAGAGTTCTTTTAAGACTTGCACTTTTAAAGACTAGCGACCCAACAAAGGTCCAGGAATATTATGAAATGTATTAATG
This sequence comes from Ignavibacteriaceae bacterium, assembly GCA_013388525.1. The sequence continues at coordinate 6,888 of JACAFA010000218.1, read as the reverse complement.
TTTAATTGTCATTCCGGAGATCCCGCAGCAGCGGGAGAGTCCGGAATCTACCACAAATAAATTTTTCAGATTCTGGACAAGCCAGAATGACTACGACTTTTACATAATTGTTCGTTGATGAATTTAAAATATATTTAAAACTATTTCTTAAAAGGTGCAACTATGATGTGGATTGAATTATTAATACTCTTTGCCTGCATAGTGATAGGTGCAAGGCTCGGAGGTATTGGATTAGGTACAATGGGTGGGATTGGATTGGTGATTCTGGTATTTGTCTTTGGACTTCCGCCGGGTTCACCTCCCGGAATTGTACTCGGGATGATAATCGCAGTTATTACAGCACTGGCATCAATGCAATCAGCGGGTGGGTTAGATTATCTGATTTCATTTGCTACAAAAGTGATGCGAAAGAAACCTCAATACATCACATTCGTTGCACCTTTTGTTACCTACTTTTTAATTCTGGCTAGCGGTACGCAGCATGTCATCTATGCACTGCTTCCGGTTATTGCCGAAGTATCAACCAAAGCAGGTGTTCGTCCGGAAAGACCATTATCAATCAGCGTTACAGCTTCGATGTACGGAGTTATTTCTTCACCGATCAGCGCTGCTACTGTTGCACTGTTGGGTGCACTTGTTTCTTTTAATGTAAGTCTACTTCAAATTATGATAGTGATTATCCCCGCTTCAATTTTAGGATTAATAGTTGGAACATTATCAGTTGCATGGAAAGGCAAAGAACTTAAAGATGATCCTGAATATCAGGAAAAATTAAAATCTGGTAAAATTCAGGAATCCACTACCGCCGTTGAAATGGCAAAAGAAAAAATAGGCAGCGCACGTAATTCATTATTAATATTTTTAGTTGCGATAGTGGTTGTTGTATTCATTGGAATATTCCCTGAACTTCGTCCTTCCTATGAAATGTTCACTGGAAAGGAATCAACATTTCAGCAGTTAGAAATGGGAGATGCAATAATGATCATTATGCTTGCCGCCGCAGGAATTATGATGATCTTCTTCAAAGCAAAACCAGGCGAGGCAGTTAAAGGAAGTATTATGACAGGTGGTGTTGTAGCTGTTATATCAATACTCGGTGTATCGTGGATGGGCTCATCTTTCTTTGAAGGGAACAGAATAGAAATTGTTGGCGGTATATCAGATATCATTCAGCAAGCTCCGTGGGTTCTTGTAATTGGTTTATTTGTTCTATCTATGCTTTTGTTCAGCCAGGCTGCAACTGTTGTAACATTAATGCCTGTTGCAGTTGTGCTTGGAATGCCGTTGTGGATTTTAATCGCAGTATATCCTGCGGTTAATGGATTTTTCTTTTTACCAACTTACGGAACTGTTCTCGCAGCAGTTTCATTTGATCGAACGGGAACAACAAAAATCGGGAAGTATCTTTTAAATCACAGCTTTATGCTGCCGGGATTTGTGTGTCTGATTGCCACAACAATCTTTGCGTTTATTATTAGTTCATTTGTATTATAAAATTTATAGGAGTTAATCATGTTATTTAGTAATAAGTTATTTGTTACAGTCATCGTTGGATTAATGTTTTTACCTTCAATTCTTTTTTCACAGGATGGTGGATTCAGAATAGAAAAAGATTTGCTTGGTGAAAAACAATTACCTAATGATGCATACTACGGGGTTCAAACTTTACGCGCATTGGAAAATTTTCAGATCAGCGGCGTTACAACTAAAGATTACCCTGAATTAGTAAATGCTTTTGTTCTTGTAAAACTTGCAGCCATCAGAGCAAATTATGAATCAGGTGCTTTACCAAAATACGTTCTTGATGCTGTTGAAAAAGCTTGTGCTGAAGTACTCGCGGGAAAATATCACGATCAGTTTTTAGTTGACTTGTACCAGGGCGGTGCTGGAACTTCCGCAAATATGAATGTTAATGAAGTGCTTGCAAACATTGCATTAGAAATCAGCGGTAAGCAAAAAGGTGACTATGCATACATTGAACCGCACGATCATCTGAATATGTCTCAATCAACAAACGATTCATATCCTACTTCACTTCACGTTGCAATAATTCTTATGAATCAAAAACTTCTTCCTGAACTGGAAGCTTTAATAAAATCATTTGAAGCAAAAGGAAAAGAATTTGAAAACATTTTGAAAATGGGAAGAACTGAACTGCAGGATGCAGTTCCAATGACACTCGGTCAAGAGTTCAACGCTTTTGCAAATCAGCTCAAAGCTTCTATTGATGAACTCAAGCAAGCTGAAGCAAATCTTTATGTTATTAACATGGGCGGAACTGCAATTGGAACGAAGCTCACCGCTCAAAAAGGATTTGTAGAGAACTGTGCAAAGCATCTTGCAGAGATTACCGGAAAGAAATTCGTTCCTGCAAAAGATTTAATTGCAGCAACATCCGATCTCTCGGGTTTTGTTGTTTATTCAAGTGCGTTGAACACACTTTCAGTAAGACTTTCTAAAATAGCAAGCGATTTAATTCTGTTGGCTTCAGGTCCACGAACAGGTTTGTTTGAAATTAATCTGCCTCCGCTTCAGCCCGGTTCGTCAATTATGCCTGGAAAAGTTAATCCGGTAATTCCAGAATTAGTTAATCTTGTTACATTCAGAGTTATGGGTAACGATGTTGCAGTAACTATTGCTGCAAAGACAGGACAGCTCCAGTTAAATGCTTATGAACCTTTAGCAATATCTGCAATTCTTGAATCACAGAAACTGCTCACAAACACAATGACTGCTTTCAAAACAAAATGTGTGGATGGAATTACAGCAAATGAAGACGTGATGACAAAATATATTAATCAAAGTGTTGGAATTGTAACAGCATTAAATCCTGTACTTGGTTACGAAAAAACAACCGAGCTTGCTAAAGAGGCTCTTGAAACAGGAAAAGGAATTCTTGAACTCATTCGTGAGAAAAAACTTTTGACTGAAGATCAGATTAAAGAATTGCTTGATCCAAAAAAGATGACAGGACAGTAATAGAGATTTTTTAATTGACAGTAGCCGCAGTCTTTCGACTGTGTGGCTGGGTTTTGAGAATGTCATTGCGAGTGATCCCGACTTGTCGGGAGATCGAAGCAATCTCAAAATATTAGCTAATAATTTCTTGGATTGCTTCACCCACTAAAGTTGGATTCGCAATGACAAGATAAATTATGCAATAGACTTAATGGTAGCGGCTACCATGGTGCAGAAGGATTGAGTTCAATCCAGCTTAGCCTAAGAACATAAGCGGTATTTACCTGGCAATGCTGAATGTATTTTAATCTGTTTAATAAATTATTTATTTGGAGGAAAATTTTATGGCAGCAATAGAACAACAATTTAAAGATGAAGCTTATTACACTAAAGCTATCACTACTGCTCTGAGAATTGGATTTGTCGGGTTACTGATAGTTCTGTCATACTTGATACTTAAACCTTTCTTATTTGTAATTATGTGGGGTATCATAATTGCAGTTGGAATCTATCCACTATTTAAAAAGTTTGCTGCTTTACTTGGTAACCGGAAGAAACTTGCTTCTACTATAATAACTCTATTTGCGTTGGCACTTTTGATTGTACCATCATATTTTTTAATGGAATCTGCAATAGGTGGTATACAAAATCTTGCTAGAGAATTGGAAGAGGGCACATTTAAAGTTCCGCCGCCTTCAGAAGATGTAGCTGAGTGGCCGTTAATAGGTAAACCTGTTTATGATGCATGGAAACTTGCTTCAGTTAATCTTGAAGGCGCTATCAAAACTTTCGAACCTCAAATAAAAGAATTCGCATCAAATATTTTATCAGGTATCCTGGGATTGGGTTCTACAGTTCTGCTCACAATTGTATCTATTATAATTGCAGGTGCATTAATGGCAAAAGCAGAGTCTGCAGAAATAGTTGCACGAAAAGCATTCAAAATTTTAATAGGCAAAAAAGGAGAAGGATTTACAGAACTTGCTGGTGCAACTATAAGAAGCGTTGTTCAGGGAGTTTTGGGTGTGGCAATTATACAATCAGTGGTTTCTGGAATTGTAATGCTAATATTCAATATACCCTTAGCTGGTCTTTGGGCTCTGATTGTTTTGTTCTTTGCAATTATTCAGTTACCGCCATTGATAATATTACTTCCGATTGCAGTTTACAGCTTTAGCATTCTGGATACTACATCTGCAATAATTTTTCTAGTGATGAGTATTATCATTAGTATGTCTGATGCTTTTTTAAAACCGATTTTTCTCGGACGAGGTGTTGATGTTCCTACACTGGTAATTCTACTTGGTGCAATTGGTGGGATGATGCTCGCCGGTGTTATTGGATTATTTGTCGGTGCTGTTATTCTTGCCCTAGCATATAAGGTTTACCAGGCATTACTTGAGGATACATCACTTCCGGAAGAAGATACAGTAAAGGAGAATTGAAGCACCCAGAATTAAATATTAAGGTTATCCTTTCAGTAACTTATACTCTATTAAAGGCATGGATTAATGAACTAAAAAGTGAAGCAATTTAACTTTAGATTTATAATTGGATTTTTCAAAACTATTAAATAACACATAATCAACTAACAAAAACATGAAGGAAAAAACTATGAAAGTAGTATCTCGTAAAATGTCTCTCATAAAAACCATAAGCATAGTGCTATTGTTTTTAGCATTATCTGTTGGTCTTTATTCTTGTTATCCGGGGGATGAAATAACTGCAGCGGACACAGATATAATAGCAACTTACTTTGATAAGGAAGCTGACTTCTCCACAAAGCTGACTTTCGCAATACCTGATAAAGTAATTCGCATTGATGAAAATGGAGATCCGGTTGACGATCCGGGTGCAAATGATCAGTTGGCACTTAGCAGAATCAAATCAAATTTAGTTCAGGCTGGTTTTACAGAGATTACAGATCCCGATACATCAAATCCCTCAAAACGTCCGGATGTGTTTGTAATTGTATTTGCAAACCAGACAACCTGGGTTTCGGGTGGTTGTTATTCATCGTGGTATAGCTATTACTATCCATATTATGGCTGGTGTTATCCTGTCTATTATACTTACGATATCGGAACAATGCTTATAGCTATGGTTGATCCATATGCTTCTAAAAATGCGTTATGGGTAGCCGCACTCAACGGAATTTTAGAAGACACAAATGCAGGAATTGCAGATAGATTAACTGATGGCATTGATCAGGCATTTACTCAATCACCATATCTCTATAAATAAAAATTTGTAGAGACTGGATTATTTAATAAACATTTTAAGATTTAAATAAAGGTAACAACTATGAAAATTATAAAATTAAAATTCTGGCAGATGTCTGCAGTCTTTGCATTGGTTCTGCTGATGTTTGGAACAGGCTACTCACAAAAGGAGCAGTGGTACGGAGCTTTTACTTATTAAGTTTCAATCCCAACCGGTGATACAAAATCTTTTATTGAAGAGATAAGCTGGCGTGGAATTGGTCTGGATTACAGATATATGATTGATCGTACGTATAGTGTTGGTTTAAATTTTGGATGGAACGTCCTGTATGAACGGTCAACCAGAACAACACAAACCGAGAACGGTGCTGTAACCGGAACATCAGATCGAACTATTAATGCTTTCCCGATTATGGCAAACATTCATTACTATTTCGGTGAAAGAAAATCAATTAGACCTTACGTTGGATTGAATGCCGGCGGTTATGTTATGAACCAGCGTTTTGAAATAGGTGTATTTGCCTGGGAAGATGATTCCTGGGAATGGGGTATCGCTCCTGAAGCCGGAGTAGTAATACCTGTAGAAAGAGATTTTGGAATAATACTAAATGGAAAATATAACTATGCATTGACGGGCGAGGACGTTTTCGGAACAACCATAAATCATACTTACTGGCAAATCAATGCCGGATTTGTATGGGAACCGTAGTAATTAATTAATAAATTAAAATTGCAATAAAGGAATAAATAATGAAAAAATTACTCATAATTGCATTCCTGTTTTCACTCGTAAATGTTTTTGCGCAGGATGCAGATAGTTATATCGAGGTTTTAAAATCAGAAGTAAAAACTGACAAGAAAGCAATCATAATAGAGACAATGCAGTTCACAGAACAGCAGTCGGCAGCTTTCTGGCCAGTGTATAATGAATTTGAATACGAATTAGAAAAATTATCAGGTAAACGTATTGCAAACATTAAAGACTTCGCTGCAAATTATGATAGTCTGACAGATGCAAAAGCTGATGAGCTGATCAAAACTTCTTTCAGTTTTCAGAACGACAGGTTAGATCTTAATGAAAAGTATTACAAAAAATTTGCTGAAGTATTAACACCAATTGTTGCAGCTAAGTATATGCAGCTTGAAAATCAGATTCAATTAATATTAGATCTGAACATTGCTGCAAATTTGCCTTTAGCTAAAAAACCGGGTGACAAACAATAAAATAGTTTAATAATAATTTATAAATATGCCGATTGTCTGCTATGCTTCAGTCGGCATGTTAATAATTTGCTGAAGAGACTTAATACATCATCCTCAACAGGATTTTAGATTTCGTGCTTTTCGCGATTCTTGTTTATTGAATCCGGTAGAAATGGAGCAATCCATTATGCTGCAATATTGTTAGGTATAATTATTTCTTTTTATACCTGTTTGAGATAAAGGCGTACACGATCAAAATATGAATAATCAAATTATCAAGTTCTTTACTTTCTCAAGGAGTTAATAATATGTTACATCTGAAAAAACAGTTGAATGTTTTTACTTTGCTATTGCTTGTAACAGTGCTGACATTTCTAACCGCAGCGTGCGGTGAAGAAGAACAGCAGGCTGGCGCACCACCTGAAGTTCAGGTAACCAAAGCTGTTAAAATGAATGTTCCAATTACCGGTGAATGGGTTGGTCAAACTCTTGGTGCGGTTGATAT
>JACAFA010000245.1 GCA_013388525.1 Ignavibacteriaceae bacterium | reverse complement strand
TCAACGCTAAAACCATGATACGGACTCTTGTGAAGTCCAACTATAAAACCTTCAACAACTAATCTGGCTCTTAATTCGAGAGAGTTTAATTTTGATATGAAAGATGGATCGAGAAAATTCCTGTACTCCCGGGCTGATTTGTCCATTATTTTTCTTTTGCGAGATTCTTTTGCAAAATTTCTTCAGGAGTTAAGCCAAGATTATCGAGCTCTGCTTGTGCTGATGGAGCTAATTCATTATCAGGATATTCATTTAGAAATTGTTTATAAAGAACTTCAGCTTCTTTATAATTCTGTAACTCGTTAGCATAAATGAAACCTGCCATAAATAAACCAGATGGTGCTAAATTGTTTTCGGGGTATTCATCGTGAAGTTTTTTAAATAATAAAATAGCTTTCTCAAGGCTTTCTCTGTCTGAAAGATTTTTCACTTTCTTATTCTGATAGATTGAAGCAAGTTGTGAGATTGCTTCCGGAGCTAACTCACTTTGAGAATGTTCGTTGATAATTTCTTCAAAAGCCATAACGGCTTCAGGAATTTTATCTTCCTTAAGATTCTTTTGTGCCTCATCAAATAGCTCTTTGTCAGATTTCTTAGTTGAACAACCGACTATTAAAAGCAAAGAAAGTAAAGCGATAATTGATCTCATTTTTTTACCTTTTGTGATTAAAATCGCTGTAAAATTATGATTTTAACGTTCAACAAACAATGAATGAATTTATCAATGAATTCAACTTGTACAAAAAAAGCCAGCCCATATTTCAGAGCCGGCTTATTAAAAAGAGAATTAAACCCGGGAAATCCCGAGGTTTATAATCAATTTTACTTGGTCAATATCATCTTCTTTACGTCAACGAAATTCGATCCGTCGATACCAGCAGCTTCAATTCTATACATATAAACACCTGTGTTTAAAGATGTAGCATCGAAAGTAACCTGATGTGAACCAGCAACTAAATTGCCATTAAGAAGACTAGCAACTTCCTGTCCAAGAACATTGAATACAGTCAAGCTTACTTTTGAATCGACAGCAAGTCTGAATGAAATCATCGTGCTTGGGTTGAATGGATTTGGATAGTTCTGCTCTAAAGCAAAAACTGCCGGAGCGGGAACATCAACTTCTACTACATCCGAATATTCAAACGTTCCATCAAAATCAACCTGTTTCAGTCTATAGCTGTAAAAACCTGCATTTACGTTTTTATCAGTATAGGAATAAACCTGAGTTTGTGTTGTAGTTCCGTGTCCTTCGACGAAGGCAATAGTAACAAATTCGTTACCATAACTTCTTTGAACTTCAAACCCCTGATTATTAGTTTCTGTTGCAGTTGACCAGTTAAGAACTACTTCATTATTATTAGCAGATGCAGTAAAAGAAGTCAGTTCAACAGGAACTGTTAATCCATAAAGAGCAAAATACTGATCTGTACCAACAGCAGTTATGCAGGTTTGGATATTTCCCCAGCTTGAACAAGTTGTACCAAAGCCGCCACCGGGATTTTGCCAGGCTGCTACACTACCAAATGCACCACTTACCTGGTTCCAATACCATTGTCCGCCAACATTGAAATCCATTCGACATTGAACAGATACCCAATAATTACCTGGAGTTAAGACTGCCGGAGTTCCAAGTGTTATTGTAAAAACACCTGCGTTGTCAACATAAGGCTGACTTGCAGCACTATAAACCTGTGTTCCTGGAAGTACACCGCTGTTTGTATAGAAGTATACATTAAAACCAAGTGCAGGACCAGTTGTGCTATATTGACCACTTACAACCACCTGGTCAATAGACCAACCTGGAGATGGAACTACAAAGTTATCAGCAATCTGACAATCGTAAATATCGAAAGAAGCTTCGAAATCCTGTGATGCATAACCATTGGTGTTACCACCAGTTGTCTGATCATAAAGCAAAGCCTGGCTGCCATCAACTTGCTGAGGAACATTTTCTGATGTTCTATGTAAAGAAATTTGAGCAATGCTGCTTGTTATAAATATAATAATAGCAACACTAAGAATAGAAAGGAATTTAGGCATAATGCCTCCTTATATAGTGAAAGTAAGTGTTAATTAGAAAGAACTTAATGAACAATTTAAAGTTATAAATTATTTAACAAATACAAAATATTTAATGTAAATAAAAAAATAAAAAAGCCAGCTCATATTTCAGAGCTGGCAATTAAAATAAAGTAAGAATTAATTAATTTTAATCTGACTTTTTAGCAATCTTATTTTGTTAGTATCATTTTCTTGACGTCAACAAAGTTTGATCCGTCAATTCCGACTGCTTCTATTCTGTATAGATATACACCGGAATTTAGTGATGAAGCATCAAAATCAACGCTGTGTCCGCCTGCTGACATATTTGTGTTTACAAGTGTCGCTACTTCCTGTCCAAGTACGTCGAATACTTTCAGACTCACTTTAGAATCAACTGCTAGTCTGAATGCAATCTTTGTGCTCGGGTTGAATGGGTTTGGATAGTTTTGATCAAGTGCAAATACTGCTGGTGCTGGAACATCAACTTCTATAATATTTGAATACTCAAATGTTCCATCGAAGTCAACCTG
>JACAFA010000110.1 GCA_013388525.1 Ignavibacteriaceae bacterium | reverse complement strand
TCTACACAGGTGCATAGCTTAATGTTAAGTGCAGAGTTTGATAAATATCTTGCTGAGCTTAAAGGTGAAGGCAAAGTTGTTACAATTAATGCTTCTGAAATTTACCAGGTAAAATGTGCCTCCTGCCACAAATGGGATCAGAAACTTGTTGGACCTGCTCATCTTGATGTTCTTCCAAAATATGATGGAAAGGAAGCACAGCTTATTGCATTCATTCGTAATCCTGTAAAAGTTGATCCAGCTTATCCTCCAATGCCCAATCCCGGATTAAAACCAAACGAAGCGGAAGCAGTAGCAAAGTACTTATTGGAGACCTATAACGAAAAGAAAAAATAAATTTCTAATCATAATTTCAATAATGTCTGATTGTTTCCTTAAAAGGGTAACTATATAAATTGCATCATAAATACTTAATCATTAACTTCGTAAAAATTTTAATAACAAAATTATAAGGGCATATAAATGAAACATTATTTTCTTTTGACGATATTTCTCCTTTTTGCTTTTTCAGTATTGTCATTCGGACAATTAGATTCAATTTACTATCAGGGACCATCACAGGGAAGTCAGCCAACCGGTGCAATGCAAAACACTGATAATTTTCCAAATGGACCCGACATAATTCCTGGCGGAGAAACAAGAGTTCTTCCTCCGGTTGATACCAGAATTAACGTTGAGCCTTCAATTAATGATTTTGATCAATCACAACTTCCAGGGTATGTTTATATTGAAGATACAAACGTTGCAAACAAAGACAGACAAATTGATGCAGATGGAAGCAGTGTATTACTCAATAAATTTACTGGCTTTAATGCAACTAACGCAATTCCTCCTGATCCTTCTATGGCAGTCGGACCAAATCATATAATTGCAACAGTAAATGGTTTTCCGTCATATTTCAGGATTTTTGATAAGAAAGGAAACATAATAAAAACTATAAGTGTTGCTTCGTGGTTTTTGCCTGTTTCCCCGGACGAATCCGGTGATGGGCAAGTAATATATGACCACTTTGCTGGCAGATGGGTTTTAAGTTTTATGCAAGTAAATACTACTAACCAAACAGGAGCAAATCTTATTGCATATTCAGACGATGATGATCCAATTGGTATTTGGTATGTCTACCGCTTTGATACAAAAAAACATGGCACAATCCAAACAAATACCTGGGGTGATTATCCGCAAATTGGTTTTGATGATGAAGCAATTTATTTATCAACCAGAATTTTTGGTTTTGTCTCAGGATATTTTGGAATGAAAATGAGAGTAATAAGAAAATCTGAGCTCTATAATGCAAATGGTGGTCCGGTAACTTGGTGGGATTTTTGGGATATAAGAAGACCAAATGCAAATCCCCCCTCGGGTCAACAGTTAGATGGCATTCATCCAACTTTCAGTTACACGGCAGGGCAAGGTGGATATTTGTTCTACTCCCATTCTAATACAGCAAATTGGTATGTTCTTTATAAATTTATAAATCCAACGGCTAATCCACCAAGATTACGTGGAAAGGAAATGCCTTCCTCAATTTACTATGGCACTCCTAATGCTCTTCAGTTGGGTGGTGGCCAGGCTCTTGAATCCGGCGGAAGCGGATGTAGAACATCTCCCATTATCAGAGATGGAAAAATTTATGTTGCTCACTCAACAGGTAACACAACTAATCCGTCATTGGGTGCAAGTGCTAAATATGTAATTGTTGATCTTAATACCACTTCAGTAATTGAAGAAGCAGAATTAGGTGCATTAAATTATTATTATATATTCCCCACACTTACTGTTGATGATAATTATAATATTGGTGTGACATTCACTCGTTCTGCTACTACTGAATATCCCGGTGCATTTTATTCTGTTAAGAAAGCCGGAGATCCTCCGGGTCTTCAATCAAGTGTTGCTGTTCAGGTGGGTTTAAGTAATTATCAGCAGGTTGCAAGCGGTCGAAACAGATGGGGTGACTATATGGCTATCTATCTTGATCCAGCAAATAATCACGAAATGTTTTTTCATACGGAATATGCTGCACCAAGTAATCAATGGGCTACAGTCATCGGACATATTATAGCTGCTCCGTACTCTGGTGTAAGAGCATATGTTATTCCCGAAACCTTTGACTTTAATGATGTTGAAGTTGGTACAACAAGTCCAAATGCTTCAATAACTATCGCTAATTATGGAGATGCAGATTTTGTAATTTCAAATATTCCGCCATCCTTTGATGATTTTAATCTCGAGTCAACTCTCTCGTTTCCATTGACGATTTCATCATACGATTCTATAACAATTGAATTCAGCTATTCACCTTCGAATGCAGGAGCAGTAAGTGTAATTTATCCGATAACTTCAAACGATCCATTGCTTGATGGTGTTCAGTTAAGCGGAGCCGGTTTTGATCTCGTTACTGCAACTGAAAAGATATTTTATGCTTCTTCCGGTTCACAAAATAATGGTGATATGTTAACCATCGATCCGGTTACAGGTGCCGGAACGATTTTAGGTTCTTCACTTTTCAATGAGGTTACAAGCATTTCAATCAATCCGGCAGATGGGAAAATGTATGGTCTTGTTGCAGGAACCTCTGCTTCAGATATCGTAAAGATTAATGCTGCCGGCGGTGATGCACACAGTTTCTTCACTCTAAATATTTCTCAAATGGCTGCTATTGCATTTGATACTTCGGGAGTGCTTTATGGTATCAGCAGAACCGGTGATCTTTATACAATCGATTTGAATAATAGCTCTGCCAATTTCGTTGTTGATGCTGTTGGTTCGTATCTCGGCTTAACTTTTCATCCTCAGACTAATGAGTTATGGGCTACTTCGCGGGCAGTTGTGCCACCAAACAGAGATGCTATTTTCAAAGTTAATCTTACTACCGGAGATACAACAATCGTAGGTCATACTGGATTAGGAAAACAGACTAATGCAATCGCATTTGATGAAAATTTAGATCTTTTTGGAGTGATAGGTTCTTCTAATGAATTGAATGATTTCGTTAGTATAAATACTTCTACCGGAGTCGGTTCAATAGTTGGTTCAGTTGGCTTCAAGCATATTTTAGGTTTAGCATATCTGAATAAAATAACAACAAGCATAGAAAATGAAGAGAGCGGAACAATTCCTTCGGATTATGCTTTATTGCAGAATTATCCGAATCCGTTTAACCCTACAACGAAAATTAATTTTTCACTTCCGGTTGAATCGAATGTAAAGCTTGTTATTTATAACTTACTCGGTCAGGAAGTAGTTAAGTTAGTTAATAATCAGATGACAGCAGGTAATTATTCAATTATCTGGAATGCAAAAGATGCAGGCGGAAGTCAGCTTACGAGTGGGATCTATATATATAAGTTAATAGCTAATGGTGTTGACGGCAATGAATTTCAGGATATTAAGAAAATGATACTACTCAAGTAAAAATTAAAATTTTCTTTCTTTTAATCCCTCCGATTAGTAATTTCTCGGAGGGATTTTTTTTGCAGATAATTTCATATAAAAAGATTTGATCACAATTAATGGACATTTAAAATGAAAACCTGCCAATACATCTTCTTATTACTTTTGCTGATTGTTTTCTCCTCGGAAATATTTTCTCAGCTTGATTCCGTTTATTATAAAGGTCCTTCGCAAGGCAGTGTTGCAGGCGGAGCAATTCAATCTACAGATAATTTTATGGATAACATTAGCTTTCCCGGTCAATTGAAAACTGAAATACCTTTGCTTGACCGTAGAAGCAGATTGCAGGAAAATTTAATACTTGAGTGGAATGCATCGCAGCTGCCGGATTATAAATATACAGAAGATACGCCCGTTGCTCAGGATAGAATACAGAATGGCGGTCAAACAGTTCTTTTAAATAGTTTTCCCGGAATTTCTATGACGAATTATATACCTCCGGATCCAACGATTGCAGCTGGTCCCGATCATATAATAATTTGTGCTAACAGTACTTTTAAAATCATTGATAAAGAAGGCACTGTAATAAAAAGTATTCCGGCATCCGCCTGGTGGTCGCCAGCTTGGCCGGATGAAAACGGTGATCCTCAGGTTATTTATGATCATTATGCCAATCGATGGGTGCTTGTATGGATGCAGGTAAATTCAGCAGCCCAAACTGCAGGTAATTTGATTGCATATTCTGATGATGATAACCCGCTTGGAACCTGGTATATGTATCGGCTCGATACTAAAAAGCATGGAACAGTCCAATCCAATACCTGGGGTGACTATCCTAAAGTTGGTTATGATGAGGAAGCAATTTACATTATGACAAGGTGCATTCCATTTAGCAGTGGAGAGTTTTATAATAAAATCAGAATAATAAATAAAGCAGAACTGTATTCAAGCAACGCTGGTCCATTAACCTATATAGATCTTTGGGATATTCGCATGCCCGGTCAAGGTGCTTCAGGTCCGGTGCTCGATTGTATTACTCCGGGAATTTCATACACCCCGGGCAATGGTGGTTGGTTTTTCTGGGCTATGGGAATTTACGGAGGTAATCCGGTTAGTGCTGATTTTTACGCTTTATACAGAGTTATTAACCCTCTTACGGCACCAACTATTCGCGGAAAAGTTTTACCGGTTCAACTTTATACTTCTCCGCCTCTAGCAAATCAGTTAGGCGGTGGAATGGGAATAGAAACTATTGGATGGATAACAAAGGGTCCGGTTATGAGAGATGGATATCTTTATGTTGCACATGATATTCAGAATTCAACTAATTCAAATTATTCTTCTGTTAAATATTTAAAGGTAGATTTGACTTCTTGTTCCATAGTGGAAAATATCGAGTTTGGGGCTGATGGTTATTTTTATTTATTTCCTTCATTAACTATAGATAAAGATCACAATGCTGCAATTACTTTCAGCAGATCCGCAGATACAGAATACATAGGTGCATATTATTCAACAAAGTATGCTAATGATATATCAATTGCTCCGAGTCAGCCAATTGCAGTTGGAAAAGGTAATTATGTAGTTTCTTATGGAACCGGAATAAATCGTTGGGGCGATTATTTTGGAATATATCTGGATCCTGAAAATGATTATGATGTCTGGATGATAAGTGAATATGCTGCTGCAACAAACATTTGGGGAACCTATGTTGGGCATATTCGTATGGCACCATATCCTGGTGCTCATGCTTTTCTGAACCCAAAATCAATCAACTTTGGTGATGTTGAAATTCAAACAACAAGTTCGTTTGCATCAGTAATTTTGGCTAACTATGGAGAAAATGATTTAGTCATTTCAAACATTCCTTCATCGTTTGAAGATTTTAATCTTGAAACAAATTTATCATTCCCGATTACTCTATCTTCATACGATTCATTGACAATTGAATTTAGCTACTCACCAAAGACTCTGGGAAATACTTCAATTCTATATCCGATTACTACGAATGATCCTGATTTTAATGGTATTACTCTGAGCGGACATTGTTATAAAATTGTTCAGGCAATTGACAAAACTATTTATGCTTCTTCCGGGTCACAAAATAACGGAAACATAGTTACAATAAACAAAGTTAACGGACAGGGAATAGTTATTGGTCAATCATTATTTTCAGAAGTGAAGGGTTTGGCTATAAATCCTTTAAATGGTATAATCTATGGTTTGGTAGCTGCCTCGGGCAAATCTGAAATAATCAGAGTAAATTCTGAGTCAGGGGACGCATATAAACTTTACAATATCAATATTCCTTCTGTTGCAGACGTTGCATTTGATACATCGGGAACATTTTATGGAATAAGCGTTAATGGAGAACTATTTACAATTGATTTGTTTGATGGTAGTGTTGATTTGGTTGTTGATGCTGTCGGAAGCTATTCAGGAATTACCTTTAACCCTCAGACTAATGAACTTTGGGCAACTTCCAGAGCATTTACTCTTCCAAATAAGGATGCCGTTTTTAAAGTTAATTTAACGACCGGCGATACAACAATTATCGGTCATACAGGGTTGAATAAAATTACAAATGATTTAATCTTTGATGAAAATTTAAATCTTTATGGTGTTATAGGTTCAGCTTCTGACATAAACGATTTCATCAGAATAAATACTTCAACTGGAGTTGGAACTATTCTCGGTTCAACCGGAATGAAGAACATTTTAGGTTTAGCCTATATTGAAACAATTCCAACAAATGTTGAATATGAAAATGGTGAAGATATACCTACAGATTATGCTTTGTTTCAGAATTATCCGAATCCATTCAATCCAAAGACCAATATTCAGTATGCAATAAGCAGTAGGCAATTTGTATCGCTAAAAGTTTACGACGTACTCGGCAACGAGATAGAAACACTCGTTAACGAGGAAAAACCGGCTGGTAAATATGAAATAACTTTTGATGCAAGTAAACTTACAAGCGGAATTTATTTCTACCAATTAAAATCTAAAAGTTTTATCGAAACGAAGAAAATGATTTTGTTGAAATAAAATTTCGTAAAATAGTTTTATTTAAACCATCTGCTTTGTATCTTAGAAAGAATTTAAATATCAATCTTCAATTTCTATCCACAAAAGAAAGGGTAAACTAATGCTTAGATTTACCATAATCTTAAAATATTTATGTTTTATGATGCTTATATTATTAAGCGATTTAAGTTTCTCACAAGACGATCCGAATATCGATAACACATTACATTTGTTTCCACAACCCTCTGTTCTTCCTAATTCACCTGCGGGCAGAGAAATTATAACTTCAAATGATGGGTTTGATAATTTTTATCTTGGAGTAGATTTTGCGGAACCTCATATATCTGCAAACCCAAAGAATCCGTCGGAATATTTTAATGCTTTTAACACAAATGCAACTCATTATACATACAATGGATTAGATTGGTTTTTCCAGAGCCCGGGATTCGGATTTCCTATGAGCGGGGATCCGGTTACGGCTTATGATAGTCTCGGAAATCTATATTATGAAAATATGTACAATTCAGGAGGTGCAATTTTAGGTTGCAAAGTGATCAAGTCAAGCGATAATGGTGCTACCTGGTCACCTGCTGTAACTGCAATTTCGGGAAATGATAAAAATTGGATTGCCGCTGACCAAACAGCAGGACCGTACGCAAATTATATTTATACAGTAATGACTGCAGGTGGGGGTGTTGGTAATTTTGCCAGAAGCACGGATTTAGGTGCAACCTGGCAAACTACTTTTAGCCCCGCTACACAATCCTTACCCGGAATGATGGTTGCTGTGGGTCCAAACAAAATTGGTACTGATGTCTCCGGAGGAGCAGTGTATATTGTAACCAACTCGGGAAATGCATTCGCGCCTGTATATACTTTTTATGTTTCGACAAATGGGGGACAAACCTTTACTCAAAAGTCGGCTCAGATATTTGCGAATTATGTCGGTTCAAATGTTGGCGGAAGACACTCTGTCGAGAATATGAGAACAAGACCATATCCATTTATTGCAGCTGATAACAGCTTTGGACTTTTTAGAGGAAGGTTGTATTTGGTTTATGCATCGAACACACCTGCTGGTAATGGAAACAAGCCGGATATATTTTGTCGTTACTCAACTGATCAGGGTGCAACGTGGTCTTCACCGGTAGTCATTAATGACGACCCGAACACAACAGCAAATCATCAATGGATGCCTGCGATTTGGTGTGATAAAGAAACAGGAAGGTTATATGCGAAATGGTTTGACACGCGGAATGTTCCTACCAGTGATAGTGCTGAAGTTTACGCTTCTTACTCAGATGATGGCGGTGTAACCTGGGCAGTCAATCAAAATCTTTCTACATCTAAATTTAAGATTGACTGTGCTACCTGCGGTGGAGGTGGAACGCCCCGCTATCAGGGTGACTACGATGCAATAATATCAAATGGCATTACTTCATTATCAGCCTGGTCAGATTTCAGATTTGGCAGTTTCGCCAGCTTCGTTGCATATTTCCCTGACTTTGCTATGAAGATATCAACGTCCGCAGATACTATTAAGCCAACGGAATCACTTAACGTTTATGTAAAAGTACCTGCAGTGAAATTGTATGATAAATCAATTAAGTTTTCTGTTGAATCAATTCCTCCCGCAAATTTTATCTATCAGTTTCCCCAGGGAGATTCTTTAACTTCTTACCCCGATTCAGTTTTATTAACCATAAATGCGAACAATGTTTCTCCTGATAATTATACAATACGGATTTTTGGAAGTGGTCCAAATGGAACACCTGTTCACGAGAGAAATATCCAGTTATTAGTAACTAATCCTGTTACTTTTGTTTTACAGCCGAATGGCGGGGAAGTGTTATATGTCGGCACTTCGTATCCAGTCAGATGGGAAAAAATATTTGTTGATTTAATTAAGCTCGAATATTCTACGGATGGAGGGTCAAACTGGATTCTGATTGCTGATGGTCTTGATAATTCATTACTTGCATTTAATCAATATGAGTGGGTTGTACCAAATACTGTTTCTTCAAATTGTTTGTTGCGTGTTTCTGATTCTTCTGATCCTTTGGTTTTTGATGTAAGTGAAGCACCTTTCTCAATTGAAATTGGACCTCAGCCTGGATGGATTGTACAGACTTCACCTGTTTCAACGACTATTACTTGTGTTGATATTGTTGATACGCTTATTTCCTGGGCTGTTACTATCGATGGTAAATCTTTAAGAACTACGAATGGTGGACAATCCTGGACAGCCACAACGGGTTTACCGGGTGGCGAGGCAATTAGTATTAGTGGGATTAGTTCCAGCAGGGCATTAGCAATCTCGAATTCTTCAACTTATACAAGAATCCGAAGGACTGTATCAGGCGGTGTAAGCTGGGGAACTGTATATGAAAACACAAGTCCTGAAGCTTACCTGAATGCAATCACGATGCTTGATCAGTCAACTGGATATGCAATCGGAAACCCTGTTGGAGGACAATGGCTAATTATAAAAACAACAGATGGTGGTACTACATGGAACTCTGTTTCTAATTTACCACAGAACGGTAACGAAAAGGGATTGAAAAATTCTATGATATGGATTGATGAATTTAATGGCTGGTTTGGTACAGATGCAGGAAGAGTTTATCGTACTACTGATGGTGGCTTAACCTGGACATCAAGCACAACTTCTTTTCAAAACATTAATGCTGTTTCTTTTAGCGATGCTTTTGAAGGGACCTCTGCTGGTTCCGATATAAACTGGACATCTGATGGTGGCGCAACCTGGTTTACAAAACCTGGTCAAATTACCGGCGAGATAGTAAGTGCAGCTTCTGCAAAACAAATTCCGGGGAAATTTTTCTTTGTTACTGGCAATGAAGTCTTTAAAACGGATGATTTTGGGGACGCTTACTCTCTTAGTTATTCACAAACCGATACTCTTAAATTCATTGATGTTGATGTAATTAAATTAGAGGAGAATTACTGGATTACAGGATATGCGGTAGGTGATAGTGGAACTATTGCAAAGTACAAAGAGCTTTATCTTGTAGCAGAAACAGAATATGTACAGAATATTATTCCGGAAACATTCTCTTTAAAACAGAATTATCCTAATCCATTTAACCCAACTACAAAAATTGAATTCTCATTGCCGGTTGCCGCCGATGTCGAATTACGTGTTTACAACATACTTGGCCAACAGGTTGCTTCATTGATAAATGATCAACGGTCTGCAGGTAATCACTCTGTTTTATGGAATGCAAACGATTCAAATGGTATTAAACTCAGCAGCGGAATTTATTTCTACATGCTCAAAGCATCGAGTGTGGATGGAAATGAATTTCAGGAAATAAAGAAGATGATACTGCTGAAATAGTGCCAATCAATCAATAAAAAGAATAGAAATTTCATTTTAATTTAATCCCATCTCATTTATGAGATAGGATTTTTTTTATCTATGAGTATGAAAGTGTTTTGACTTTTTAAACAATTTTAGCTTAGTTTGTTGAGGAAAAATCAGGAATAATATTATGAGATTAATTGTCTTAGCATTATTTATACCGGTTTGTATGATATTCATAAGCTGCAGTGATGAATGTGTGGACTGTCCTCCGCAAAACCAGTACAATGGCAAGCTTGTGGTAAAATCCAACCCTTCCGGTGCAAGAATCTATCTTAATGGAAAAGATACTGGTAAAACTACACCCGACAGTTTATTAAACTTAAAACCAGGTACCTACGATGGATTTTTGTATTTGCAGTATTATGATACTGCTGACTTTACAGCGGTCGTTTATGACAATCTTACTACAACGAAGGAAATTGATCTTGTGGATGGTTTACCTTTTGTGGATATACTTTTAAATTATCAAACAAGTTCTAATGGCGATAGTGTCAGATTTTCATTTCAGTTAAACCAGGATGTATTAATGGACAGCATAATTGTCAAAAGACCTATCAACATGAATGGTGATTTTATAATAGATAGATTTTATTACAATAAAACTTTGCTTTTCTTTGAGGATCTGGCGGGTAATCCTATAAATTATTTTTTACCACCTGCTGGGGTTGGATATAATTATTTTTATAGAGTTAGAAATTTTACTTACTGGTTTGATTTTTACGGACAGAAAGCTTACGGAGCAAAGGTAAACTTTCATATTTTCACCGGAAAAAATACTTGAGTTGAGATTCAGGGTATTTGTTCTGTTTATAAATAAAATTTGCCAAAAAATCTTTAGATAAAGAAGGTTATTGTCATTTCAGATTTTTACTGACTTTCAATCAGAATTTTTTCAAAAACTTCCGGCAACCTGTTAAAGCTGTTCTTACTGTTTCTTTCCAGAATGTATTGAGCAAAATCAGTTTTATTTCTTGCGATGAGAAATTTTTTCACACCATCTGCTATTGCATCGGGTGAATTTGGTTCCACAATAAATCCTGTTTTTCCCTCATCAACAAACTCAGCAAGTCCGCCAACATTTGTTACTACAACAGGCTTATTGAATCCATAAGCAACATTTAATATTCCGCTCTGTGTTGCGCTGCGGTATGGGAGTATTACGGCATCAGCGCATTGATAAAATTTTGCGACTTCTTCATTAGGAACGAAATGATTAATTACTTTTACGTGTTCTTCAATCTTTAGCTTTTTCATAAGTTCGAAGTAATCTTTCGGATCATCATAAAACTCACCAACAATTAGCAGCTTTGCTTCCGGGATAGTGGAAAGAATTCGGGGTAGTGATTCAATGAGTAAATCCAAACCCTTATATTTTCTCACATAACCAAAAAATAAAAGAACGAGTGAATCATCAGCAAAACCAAGTTCCTGCTTTAACTTTTTAATATCTCTAACTTCATCCTTTTTATAGCAATCATATACCGGTAGTTCAGATCTGTAAACTTTCTTTCCTTTTGAATATAGCTGAACTTCTTTTTCCACAATCCCCGAGAGAACTAAAAACTTTGAAGCAAAGTTTAGTCCTATTCTTGTCAGGAATTTATCAATTGTATTTGCTTCGTGTGAGACTACGTTTTCTGTTATGAAAAGAATTTTATTTCTATATTTTTTCCGAATCAGAAATGAAATCGCTCCATGGCAAAACCCAAAGAAAGGGTGCCACCAATCAAAAACAACAAGATCTGCGTTTTCTTTTCTCAGCAAACCAGCAACTTTAATCCAATTAAATGGATTGATAGAGTTTACAACTCTTTCACCCGGAACCTGAAATACTTGTTCTTTACTTTTATCGAATTGAGTTGTACCGGGGAAAAGGAATGAAGGATAAAGCAGCTTATAGTTGTAAATTTTTACTTCGAAGTGATTCTTCAAAGCTTCATAAGTGTGAGTAACAAAAAGAGCATTTCCACCCCGGTATGGATATGCTGGTCCAATTAGAATTATCTTTTTCTTCAAAGAATGTTACTATGATTGTTAAAATTTCAGGTGAAATATAATCAAATCGTGGTACGTGAGAAAGGATACACCAAAATCCTGAACTTGTTTCAGGATCTTTGTTATTGTACACCTAAATGATTAAACGAGAAAAAGTAATGTGATATTATTTTGAGATTCCGGGTACTCCAACTTTGTCGGAGTTCCGGAATGACTACTTAATGAATAACTAAAATTTATACTCTGAAGAGTCATCCTCGTCTTCAAAATCTTCTTCATTCGGCATTGTGAACATCGAACTCAACATATCTCTGAATTGAATTCCGTCTTCAATTTTTGTACGGCTCAATAATGAATATTCAGATAAACCAAACAATATAAATTCCATCAACAGTAATTTTGAATTTCCATTCATCGAAGGTTGAAATTTTTTTACAACAGTCTCAAGCTGAGGAATATTTTTAAGCAGTTCAACATATTGCTTATCAGATAAGTTCATCATAAGATCAACTTTATTACCTCTTTTAAACCAATCAATAATTGGCTGATATGGACTCTGCTGCTGAGATTTTTTCAGGCTGTCCGGTGTGGGGAAGTATTTAGCAAAATTATTTCGTATAGCTTTCCCGATTAAAATCTGTGCGACCTTTGCGGGACCTTCTTGTTCACCTTCGTAAACAAGTTCAATTTTACCTGTAATTGACGGAATAACACCATAAAGATCACTTACTCGCAGGTGAGTTTCTTTTTCATTGTTGATAATCCTTCGTCGTTCTGCAGTGCTTATTAAATTTTCAAATGCAGAAATAGAAAGTCGCGCTGAAACACCGCTCTTTGCATCAATATATTCACTGCCTCTTGCTTCAAATGCAATTTGTTCAACGAGATCGAGAAGGATTTCATCCGGATTTATTTTTGCTTTTTGTTCCTGAGTTAGTTTTGCTTCCTGTTGAGTTATTCGTTTTGAGATTTCAACACTCTTCGGATAGTGTGTAAGTATCTGGCTATCAATTCTATCTTTAAGCGGAGTTACGATTGATCCTCTGTTAGTGTAATCTTCAGGGTTGGCTGTAAAAATAAACTGAATATCAAGCGGCAATCTGACTTTGAATCCACGGATTTGAATATCACTTTCCTGAAGAATATTGAAAAG
>JACAFA010000323.1 GCA_013388525.1 Ignavibacteriaceae bacterium | reverse complement strand
TAAATAAGCAACTTCTTTTATCGGTTCAAAGTCAAATTCATTTGCAACAAGTATTTCCGGTGGTGCACTTTTATAAGCTATAAATATTATGCTCAACATAATTATTTCTCTTATTCCGATAGGAATCGGATCAAAGCCTGGCACCCAGTCAACTACAGCCGGATCAATAAAAACAGAAAGAATAATCACACAAAGAAATATTACACTTTTAAATCCTTTAAATTCAATTTTTCCGGTATAACTTTTTTCATCGCCTACTTTGGGCATATTTCGGAAATCAATAATATAAAAGATTAAAATTACTGCCAGCACAGTTGGAAGCCAGATATACCAAACGTGTTCAATAACCCAGAAAAATCCTACTCCTTTAAGAAACCCCAAGAACAGCGGTGGATCACCAATTGGGGTTAACGCGCCGCCAATATTGCTAACTATGAAAATAAAAAATATGATGTGATAAGGTTTAATTCTATTCTTATTTATCTTAAGAAAAGGTCTAATTAAAAGCATTGAAGCACCGGTGGTCCCAATGATATTTGCAATAACAGCTCCTAAGAAAAGGAGAACAGCATTAAGCATCGGTGTTGACTTACGGTCAATCTTAATTAGAATTCCTCCGGATGCGACGAAGAGAGAACCTAACAGAGCAATAAAAGAAATATATTCATCAAGAGTATGAAGAGGTGTATGAGTGTCGTGCAAAACAAGCAGATAATAACCTACAGTAATTAAACCAAGTAATATTGCAATTTTAGGATAATGCTTTTCCCAAAAGTGACGATAGAAAAGTGGTCCTGTGGCGATCATTAATAAAAGCATTACAAACGGAATCACCATAAAAGCTTCAGGTAAAGTATGCTCTTCGGAATGATTGGAAATAGAGTTGACCGTGACTGAAGAGGTATCACTGATATTTTGATCAACAGCTTGTAATTCACTGACTTGCAATATCAGAATTAATACAAGTATGATTAGAGAGGTTGAATTCTTATTTATCATACTTGTTTATTCTAAATTTATTTTTTCGGGAGTGAGAACCTGCTCAATTACTTTTTCGGATGATTTTTCCGATACTTTTAAGAATGTTGATGGATAGATTCCTATCCAGACAATAAAAATGAAGATGGGGATGAGAACTAATTTCTCTCGGATATTTAAATCAGTAACAGAATTCATCTCGGAATTAGTAACTTCACCGAAGACAACTTTCTTATACATCCATAGCAAGTACACAGCAGCGAAGATTACTCCCGTTGCCGCAAAAGCAGTAAACCACCAGCTGCTAAGAACAGTTGACTTAAATGCACCGGTCAAAATCAGAAATTCGCCAACGAAACCATTTAGTCCTGGTAATCCGATTGAAGAGAGTGAAGTGAATAATAATGCAAATGAAAAGTACGGGACTATCTTTGCGATGCCGCCATAGTCAGCAATCTTTCTTGTATGTGTTCTTTCGTAAATCATTCCAACTAAAAGGAAGAGTGCGCCTGTTGATAAACCATGATTGACCATTTGTATAACAGCACCTTGCACGGCTTCCTGATTCAACGCAAAAATTCCGAGCATTACAAAACCAAGATGTGAAACAGAAGAATATGCAACAAGTTTTTTCATATCTGTCTGAACCATTGCGACAAGTGCGCCGTAAATAATTCCGATCACTGCGAGCACAGAAATCAATCCGTCATAATCCAGTGAAGCCTGAGGGAAGAGCGGAAGATTAAATCTCAAAAATCCATAAGTACCCATCTTCAGCAACACTCCTGCAAGAATAACGCTGCCAGCAGTCGGTGCTTCAACGTGTGCATCGGGTAACCAGGTGTGGAATGGGAACAGCGGAACTTTAATCGCAAAACTTAATGCGAAAGCAAGGAATAAAAATCCCTGAATTGTCGTATCAATTGTTGGTCCTGTTTTGTACAAATCGAGAAGATTGGTAGTAAAACCACCCAGTAAATCTGCAGAGTAAACACAAAGCCAGATTATTGCAACTAACATTAACAAGCTGCC
>JACAFA010000086.1 GCA_013388525.1 Ignavibacteriaceae bacterium | reverse complement strand
TTGATAGCAGCGTTACTTGTGTTTTCAGTTTTCTTTAATGCACCATTGCTCGCAAAAGCAAATCCCGATGTAAGCATCAATCCAACAAAAGCTCCGTGGTATTTTGCAGGAATACAAGAATTGCTGATGCACTTTCATCCGTTCATTGCGGCTTTCTTAATTCCGTTTGCAATTGTTATTGGTCTTGCAGCATTGCCTTATCTGAAATTAAAAGAAGAGCACAGCGCAATCTGGTTTCACTCCGATAAAGCAAAAGAAGCCGCAAAGTTTTCTGCTATTGCATCATCAATAATCACAACTCTGCTTGTTATCATAAATGAATTTGTTCCTGATTTTGAAACTCTTTTACCATGGTTAAATTCATTCATAAGCAATGGAATTATTCCGTTAGTGATTTTAATTTTAATTATCTGGTATTTTTATAAGTACACATTAAAAAAGTTTAAGCTTACTTTGATTGAAGTTGTTCAAACGATGTTTGTTTTTGTAACCACAGCTTTTGTTATCCTTACTTTGATTGGAATATTTTTCCGCGGTGTTGATATGGCTTTAACTTTTCCCTGGAATGTTTTGTAGATGAAAAAACAAAATATCAAAAAGAAAGAAGTTGATGTAAAAAAAAGCGAGGTTAAACAAAGTGAAGTAAAACCTCAACCAGCAATTTCAGATGTTGAAAGCCGGCGACAATTTTTACAAAAGCTGTGGAAAGGGTTAGGAATCGTCGCTTCGATTGAAGTTGCTGCGGTATTCTTTGGTTTCTTATTTTCCGGCAAAAAAGATGAACAGAAAATAAAACCAAAACAATTAATTGAAGCCGGAAATGTTGAATCGTTCAAGAAAAATTCTGTAACTGCATTCAGAGGCGGAAGATTTTATTTAGCACGATTACTTGATGGCGGATTTATTGCTGTGTCGCTTCGCTGCACTCATCTCGGCTGTTCAATCAATTGGGAAGAAGATAAAAATCGTTTTATATGTCCGTGTCATTCATCTGCGTTTTACATAAATGGAGAAGTTCAGAATCCACCGGCACCAAATGCACTTGATTACTTCCCGGTATTTATAGAAAATGGGATTGTAAAAGTTGATGTTGGAACAAAGCTTCAGCGTTCTCGTTTCGAAAAATCACAAGTAACTTATGTCTGATACGATAAGCATCTGGAAAAAAGTCGGAATAGTTTCGACGGCAGTTATTGTAATAATGATTCCACTCTCATTACTCATCCACAAAACATCTGATTCATATCAGACAAGAGAAGCAAGGTTTGTTGGAGGAAAAGAGTGTATCAGTTGTCATCAGCGCGAATATGAATTGTGGAAAGGTTCCGATCACGACAGAGCAATGATGATTGCAAATGATTCCACTGTGCTCGGTGATTTTAATAATATTGAAGTAGAACTGAATGGTACCAAACACAAATTTTATAAACGAGACGGAAAGTTTTTTGTTTATACAAAAGGTATCAACGGAAAAATGACTGAGTTTCAAATCACACATACTTTTGGTGTTCGTCCGCTTCAGCAGTATTTAATCCCATTTGAAAAAGGAAAATATCAATGTCTGCCAATTGCGTGGGATACAGAAAAGAAAAGATGGTTTGATATGGCTGGTATGGTTTATTCGCAGAATGAATTAACTCCCGATAGTTGGTTTTACTGGACAAACCAATCACAGAACTGGAATGGAATGTGCGCTGAATGTCATTCAACAAATCTCCAAAAGAATTATGATCTGGAAAAAGATTCATTCAATACAACGTGGTCTGATATAAACGTTAACTGCGAATCTTGTCACGGTCCCGGCTCCGAACATCTTGATTGGGCAAAACTCCCTGAAGGTGCAAGAG
>JACAFA010000237.1 GCA_013388525.1 Ignavibacteriaceae bacterium | reverse complement strand
GGTTTCAGGATTCATTTGTTTGGATATCAGTACAGAGTTTGTCTGCATTTCAGAGAAGTTTTTGACAGCGATGGAAGATATGAAAAACTTTACTATTTGCTGAATGGAAAAGGTGTATCATCAGTTGATGAAGCGTTGAAAGAAATGGAATTACTCCCGCTTCACAGCCGGTATGAAAATTTCTTTTCTTATGATAATATGGAAAAAATCCGTTCTTATCTGACTTATAAACCTGATAAGAAAAAGAAGGAAGCAGAAATATCAATCCCGGGGAAAATAGATAATGAACTAAAACTTCTTATTACCGAATTCAGCAAGTATTCAAAAGAAAAAAAATCAGGGGAGAAAGTAGAAAAGAAGTTTCATAATCAGCTTTCTTCCTGCAGAGAATTCCTGCAGATCTGGATTGCTCATAATCAAAGGAAGAGTGTTACAAAGTGGATAAAAAATTGTGATGATATTTTACCACTCAACAGCAAAGTTGAAACCAACAGAGAATACCTTACTTTCATAAATCTGATACTGCTAAAACAGTTATTCAGCAAAAAATCAGATCGGGACAAAATAAATATTTTCTTTGATGAATTACTTCTATCCAAACCTGTTACAAATATTCTTGAGAGACATTCTGATGGAAGCATTTATCAGAGAATTGAACTCATAAAACTTTTATTGACAGCTTTCCTGTTTGAAAAGAAAAAAGCAGAAAAACAGAAAAGCGACAGGGCACCAAAAGTGACCGAAAAATCTGACACTGAAAAGAATAATACTCTATCATCAATTAGAGTATTGATTACTGAGAAGAATGTTAATAACTTTCTTCATGTTAATGAGTATCAAGGCATTACTTATTTCAACAAAGAGCGTTTTGTGGAACTTCTGCGATGGGTGATGTTGTTTAATCTGATTTCAATACCTGATAAATTTAAAAGTATATATGAAAATAAAGGTCAACTCAAAAAAGCAGACATCAACAAAGAAGTAATGAAAATCACAAAAGAAGAATTTGAAGCATATACTGAGCTTATAGATAAAGCTGATGCAAGCGGATACGACTTTAATAAATTCAAGCTGGAATTGAAAAAGCCGTTGGAAGCAAAAGTAAAAACAAAAACACTAACTAAAAGAAGGAAAAAAACATGATTAGAAATCTTATATTTATGATTTCATTCATTTGCATCTCAGGCACAGGAATATATGCACAATTCACATTACAGAATGCATTCCCAAATCTGTCATTTTCAGACCCGGTATTTTTAACTCACGCTGATGATAATACAAACAGAATATTTGTTGTTGAACAAGCCGGAAAAATAAAAGTTTTTCCAAATTCGCAATCTGCAAGTTCATCAAAAGAATTTCTGAATATTACCGATCGTGTTTCTTCAGGTGGTGAAAAAGGATTATTGGGATTAGCTTTTCATCCTGACTTTGAAAACAATGGATATTTTTATGTTAACTATACTAATTCAAGCAGCACTGTTATTTCAAGATTCCACGTAACAAGTAATCCTGATTCAGCAGATAAAAATAGTGAGTATCAGCTGATGACATTTACTCAGCCCTTCGGAAACCATAATGGAGGCTGGATAGGTTTTGGTCCGAATGACGGATATCTTTACATAGCAACCGGAGATGGAGGTTCTAGCAATGATCCTCAAAACAATGGACAAAGAATTAATACCCTGCTTGGTAAAATTCTCCGCATAGATGTAGACGGAGGGACACCATATGCAATACCTCCGACTAATCCTTTTGTGGACAGCACAAATGTTCAGGTGAGAAAAGAAATTTATGCTTGGGGATTGAGAAATCCCTGGAGATGCAGTTTTGATCCGGTCACTGGCTGGTTATTAGCTGGTGATGTCGGTCAGGGAAGCTGGGAAGAAATTGATTTAATTGAAAGTGGAAAGAATTACGGCTGGCGATGCTATGAAGGAAATCATCAATTCAATATGACCAACTGCAATTACCCGGAATATATTTTCCCTATCTGGGAGTACAGTTCAAATTCTGGTAATGAGTGTTCCATAACAGGCGGTTATATATATCGTGGTGCAAATGTACCGGAACTTGAAGGGAAATATATTTACGGAGATTATTGCTCTAATAAAATATGGGCATTAACATACGATGGAATAAATCCACCGAGTACTCAATTATTATTGACTGCTGCAAACAATCCAACTTCATTTGGTGTTGATCAGATGAGCGAACTTTATATCGTAACTTTTGGCAGTCCTGACAGGATATATCGCTTTACACCAACTGTAACTTCAAGTGAAAATGAAATAAAGCTGAGCGATTACAGACTTGAGCAGAATTATCCGAATCCTTTTAACCCATCCACAATTATTAAATATAATCTTCCGGAGGATAGTGAAGTAACTATTAAAATTTATGATTCTCTTGGCAAAGAGATAGATTCAATAACAACCGGAATCCAGCAAAAAGGATTTTATCAGAAAACCTGGAATGCCGGGAAATATTCTTCGGGTGTTTACCTGGTTAAGATGAATGCAAAATCACTTTCATCAAATAAAACTTTTTCAAGAGGTATGAAGATGATTTATTTGAAGTAGAAGTAAGGACTAAGTTATTAGAATTAAGGCGATCTTCGGGTCGCCTTTTTATTTATTGCTCATTCCGGAAATCAATTAGAAATCCCTATCGCAACATTTGTTAAATAAATGGAACTTATTCGATTATTTTACTGTTTAGTTTGTTATAATCGTAAATAAAAACAAGGAATGAAAAAATATGACAATATGGAAAATAGATCCGTCTCACTCTGAAATAAATTTTAAAGTAAAGCATCTTGTGGTTTCAACTGTTACAGGACATTTCAGCAAATTCGATGCATCTATCGAAACTAATAAAGAAGATTTCAGCGATGCAAAAATTTATTTTGAGGCAGACATCAACAGCATAAATACCAAGAACGAACAGCGTGATGGACACCTGAAGTCTGCTGATTTTTTCGATGCAGAAAAACATCCAAAGATGACCTTTGTTTCAAAATCAGTTAATAAAATCTCTGTTAACGAAATGAAAGTAGTTGGTGATCTTACTTTACGCGGAGTTACAAAAAAGATTACTCTCGATGTAATCTATAACGGAACAGTTGCAGGTTTCGGTGGAAAAGAGGTTGCAGCTTTTGAAGTACACGGTAAACTAAACCGTTTTGATTTTGGTCTTCAGTGGAATGCACTTACTGAAGCCGGTGGTGTGGTTGTAAGCAACGAAGTTAAAATTGAAATTCTTGCCGAATTTAATAAAGCAAATGAAGCAGTAAAGGCTGCTTAAGTTCTAAATATTCTTTAGTTAAAATTAAGTGTCTGCATTCCAGCCTCCTTGCAGATACTACGTAAACAGCCCGATTAACATAAAGTCTTTGGGCTGTTTTTATTTTAAAACATTGGGGAGTAATTTTCTTTAGTTCTAATTAATCTATTGATATAATGTAATCAAAGATTAAAAATCTATTTTAATAAATTTACCAAATAGTGAGAGGTTAACTAGCAATGGAGAAAAACATTCCTGTTCAAATTGTAAGAAGCACTGAATTAGATTGGAAGCCGTTGATAGAATCTGGTGTAAAGACAGATGGAATATTTGTCAAAATCCTTAGATATGATGAACAAACCAAAAGATCACCAACAATTATGTTGAGGTTTGAACCTGGGGCAACTTACCCTGCTCATAATCATCCTAAAGGTGAAGAAGTATTTGTTCTGGAAGGAGAAGTGAAATTCGGAAATAGTAATTTAGCAGCCGGTGATTACCTCTACACTCCCCCGGACGGAAAGCACGCTGTTTGGAGCAAGACTGGATGTGTAATGTTGTTAAACATTCCCGAAGAAGTTGAAATTTTAAAATAATATCGAAATTATTCTTGTTTTATTGCTGCTTGTTATAATCGCCAGCTAAAGAAAACTATTTCAGATAGTTGTTCACTGCATCAGCGCAATTTTCACCATCAATTGCAGATGAAACTATACCACCAGCATAACCTGCACCTTCGCCGCAAGGGAATAATCCTTTTAACTCAACGTGCATAAAAGTTTCTCTGTCTCTTGGAACTCTTACAGGAGAACTCGTTCTGGTTTCCACGCCAACTAAAACTGCTTCATCACTAAGATAACCGCCCATTCTTCTGTTAAACTCTTTCAAAGCTTTTTTCAATTTTACTACAATAAACTGAGGAAGTTCTTCATCCAGCCTTGTAGAAGTAAGACCGGGTATGTAGGAAGTTTTCGGTAATATCTGAGAAAATTTTCCTTCAACGAAATCAGTGGCTTTTTGTGCTGGTGCTGAAATAGAATTACCAGCAAGCTTAAATGCCAGGTGTTCCATCTTCTGTTGAAGCTTCAGTGCAGCGAAAGGAGAAGTATCACCTTCTTTTTTCCAGTCTTCCTCTTTTATTTCAACAACAAGTCCTGAATTAGCAAAGGGAGAATCTCTTCTGGACATTGACATACCATTAACTACTATTTCATCTGGTGCTGTCATTGCAGGAACAATAATTCCACCGGGACACATACAAAATGAATACACTCCTGCACCTTCTATATTTGTTGAAAGATTGTATACTGCCGCCGGAAGGTTTTCAGGTTTTATTTTTGAATGATATTGTATTTCGTTTATTAATGGCTGCGGATGTTCAATCCGGACGCCCATTGCAAAAGGTTTAGCTTCTATCTTTAATTTAGATTTATCGAGAAGATAAAAAATGTCCCTTGCAGAGTGACCGGCAGAAAGTATCACAGCATCTGCTAAAAATTCTTTATCAGCATTAACAACAACACCCCTGAGTTTTTCATTCTTTATAATAAAATCCGTAACCTTTGAGTCATAATGTATTTCACCACCGGCGTTGAGAATAGTTTGCCGGATTGATTCAATTATTTTTGGTAATTTGTTTGAGCCAATGTGAGGATGTGTATCAATCATTATATCAGGTTGAGCGCCATGCTGAACAAATATTTCCAGAACTTTTGAAACATTTCCTCTTTTTACTGCTCTCGTATAAAGCTTGCCATCGCTATAAGTACCTGCACCGCCTTCACCAAAACAATAATTGGAATCGGGGTTAACAATTTGTTCTCGTACAAGCGATCGTAAATCTCTCCTCCTTTTTTGAACATCCTTTCCTCTCTCAATAATAACTGGCATTATACCAAGTTCAATGAGATGTAAAGCAGCAAACATCCCCGCTGATCCAAATCCAACGATTATAACTTTCTTTTTTTTATTGACAGGATTATAAGAATAAACCGGTTTGTTATCAGCCGGAGTTTCACCAATATATACATCCACAAAAATTCTATAGATGGGATTCCTCCGGGCGTCAATTGATCTTCGTACTGGAACAATTTTCGTAATATCAGATGGTTTAACTCCAAGTTTTCTTGAAGCAATGTAACGAAAGAAACCTTCTTCGTGAATCTTTTCGGGAGGGACAATAATTTCTAATTGATGTTTCATTTTTATTGATAAATATTAATATAAACTTTTTACATAACCGCCATCAACATTAATTGTAACACCGGTTATATAACTTGCCTGCCTTGATGCAAGAAACAAAACCACAGAAGCAATTTCCTCAGGTCTTGCAAGCCGGTTCATAGGTATTCGTTTTGACATTTCAACAAGAATTTCTTCGTGAGACTTCCCTTTTTCTTTTGCTTCAACAACAGCAAGTTCATATAAACGTCTTGTTAAAGTCATTCCTGGTGCAACATTATTTACCGTGATATTATACTTGGCAACTTCATTGCTCAAAGTTTTCGTGAATCCTGTTACTCCGGCACGAAGTGAGTTAGACAGAACCAGATTATCTACCGGCTGCTTTACAGAAATTGAAGTAAGATTAATAATTCGTCCCCAACTTTTTGCCATCATTCCGGGCAGAACAAGTTTTGAAAAACGGACAGCGCTAAGTAATACCTGTTCGTACGCTAAGTTCCAATCTTCCTCATCGAGCTCAAGAAACAGACCGGGAACAGGTCCGCCACTGTTGTTTACTAAAATATCTACACTTCCATATTGTTCTACAACGGCTGTGAAAGTATTCTCAATGTCTTTTTGTTTGTTCAGATCACAAACAGACCAGAAAGGTTCAATAGAATATTTTTCCTTAATCTCCTTAGCAGTAGATAAAAGATTTTCTTTTGATCGTGATGAAATAGCAACTCTGCAACCTTCTTCAGCAAATACTTCTGCAACAGCTTTTCCTATTCCCATACTTGAAGCTGTGATAAGAACATTTTTATCCTTTAAACCGGTATCCATCTCATACCTGATGAGTTAAATTAAAGATAATGTGATTAGCAGGAATTAAAATAAAGTATTTATTCTAATTTCTAAACTGATTTGCTAACAATTTTTGCAGTATCCAGAGCAATCACCAGCTCTTCATTAGTAGGAATACGAAATACCTTAACTTTTGATGAATTATCGGATATTTGCACTTCACGATTCTCATTTTTAAGCCTGTCAAGCTTAATGCCAAGGTACTCCATATTTTTACAAACTTCTTCTCTAACCTCAACTGCATTTTCACCAATACCACCCGTAAAAACCAAAGCATCAAGACCATCCATTGCAGCTGTGTAAGCTCCAATGTATTTTTTTATCCTGTAGCAGAATACCTCAAATGCATAAATAGCTCTCTTCTGTTCATCCTTTACTGATGCTAATATTTCTCTCATATCACTGCTTTCTCCGCTTATACCGATCAAACCGGAATGCTTATTCAATAGTGTTCCGGCTTCATTAAGCGATAAACCTTCTTTCCCCATAATGTACAGAATTAAAGATGGATCAAGATCTCCGCTTCTCGTTCCCATTAATAAACCTTCAAGTGGAGTAAAACCCATAGTTGTGTCTATTGAAATTCCATTGTTAACTGCAGCCATACTACAGCCATTACCAAGATGTGCCGTAATAATTTTAAGCTGACTAACATCCTTTCCCATCATTTCAGCAGCTTTCTGCGAAACATAAAGATGCGAAGTTCCATGAAAACCATATCTTCTTATTTTATGCTTCTTATATAATTCATAAGGAATACCGTACAGATAAGATCGGGGAGGCATTTTTGAATGAAATGCAGTATCGAAAACTCCAACCTGCGGAGTATCAGGTAAAAGTCTTGTAACCGCCTGTATACCTTTTATGTTCGGAGGATTATGCAAGGGTGCAAGTTCAATATTATCCTGAAGAACTTTAATGACTTCATTATTAATTAATACTGAACCGGTAAATGATTCACCTCCGTGCACAACACGATGACCGACTGCATCAATTTCTTTAATGTCCCTGATTACACCATGTGTTTTACTTAAAAGTATTGCAATGACATATTCAATTGCCATCTGATGATCGAGTATTTCACCGGCAATCTTAATACTATCTCCGTCTTGTCTTGAGTGTGATAAAACAGCACCGCTCATACCTATCCGGTCAACAATGCCTTTTGCCAGAGCAGTTTCTGTATCAGTTTCAATTAGTTGATATTTAATTGATGAGCTTCCGCAATTTAATACAAGTACTTTCATCTTATTTTTCTTTTCTAATTATTAATAAAATTATGCGATGATATTTCCGTTTTCATCATATTTATAGAAACCTTCTCCTGTTTTCTTTCCCAATTTTCTTTCACGAACAAGCTTGCGCAAAATAGGGCAGGCACGATATCTGGCTTCACCGAGTGTTTGCCAGAGGGTTTCCATCCATGCAAGAACTTCATCCAAACCCATACTATCTGCCATTTCAAGAGGACCCTGCTGAAAATTGTACCCGAGCTTCATTGCAGTATCAATATCTTTTGCAGTTGCGATATCTTCCATTAAGATATGCATAGCTTCGTTCAATAAAGGAACGATTGCTCTTGTGGTAACAAAACCAGGATATTCGTAAACTTCAACGGGTGTCTTACCGATATTTGAGACAAAGGTTTTAACTTTTGCTATTGTTTCATTCGAAGTATGCAAGCATTTAACAACTTCAACCACAGGTATTTTAGGTACCGGATTTAAAAAGTGAAGCCCGATTATTTTATCCGGTCTGCTGGTTGCTTCTGCGAGTTTTGTTAAACTTAATGTGGAAGTATTAGAAACGAATATGCAATCCTTTTTTGCTTTTTTATCAAGCTGTGTGAAGATATTCACCTTCAGATCAAAATCCTCATCCACAGCTTCAATAATCAAATCACGATCGGCAATATTATCAAACGTAGTATCCCAAACAATACGGCTTAAAATTGATTTCTTCTCAGACTTTGTCATAGCCCAGCGTTTTATTTCACGATCAATAAAATCAGAAAGCATCGCCTTTGCTTCTTTTAATTTCTTATCGTTTTTTTCTATCAATAAAACATCCATTCCTGCTGATGAAATGGTTTGTGCAATACCGCGCCCCATCACTCCGGCACCGATAATGGCAATCTCTTTTACTGCATCCTTATCATCCATTTTAGGTGAAGATTTTAATAAATCTTCAAGTTTTAATTCTTTATCCGACATTTATGTTTACCTTTATAATTTTATTCTTTGAGAGCTTTGTGTGATTAATTCAGAGGATAGTCATTGATGTAATTAAAGTAATCGTATTTAATCTTAACACTAAAAGATATTACAAAATTAAGGATAATATTGATGTTTTAACAGTGGAAAAACAGGTAATAAGTGATAAGTTGGATTAAATAATTATTAAATAAAATTTGAAATTCAAAAAGAAATAAATAAGGGATGCAAAATCTTACATCCCTTAAAAGAATACTCTCAGATCAATTGTTTACTTGAGGAAGACAATTTTCTTCATCTCACGGTGGGATTGAGAACCATCAGTACTGTTTACTTCAAATGAGTAATAATAAATTCCCGACGAATAGTTTTGTGCATTCCACGTTACTTCATAGTTTCCCGGACTTTGCATCAGAGAAACTAATTCTTCAATTGTTTCACCAAGTGCATTATAGATATTAATTTTTACCTGACTTTCAACAGGCAAAGAATATTTTATTGTCGTGGAGGGATTAAATGGATTCGGATAATTCTGTGATATATAATAATCTGACGGAATAAATGTCAGATTAACAGCAACCTGTTCCGAATATTCAAATGATCCATTATAATCAATTTGCTTTAATCTGTATAATACAGTTCCTTCGTATGGTAATGAAGAATAATCATCAATATAGCTGTAATTCTGGATTTCCGTTGTTGTTCCTTTACCTTCTACAAATGCAACAGTTAGCCACTCCTGATTTTTCAGTTTTCTTTCAATTTCAAAACCGAGGTTATTTGTTTCCGTTGCTGTAGTCCAGTTTAGAGTAATTGTATTTACTCCTGTTTCTGCTGTAAATGATAAAAGTTCAACAGGTACGTTTAAATCTATGAAAGCTTCATAAACACCTCTTCCGTGAGTTCCGGCTCTCATCATTTGATTTGAAGGTGAATAATCCAGATGCATAATAACTGTGTTTGGCAGATTATTCGGAAGCTCAACCCAACTTGTTCCGTTATCCTGAGTTAAGAATACACCAATATCTGTAGCAACAAAATAAGTGTTAGGATTTAGTGCATCGTAGGTATAAATAAATCCATCATTGACCGGTGAATCGGGTAAATTTCCATTTATGCTGAACCACGTTGTTCCCATATTTGTTGTTTTGTAAACTTTATTAGTTCCAAACCCTGAAAAAGTTAATAGTGCAATATTCTCATCAGCCGGATGAATATTTACAGATGTGATTGTTCTGCCGGGCAGCCCGCTTGTTTTATTAGTAAAATTAGCGCCGCCGTCAGTTGATAGAAAGATATTGGAACCTGTGGTTGCATATAAAACAGAAGGATTGGATTTACTTATTGCCATCTCTCTAACAGCGCTCGAGCCATTTACATTAGGTGAAACTGCAGTCCACGCTCCACCGTTATTTGTTGATCGATATACTCTTTGTCTTGCTGTATAAAATGTACCATCAACAGTTGGATGTGCAATTATAGGTGCAACCCAGGCAACATTTTCACTTGTAGTTATTCCACTCGTCGCGCTATTCCATGTTGTACCGCCATTAGTTGTTCTGAATATTCCGCCGTTCTGAGTTTCGCCAAGAATAAAGTTTGAATTGAAAGGATTGAAACAAACCTCACCTCCATCACCACCATAAGCTGCAGCCCAGTTTAAAGCTGAATACGTTTGTTGGGTTCCATTATCCTGTGTTCCACCTAAAATACGGCTTGGAGTAAAAGGACTCGCAGCAATACGGTAAAATTGTGTTAAAGTAAGATTCTGATTCAGATTCGTAAAAGTGGTTCCACTGTTTGTGGATAACCAGATTCCTCCGTCATTACAGGACATAATTGTATTCGGATCGGTTGGATGGAAAAATAGAAAGTGTTGATCAACATGAACATAACCACCGGAATAACCGTTTGTTATATTATTAAAAGTTGTTCCATCTGTTGTACGCCAGATATCAATTGTTCCGACATAAACCAGATTTGGATTTACCGGATTAACTCT
The DNA here is from genome assembly GCA_013388525.1 of Ignavibacteriaceae bacterium. The sequence goes on along the minus strand of JACAFA010000237.1, from coordinate 10,941 downwards.
GCAATACAAATCGTACCAGGCCTGTCCTCCCTGATTTTGAAATGCGGTAGTAGTTGTCAGCTGAGCCCAGTTAGCACCGAAATTAGTTGACTTATATAGATTAACATTTCCACTAACGTGAACTGAAGCATACATAAAAGCTGGCTGTGATAAACAAAGATCAAAGTGAGTTCTTGTTCCTGTGCCCAAACCGGTTCCGAATGCATTAAATGTTTGACCACCATCCACTGACCTTCTGAAACCAATTCCGGAACCAACCGCAAATGCTGTATCACCGGTAAAAGTGAAAACTACATCATCACATCTGCCACCAACTAACGTAGTCCAGTTAACTCCGTAATTCGTACTTCTGTACAAACCCGAAGAACCGAGTGCGGCTAAAATTTCATTTGGATGATTCGGACGAATTTTGATTCTTGAAAAATATGATGATGATGGCAATCCGCTTGTAATATGCTGCCAGGTTGCACCTGCATCAGTAGATTTTAATAAACCTCTGCCGTAATATGAAGCACCGCTGTAAGTTGCTTCGCCTGTTCCTGCGTAAATAATATTTGGATTAGTAGGATCAATTGCAGTTGCGCCCATAGACATCGAAGGCTGATCATCAGTTAAAGGAGTCCAGTTAACTCCGCTGTCTGTTGATTTCCAAACACCACCGTTTGCCGGTCCGATATAAATTGTGGAGGGATTTGTTGGATGATATGCTCCGGTTACAACCCGTGAAGAAATATTACCATAACTAAAATAATAGCCTGGTGTTGGCCCAAGACTTACCCAATTAATAGCAGGTATTCTGTCAGCATTTTGAATTCGCAGCTCATCACGTTGAATCATTGCATTTGCATACGCATCCTGCGGAATAAAATTATTTGGATAAGCACGCTGTTCAAAAAACCATCTTTGCCGGATAAATGGTTTGGTCTGCTGTATCTCTGCCGGAGCTTCAGAGTAAACAGAATTTTCTATTAGGATGTCTGTATAAGTAGTCTGCGGTAAACTATTATCAGCTACTATAAGAAAAAGAATCAAATAAAAAAATACTTTCATTATTAAACTCCTTATTGTTTAAATCTAATGTGAAATTATTTTGAAGGTTATGTTCAGAATTGATTTTTTGAATATATTTTGAGTAAAATGATTTTTAGAATTTATTTTAATAATAACTTAAATGAAAGATAATCTTATAAAGAAGATTTAACAAGCAAAAAAGATACCGATGAACTATACCCCGCTTAAAATATTGCAGGAATTCTTTGGTTATGATAATTTCAGAACCGGACAGCTTGAAATAATCGAAGCTGTTATCAACTACGACAATGTGCTTGTTGTACTTCCAACAGGAGCCGGTAAGTCAATATGTTACCAGATACCTGCACTTTTATCGGAAAATTTTTCCATTGTAATCTCTCCACTTATAGCTTTAATGAAAGATCAGGTTGACAACCTAAACAGGAAAAAAGAAGTTGCTGCTTTCATAAACAGCACTATGAGTTTCTCCGAAACGGAACAAGTGCTGAATAAAATTTCTTTGGGCAGTATAAAATTACTTTATCTTGCCCCTGAAAAAACAGAGAGCTTAAAGTTCGCCGAGAGAATAAAGGATTTAAAACCCAAAAACCTTTTTGTTGATGAAGCTCATTGCATAAGTGAATGGGGACACAACTTCAGACCAAGCTATTTGAAGATAAAGGAATTTATAGACCATATAGGAGTAAAGAAAGTTTCTGCGTTCACTGCTACAGCTACTCCCGAAGTGAGAGAAGATGTTGTTACGCAACTTGGATTTAAGGAACCTAAAATCTTCGTTCGCGGTTTTGAAAGGGAAAATCTTCATCTTCGTATAATTCACACAAAAAAGAAAAAAGAAAAAAGCTATGAATTGCTAAAAGAAATAAGCGGTCCTGCAATCATTTATACGACTTCACGAAAAAAAGCTGAAGAGGTTGCAGAATTTCTGAATCTGAAAGGAATTCATTGCAATTATTACCATGCAGGATTAACTGCACCTGAAAGAAGGAGAGTTCAGGAAGAATTTATTCAAGGTAACACTGAAATAATTGCAGCCACTAATGCATTCGGGATGGGAATTGATAAACCTGATATCAGGCTAATCATTCACTACAATACGCCGGGTTCGATTGAAAGTTATTACCAGGAAATTGGAAGAGCCGGACGTGATGGTAAAGAATCTTTTTGTTTTCTGCTGCACGATGAAGCTGATCTTGCAATTCAAAACTTTTTTATTTCGAACTCTCATCCTAACAAAGATTTGATTCAAAAAGTTTATAAAGCGATTTGTGATTACAGCCGAATTGCTGTTGGCAGTATAACTGATAAAGAATTAATTGTTGACAGAGATTATATTTCGAAATATACCGGAGTCGAGGTTTCGTCAGGACTTCTTCACTCAACTCTCAAACATCTGGAAAATTCAGGATACATTCGCCGTGTATCTGAATATGATAAAAAGGATACAGTACAAATTTTATATGATAAAGATAAACTGAAACGATTTATCCGGGATTCCAGTTACCATGAACTGGCAAATATCATAATTTCATTGCTTCGTGAATTTGGAAGTTCACTATTCACTTCTAACGTAAAGATTTCAACTGTTCAACTCGCCAATAAATTATTAATTCCCGAACAAACTTTTCTTGACTCAATGAATGTTCTTGATAACATTGGAATTATTTCTTTTAATCAGGCAATAGCAAAAGAAACTATTATTCTGACAACTCAAAGAGTTGAAGCCGAGAAATTAATTTTGAATTATAAATTAATAAACGAAAGCTATCTTAACTCTCAGCACAAACTTGACAAAATGCTCGAGTTTGTTTTTACGAATGAATGCCGCTTCAAAAACATTTTAAACTACTTTGGTGAAAACGTAACAGATTACAAGTGTCAAAAGTGTGATAACTGTACTTCTACAGGAAAATTAAAAGACACATCAGCAACATATCTTTCTGAAATGATTCTTGAAACACTGATGGAAGCAAAAGAAGAAATCCCGGAAAATTTTTTGGTTAACGTGCTGCGGGGTGAAAAAGTTAAAGAGAGCGCTGTTATGTTCAGGTACTTCGGTGCTTGTAAAAAATATACAACAGCAGAAATTAAAGGTGTAATATCTCTGCAGATTTCAAAAGGAAAAATTTTGAAAAGTGCAGGCAAACGAAACTATTTGAGTTTGCCCAAAGCTGAAGAAGTTAAAGATGATATGGGATCTGATGTAATCAGGAGCGAAAAAGAACCGAAGAATTATGATGATGAACTATATCTTTTTAATCAGCTTCGTGAGGTACGCAAAAAAGCAGCCGATAGATTTATGCAGTCAGGTTATCTGATTTGTCCCGATAATGTTTTACGCGAAGTGGCAAGAGTTCAACCTAGAAATAAATTTGAATTGTTGAACATCAATGGATTTAACAGCAGAATGTTTAACAAACTTGGAAATGATTTCCTGGAGGTAATTTCTTCATATAAACCGGAGCAAATACGAAAACCGGATTACAAAAAGATACAGGAACTTCCGGCTAATATTGTAGAAACCAAAAAGCTTCTTAAAAAAAAATATACTCTTAAGGAAATTGCAGAGACAAGAAAACTTTCCGAAGCAATTATTTCAATGCAGATCGAAACAATAGTTGAGTTTGAGCCTGATACAGATATTTCTTCAGTTATTAAAAAAGATGTAAAGAAATTAATTCAGGAAGAAGCAGAAAAAGGTTTTGATAATCTGAAAGATTTGAAGGAAAGACTGCCATCGCACATTACATATCCTGAAATAAGAATTGCCGTGGCAAAAATAAAATCCGCTACTCCGCTTTCTTCCTTAAAGCCTCAACATAAGCAGTAGTGCTGTCAAAAAAAGCCACCCATCTTTCAGGTTTTGAGTTATAGTAATTTATTGTTTCATCATACTGTTCTGATGAGATGTTGTGTTTTGTAAAGACGAGTGTCTTAATTGAATCAAGAGAAAATATTTCAGCAGTTGTTGTATCCTGCACTATTAATAAATCAACATAAATTTTTCTAAATTTTTCCTCAGGAATTGGTGGTCCTTTATCGCAGGCGGAGAGGATAAAAAGTAACGATATAGCTAAAAATTTATAATGTATTATTCTCATTCAAACAAGCGTTAAATCCTGAATGTGTGATTGTTGACAGTTAGTTTTTGGTCTGAGTCAAGACTGGGAAAGTTTTTATAATTTTTAATTTTCAATTTTTAATTTTTAATTGTTTGATTCAATTCATCTTCTTACTTGCTTCAAAAAGAATTCGCTTCTCACGTTCAGTTAAATTCTGATAACCCGATTCACTTATCTTATCAAGTATTGCATCAATCTCAGCCTGTGTTATTTCTTCACCTTCTTTTTTCTGATTTATATCATAATAATCAGCGTCTTCGATGTCTACCTTTTTCCGTCTGAATTTATCAGCAAAATCGTTTAATGGATTTTTAAATTGACCTCGCGATCGATATCCTGAAGATAAATTCCACATTCGCTTTAGCGGGACATCGATGTTCTTATCAAACATTATGAATAAGAATCCAGCTAGAGCACCTCCAAGATGAGCCAGATATGCTATATTACTTTTGTCACCGGATAAAAGAGGGAATACATTATATGCAAGTAAAATAAAAACGACCAGATATTTAGCTTTTACCGGTATTGGTGGTATTATAAGCAATAAATAACGGTCTGGAAACATAAGAGCAAACGCAATCATAACCCCAAAGACTGCACCAGAAGCACCAATTGTTACAGCAGGGCCGGAGTACAGCGGTGAAATAAAAAGTTGTGTCAAACCTGCCACGATCCCACAAAATAAATAAAAAATAAGAAACTTCTTTGAGCCTAAAATATTTTCAATCTCCATGCCAAACATATAAAGCATCAACATATTAAAGAATATGTGCCAGAAATCTCCGTGCATGAATTGATAGGTAATAAGCTGCCAAATCTGAAAGTTGAATCCTTCATAGATTGGATTGAGAGCGAACCATACATTGAGTAAAAGTCCAAGCCTGACACCACCAAGTAAAAGATTTTCAGCTAACATCTGAATAAAAAATACAGCTACATTGATGATTAAAAGATTTTTAATCACCGGTGGGAATACACTAAATCCACCAAATGGTCTATAAGAATTGTTCAATAAGACTCCTGATTCATATCATTTATTTTGCTTCGGTCAATGCTTCAACACCAGGAAGTACTTTTCCTTCTAGAAATTCAAGAGAAGCACCACCTCCTGTCGAGACGTGCGAAACCATTTTTTCAAGTCCAGCATCCGCTATTGCAGCTGCCGAATCACCACCACCGATAACTGTTATAGCTCCGTTTTCAGTAGCTTTTGCAAGCGCTTCTGCAACGGCAAAAGTTCCTTTTGCAAAATTCGGCATTTCAAATACTCCCATCGGTCCGTTCCATACTATAGTTTTCGATTTGAGTAATTCATCCGAAAATAACTTAATTGATTTAGGCCCTATATCCAATCCCATTTTGTCAGCAGGAATTTTATCAACATCTACAACTATCAAAGGCGATTCGTTTTTGAATTCATCTGCAACAACAACATCAACGGGAAGTAAGAATTTTAATTTGCCTGACTTAACTTTTTCTAGGAGCTCTTTTGCAAGATCAAGTTTTTCTGCTTCAAGAAGGGATTTACCAATTTCCAAACCCTGTGCTTTAAAGAAAGTGAAAGCCATTCCACCGCCAACAATAAGTGTATCAACTTTATCGAGTAGATTATTTATCACATCAATCTTGCCAGAAATTTTCGCACCACCAAGAATTGCAGTGTACGGTCTTTTAGGATTAGCAAGTGCCTTTCCCAAATAATCCAGTTCTTTTTGCATTAGGTAACCAGCAGCACAAGTTTTAATATATTTCGTAACACCTTCAGTTGAGGCATGAGCTCTGTGAGCGCTGCCAAATGCATCGTTGATGTAAACATCACCAAGGTTTGCCAATTGCTTTGCAAAGTCCGGATCGTTCTTCTCTTCCTGTTTGTGGAAGCGAAGGTTCTCCAGAAGAACTACATCTCCTGATTTCATTTCATTTACTATCTTTTCAGTTTCCGCACCAATACAATCGGGAGCGAGCTTAACTGTTTTACCAATCAACTTGCTCAATCTTTCTGCGGCTGGCTTCAAACTGAACTCTGGTTTTCGTTCACCTTTTGGTCTTCCCAGATGACTCATCAGAATTGCTTTACCACCAGAGCTAATTATTTTTTTTATGGTTGGTAATGATTCAGCTATTCTGATGTCATTAGTTACATGTAGTTTCTCGTCCAACGGTACATTGAAATCAACACGGACAAGAACTCGTTTATCTTTTAGTTCTACTTTATCAATTGAAAGTTTATTCATATTAATGCCATTATTATGTCAGAATTTATTTCTAATAAATTAATTTCGATCAATTACATTTTTGTCATTTTCATCAGTAAGTCAACACATCTATTTGAATAACCCCATTCGTTATCATACCAGGTAACAATTTTGAAGAATCGTTTTTCATCTTTGAAATTATTCTGCATTGTTGCAAGTGAATCATAAATTGAAGAACGCTCATCGTGGTTGAAATCCGTTGAAACGAGTTCTTCTTCTGTATAACCGAGAATTCCTTTCATATAAGTCTTCGAAGCTTTTTTCAGCAGCTCATCAATTTCTTTTATTGAAGTATCCTTAACTGAACGGAAAGTAAGATCAACAACAGAAACGTTTGCTGTCGGCACCCTGAATGACATTCCTGTTAACTTACCTTTTGTTGAAGGTAGAACTTCACCAACAGCTTTTGCAGCACCAGTTGTTGAAGGAATAATATTTATTGCAGCAGCTCTTCCGCCTCTCCAGTCTTTCTTCGAAGGACCGTCAACAGTTTTTTGAGTTGCCGTGTATGCGTGAATAGTTGTCATAATTCCAACTTCAACTCCTATTCCTTCTTTCAATAAAACGTGAACAACAGGAGCCAGACAGTTAGTTGTGCACGATGCATTAGAAATAATTTTGTGTTCGGGTTTCAGTTCATCATCATTAACGCCCATTACAACTGTCTTTACATCACCTTTACCCGGAGCTGAAATCAATACTTTTTTCGCACCGGCAGTTAGATGTCCTTTTGCTTTTTCTGAATCAGTGAATAATCCGGTTGATTCAATTACAATATCAACACCCAACTCTTTCCACGGAAGCTGTGATGGATCTTTTGTTGCGAGAATACATTTTGTTTCTTCGCCATTAATTACGAGTATGTCATCGACTTCTAAATCAGATTTACTTTTCTTTGAGCTTATTTCACCTTTGAAAGTCCCGTGAACAGAATCATATTTCAACTGGTAAGCAAAATATTTCGCATCGTTGACAACATCGACCACGGCAACGATATCTATATCTTTTCCTAAAACACCTTTATCTGCCATTGCGCGCAGAACAAGACGACCAATTCTTCCGAATCCATTTATTGCTACTTTTACAGCCATTTTATTAACTCCTTGATTATAAGATTTGAATTGAAAAAACTCAACAAAGTTAGCGAAAGTGACAGGCATTTTCAATTTAAAATTATGGTAGAATGTGGTGCATCACAAAATTTATTTTATAAAGAAATCAGATAGTAACTTATTGTATTTTCAACTTTGTGTCTTAGAGTCTTTGAGGCAATTACCATTTAAGACTATTTTAGCCACAAAGGCATAAAGCCTCAAAGAATCACAAAGAAATTCTTTATTTGGTGAAGATATCTTTAATAATTGTGAACCCTGTAATTCCCAATTTTGTTTTAGTCAAGAGTTTAATTCACTTTCATTATATTTGCAGAAAATCATTATAAAAAAATAAACTAAGAAAGAGGTTAAAAATGTTATCTAAAAAAATGCAGGACGCACTTAATAAGCATTTAAATGAAGAATTCTATTCATCATATTTATACTTATCAATGGCTGCATACTTTGAAGAGCAAAATTTGAAAGGATTTGCCAACTGGTTCAAGATTCAGTCGCAGGAAGAATACGGACACGCGATGAAGTTTTATGCTTTTATTATCCAAACCGGTGGTCAAGTTACTTTAACACAAATTGGAGCAGCAAAGACAAGCTGGAAATCTGTGATGGAGACATTCAAAGATACTTTAGCTCACGAGAAAAAAATTACGGGACTAATCCACAAACTTGTTGACCTTGCAATGCAATCCAAAGACTATGCAACAAATAATTTCTTGCAGTGGTTTGTAACAGAGCAGGTTGAAGAAGAAAATACTGTAGAAGAAATAATTCACAAGCTTGAAATGATTGGCGACAACAAGGGTGGTCTGTATATGTTAGATAAGGAATTAGGTGCAAGAGCAACAGCAGGATGAAGAAATGATTCATTGCTCGAATGATTGGCGATAATAAAGGGGGTTTGTATATGCTGGACAAAGAATTGGGTGCCAGAGCCGCTGGTAATTAAATAATTTTGACAGCAAACTAGACAAATTTAATGTTTGACCGAATCCTAAATCTGATAAAAGAAAAAGTTCTGTCGCGCCAATATGTAATGACCATTCACGCGGATGAAGAAAAGGATGCTGATGGAATTCATATACTTGATATTGAAAATTGTATTTTAGCTGGAAGAATTTTAGAACGCCAAAAAGACAAAGTAACCGGGGAATGGAAATATCGAATCTCCGGAGTAAGTAAATCCGGAAAGCCAATAGAACTTATAACAAAAATCAGTCCTACTGGAAAATTGGTTATTATCACGGTATATTTAATTCAATAATTAAAAAATGTTATTATTATGAAATGTGATATATGTGGAAAAGAAGGTGCCAGGGTAAAACGTTTACCCAGGACATACGGTAAAGGCAAAAGCATTTTACTAATTGAAAATGTACCTGTTGTTTATTGCCCTAATTGTGGCGAAAGCTACCTGACCGCTGATACGCTTCACGAGATTGAAAGATTAAAAGTGCATCAGAAGAGTATAGCATCTAAACGGGAAGTTAAAAGCATGGTCTATGTTCAAACTTAACCGACTGATCATTTAACAACTAACAACTTCCCGCAATGGTTTGTTACGGAACAGGTTGAAGAAGAGAATACAGTAGAAGAAATTATTCATAGACTTGGAATGATCGGCGACAATAAAAGTGGATTGTATACTTGTCGAGGCTCGCCGTTTCGGTGAGACTGATGCTCGATAGAGAGTTGGGTGCAAGAACTTTTGGTCAGTAAGTAATTTTATATTTAGCCAACAATATAAATCCTCTTTAATTGAAGAGGATTTTTTATTTAATTTTTCACATCCGCAAGCGGGAAAGCGGTTTCTCTCATCGAGTGGACTTTATTTGCAATTGGCAGACTTATTTCTTTGCTTACTCTCGCCTCAAAATAATCTCTGAATCTTTCAACCATAAACTTAACCGGCCAGGCAGCAGCCTCACCAAGTGCGCAAATAGTGTTGCCTTCAATCTGGTTTGCAACTGTGATAAGTAAATCGAGATCACTCGTTGAGCCTTTTCCGGCAATAATTCTTTTCAAGATTCTTTCCAGCCAGCCGGTTCCTTCGCGGCAGGGAGTGCATTGTCCGCAGCTTTCGTGGTGATAGAAGTGCGCTATTCTTGCTAAAACTTTTACTAAATCAGTATCTTCATCCATTACTATTACGCCACCCGTTCCAATCGCAGAACCAACTTCTTTAAGTGATTCGGCATCCATTCTTACACCTTCTAATTTATCACCACGAATCGGAGGCATTGACGTACCGCCGGGAATAACACACAAAACTTTTTTATTGTTGGGAACTCCGCCAGCGTAATTGTAAATAATATCAGTTAGAAGTGTGCCAGTTGGAAGTTCATAAACGCCGGGCTTGTTAACGTGTCCGCTTACTCCAAATAACAAAGTACCGGGATGTTTGGGATGTCCGATTTTAGAAAACCATTCCCAGCCTTTCTCAATTATCTTCGGAACGTTTGCAATCGTTTCAACATTGTTAATTGTAGTTGGACATCCCCATAAACCATTCTGTGCAGGGAATGGAGGTTTTACTCTTGGATATCCCCTCTTCCCTTCCAATGAATTCATCAATGATGATTCTTCGCCGCAAATGTAAGCACCAGCACCTTTGTGAATGTATATATCGCACGTGAAATTTGTTCCAAAAGTTTCTTTCATCTTTTCGCCGAGAAATCCTTTTGCATAAGCATCGTCAATTGCTTTTTGTAGCAGTTTTATCCACTTGTGATATTCACCTCTGATATAAACGTATGCTACTTTCGCTCCGATTGCATAGCAAGTTATTATCGTTCCTTCAATCATCTGATGTGGGTTGAATTCAAATATTTGTCTGTCTTTGAAGGAACCCGGTTCACTTTCATCACCGTTTACACAGAGATATTTTGGTTTATCTGTGGTCTTTGGCATAAAGCTCCACTTTAACCCTGTTAGAAATGCTGCACCACCTCTTCCTCTCAAACCCGATTTTTTTACCTGGTCTATTATGTCATCAGGAGTCTGAGCGAAAGCTTTCTTTACAGCATTGTATCCGCCGTTGGAAACGTAAACATCTATTAAGTGAAAATCTTTTATATCGGGGAGAAGAATTTTTTCCATTGATTAAACCGTGTTCCTTATAATTGAACTTTTAGTACGAGGACGTAAATATGGAGCTTTATATTTCGGTAGTGGAATTTTCATCCCTTCTTCTTTGGCAGTTTGGAGCCAAATTTTCTTTGCAATTATTACTTCTTTTAACGCTTCCTGAGGTGTATCACCGAAAGCAGTACAATATTTTAAATCAGGAATATCGGCAACGTAACACTTGTCTTTTTCACTGTAAAAAACATTAATATGATAATCTTGTGTTTTCATCTGTCTAATCTCAAATTAAATTCATTTATAATGTTTATAAACTGGTTTACCTGATATGATTTCACT
>JACAFA010000255.1 GCA_013388525.1 Ignavibacteriaceae bacterium | reverse complement strand
TACGCTGTAATTCCCGCAGGGGGAAAAGGAAAAAGAGGAGGTACTGAAACTCCCAAACAGTACATCCGCTTTCACGGTAAAGAACTTATTGCTTACACTCTCGAAGTTTTTCAGAAGAACAATCTTGTCGATGAAATTGTTATATCCGCAGAACAGCCCTACCATACACTCCTGAATAAAATTGCCAAAAATTACAACCTCACAAAAATCTCTCAGCTAGTTGAAGGCGGCGAAGAAAGACAGGATTCTGTTCACAATGCTCTCAAATCAATAAATGCAAACGACAATGATTTAATTGCTGTTCACGATGCTGCCCGACCGTTGCTTCCGGATGATATTTTAACCAAAGCAATAAACACTGCAAAAGAAAAGGGAAATGCTCTTGTCTGTTTGAAAGCAAGAGACACTTTGCTGAAAGGTGATGAAGTAGTTGAAGAATATGTTGACAGATCGGAAATGTATTATGTGCAGACACCGCAGATTTTTAAGCACGGCGATTTGATGAAAGCAATGAAAAAAGCTTACGAAAAGAATTTTATCGGAACTGATGAATCAATGCTTATTAAAGAACTTGGAATTGATATTAATATTGTTGAAGGCTCGATGATTAATTTCAAGGTTACAACGGCAACAGATATTGAGATGTTTGAAAAACTGACTACTCACAAATAATAGGATAATTTGGTTGTCATTCCGGCTTGTCCGGAATCTGAAGAATAAAAGTATCAGATTCCTGATTAACTTTCGTTCGCGGGAATGACAAATATTTTTCATAATAATTAGCCGCTGTTTCCGCCAATTCTGTCTCATTTCACTTCTCTTATCCTTAAATTTCAATAGATAAAAAACATTTTCTCCAAAGAAGTCCTTTGGACAGGAACCAATTGACTTCCTGAAAGTAAAACCAGCAGTACATTTATAAAAATTTTACTGTGAATTTTATTCAATTAAAAAAAATAAAGGTAGCTTCAATGAAAAACCGATATCTTTTTCTACTGATCTTTCCACTTACTTTTTTATTATTAGCTTTTTCAAGCTTAATCCCGGGAGTAAATATGTTCAATAGTGATACTGATGATGAATTCACTTTTCAGTTCAAAGATGGTTATAAATCTGCGTGGAAAACTGTTGATTCACTTGAGCAACAAGGACTTACCCGTTCAGCACTTGAAGTTGTCGAAGAAATCTACAAAGCAGCAAAGAAGGACAACAACCAGCCGCAGTTCATCAAATCAGTTTTTTATAAATTGAAATACGGGAATTACATTGAGGAAGACAGTCACGTTAAAATTGTCAATGATGTAAAAGCTGAAATTGACACTGCCGATTTTCCTGCAAATGCAATCCTCAAATCAATTCTTGCAAACATTTACTGGCAGTATTACCAGAATAACCGTTGGAGATTTCAGCAGAGAACTGAAACAGTAAATTTTGATAATGAAGATTTTCAAACGTGGGATCTTGCAAGACTAATAAAAGAAATTGTTAAATATTATCACGCTTCTCTTGAAGAAAGCGATAAGCTGAAGAAAATTCCACTTAAAGAATTTGAAGACATTCTTGTTTTTAGTACTGCTGAACATTCTTATCTCCGTCCAACTTTGTATGATCTGCTTGCACATCAGGCACTTTCTTTCTTTGTTAATGATGAAGCATCAGTTACGCAACCCGTTTACAAGTTTGAGTTGAAAAGTGATAATGATTTTTCACAGGCTTCGGATTTTGTTGATATCAATTATACCACCAAAGATTCTCTTTCACTTAAGTTTTATGCAATCCAGCTTTATCAGCAATTGGTAGCATTTCATCTCGATGATAAAGAGAAAGATGCGTTGATTGATGTCGATCTTGCCAGAATAAATTTTGTAAGAAGTCAGAGTGTTAATTCACAAAAGGATAGTTTGTATTTCTATGCAATCACAAAAATGGAAAAGAAATTTCAGGATGTTCCTTATTCATCACTGATTTCATTCAACATTGCACAATATCATTACAGTGAAGGTGCAAAGTACGATCCAAACGGTTCAGATAATTATAAATGGGAAATTAAAAAAGCTCTTGAGATTTGCAATTCAGTTATTGAAAAATATCCTGATACATTCGGTGCAGGTGAATGCAGATGGCTTCAGAATACAATCCTTCAAAAAAGCTTGAGTGTTCAGACTGAATACGGAAATATACCTGATCAACCATTTCGTTCTTTAATTACTTATAGGAATGTGAACAAGATTTATCTGCGAATTATTTCGTGGCAAGAATCATTAGATCAAACAAAAAATAAGTTGGATGCACAAAAGCTTTATCAGCGATATGCATCTCAGAAACCACTTCAGGAATGGTCAGTTGATCTTCCGGATGATAAAGATTATCAGCAGCACAGTGTTGAAATAAAAATGCCTGCGTTATCTGTTGGACAATTTCTGATTCTTGTCGGGACTGATCCTGAATTCACTTATGTAAAAAATGCAGTTGGTTACAGCAGAACGTGGGTTACAAATATCAGCTACATCAGGAAAGAAACAGGTGAAAATAAAGTTTTGTTTTATGCGCTTGATAGAAAATCAGGAAATCCTTTTTCGAATATTAGCGTTGAAGTGTATGGACAAAAATATGTTCAGGATGAAAGAGAATACCAATTCTTCAAACTGAAAAGCGGCAAAACAGATGGTGATGGTGGATTTGAATTCAAGAAAGATGATAATCAGTACAACACTTACAAAGTTCTTTTTATAAACGGAAAGGACAAATTCGAATCTCAGAATTATTATTCTTACTCCTATCAGGAAACACCACAAAAAAGAAATACGACTTTCTTTTATCTCGACAGAGCAATTTACCGTCCCGGACAAATTGTTTACTTCAAAGGATTGATGATAAATACCGATGGTAAAAAAGATCACAAGGTTGTTACAAACCAAACAACCACAGTTACTTTCTACGATGCCAACTATCAAAAGATAACTGAGGCTACATTCACGACAAATGAGTACGGAACGTTTAACGGAAAGTTTACAATCCCGTTTGGAAAGATTGGCGGACAGTATATGATCTCGAATGAAAACGGTTCACAGTATTTCAGAGTTGAAGAATACAAGCGTCCAAAGTTTGAAGTGAAGTTTGAGCCAGTTAAAGGCAGCTATTCATTAAATGACAAAGTAACTGTTGAAGGATTTGCAAAAACTTATTCCGGCGCAAACCTGAATGATGTTGATGTAAAATACAGAGTCGTGCGAACAGTTTATTTTCCATATTACGATTACAGATGGAGATGGTATTACAACTGGTTCTGGGGAAGATATAACGAAATGGAAATTACAAACGGAGTTACAACCACTGATAAAGAAGGCAAATTCAAAGTTGATTTTGATTTAGTTCCAGATCTTTCAATGCCGAAAGAAACAAAACCAGTTTTCAACTACACTGTTTATGCAGATGTAATTGATGTTACTGGTGAAACCCATTCTGCTCAAACCTATGTGAGTGCAGGTTATGTTGCACTGGTTGCAAACATTAATATTCCTGAAATCATCAACTCATATAAAATTGATAGATATCAGGTTTCCACGACAAATCTTAACGGTCAATTTGAGCCGGCACCGATTTCGATTGAAGTTTATCGCTTAAAAAATCCAGATAGAATTTTCAGAAACAGACTTTGGTCAAAGCCGGATAAATTCTTGATGACAAAAGAAGAATTTTATAAAACTTATCAGCACGATATTTATGATGAGGAGAATGAATACTTTAATTGGGAAAAAGAAAGAAAAGAATTCACAACCAGTTTTATCACTGTTGACAGCTCGTTTATATCTTTCAAGAATTTACCTGAATGGCAGCCGGGTAAGTATGTACTGATTCTCAAAACAAAAGACAAAAACGGAACTCCCGTTGAGCTTGAAAAATATTTCACTCTGTTCGACCCGGAATCATATAAGACTCCATTAAATGAAGCTGTTTGGGTTTATTTAAGTAAAGTCTCCCCCTTAGGGGGAGATTTAGAGGGGGCTGATAGTTATGAACCAGGAGAAACAGCAATTCTGTACATCGGTTCAGCAGAAAAAAATGTAAAACTACTTTTTGAATTAGAGTATGATGGAAAGATAATCAGGAAAGAATGGATCAGTCTTGATAATGAGCAAAAGAAAATTGAAATTCCGGTTAAAGAAGAGTATCGCGGAAATCTTGTTGCTCACATTTCGTTTATTGTGAATAACGAGCCGTATATAATTTCAAAAGTTATTTCTGTTTCGTGGACTAACAAGCAGTTGAAAATTACTTTTGAAACTTTCCGCAATAAACTTCTCCCCGGATCGAATGAAGAATGGAAGCTTAAAATATCCGGACCGGATGGCGATGCAGTTGCAGCAGAACTTCTTGCTTCAATGTATGATGCTTCGCTGGATGTTTTTGCTGCAAACTACTGGGGATTTAATGTTCATCCATATTTCTACTCACGATATTACTGGACTACAGATAACAATTTTCAAAGTATAAGTTCTTCATTTTACAACGAAGGCTGGAATGATTACATCTATAGACCTTATATGTATTACCCTTACATCAACAACTTTGGATTTTATTTTTATGGATATGGGTATGGATACCGTAATGGAAGATATTATATGATGCCAAAAACTGCTGTTAGTGATGAGATTTCTTTATATGGTGAAGCACAAAGCGGTGTTGTTGAAGAAAAGGAAGGATTGACGGTATCAAAACTTGGGAAAGAAGAAGACAGAAAAAAACTCAATGGTGATAAAGATAAAATTGAGCAGCAATCTTTTGAAGAGGTTCCGCTCAGAAAGAATCTGAATGAAACTGCTTTCTTCTATCCTGAGTTACGAACAAATGAAAAAGGTGAAATAATAATTTCTTTCACTGTGCCCGAAGCATTGACTCGCTGGAAATTTATGGGATTTGCTCTGACAAAAGATTTGAAGAGTGCAATTGTTTACAATGAAACTGTAACTCAAAAAGATCTGATGATAATGCCGAATCCTCCGAGGTTTTTAAGAGAAGGCGATGAAATTTATTTCACTGCTAAAGTCAGCAACCTTTCGGACAGTTCAATTTCAGGTTCTGCAACTTTACAGTTGTTTGATGCATTCACAATGAAACCTTTTGATGCACTTTTTGAAAATACCGATAATGTAAAATCATTCTCAGCAGAAAAAGGAATGAGCGAAGGTTTAAGCTGGAGACTGAAAGTTCCTCTAGGAAAAGTTGATGCAATTGTGTACAGAGTGATTGCAACTTCAGGAAAACACTCTGATGGTGAAGAGAATGCTCTTCCGATTTTGATTAACAGGATGCTTATAACGGAAACACTTCCGCTTCCCGTAAGAGGAAACCAGACAAAGACTTTCCTTCTTAAAAAATTGATGGAAAATAAATCCACAACTTTGCAGAATTATAATCTTACACTTGAGTTCACTGCAAATCCTGCTTGGTATGCAATTCAGGCTTTACCTTATATGATGGAATATCCGTACGAATGCATTGAGCAGGTGTTTAACAGATTTTATGCGAACAGTATTGCGACTCATATTGCAAATTCAAGTCCGAAGATCAAAAAAGTTTTTGATTCGTGGAAAGAAGTTGATAAAGATGCACTTCTCTCTAATCTTGAAAAGAACCAGGAATTGAAATATGCACTTCTCGAAGAAACTCCTTGGGTTCTCGATGCGCAGGATGAGAGTGAAAGAAAGAGAAGAGTCGGACTTCTGTTTGATCTTGTAAAGATGGCTGGTGAACTTGAACGAGCAGAAAAGAAAATGCGGGAGATGCAGTATTCAAATGGCGGCTGGCCATGGTTCCCGGGACTTCCTGAAAACCGTTTCATCACTCAATACATCGTTGTTGGAATGGGACATCTTGAAAGACTTGGTATAAAAGATATTCGTGAAAACTCTGTAACGTGGGAAATGCTGAGGAAAGCAGTCATCTACACTGACATAAGAATGTATGAAGATTATGAATGGATAAAGAAGCATGGAGTTCTTGACAAAAAGAATATCGGTTACACTCAGGCACAATATCTTTATGGAAGAAGCTACTATCTCGATATACCTGTTGATGATAAACACAAAGAAGCTTTTGATTACTGGAAAGGTCAGGCACAGAAGTACTGGCTCACTAACAACAAGTATATGCAGGGAATGATTGCGCTTGCACTTTACAGAATGTATGATGCGAAGACAGCAAAAGATATAATCAAATCGATAATTGAGAATGCTGTGTTCAATGATGAAATGGG
>JACAFA010000332.1 GCA_013388525.1 Ignavibacteriaceae bacterium | reverse complement strand
GGTCTATGATATGGTTGAAGGAAAATTAAAGAAAAGATACGATGCAGGTTTAACTCCATCACTTCAAAATATTCCTCCGCCAAGATATGATCTGGTTGAAAAGAAGTATTTTTCTCCAATTGTAACTGAAGCAACAAGAGGTTGTCCTCATCCCTGCACTTACTGCCAGTTGAATATCGTAAGGACTCCGCACCGAACCAGACCAATCGATGATGTAATAAGAGATCTTAGCAATACAAGTGGATTGCCCTGGTACAAAAAGAAAATGGCAATGCTGCTTGATAATAATTTAGGCGGAGATTTGAAGTATGCCAAAGAATTATTGAGAGAAATTGCAAAGCTTAAATTCTGGGCAATTGGTGCTCAATATAGTATTGAATGTCTGAGAGATGATGATTTTGTTGAAGCATTGGATGAGGCAAACTGCAGAATGTCTTTCCTTGGAATGGAATCTTTGAATGAAGAAAGCCTGAGGGGTGTGCAGAAGAAACAAAATAAAGTTAAAGAATACAAAGAGTATTTCGATAAGCTGAACCGTAAAGGAATATTAACATTTACAGGTTTGATGTTTGCACTTGATGAGGATACAAAGGAATATTATGAAACTCTGCCTGAAAAACTTGACGAAGTTGGCTGCAATGTTATTCTTCCCTCTATTTCAATTCCGATTTACGGAACTCCGCTCTATGATAAAATTAAATCTGAAGGAAGATTGATTGACGAAAATATTTCTCACTATGAAGGTGACCACGTCCTTTTCAGACATAATAACTTGACTGAAGAAGAAATTTATGAAGCTTACAGAAGAGTGAATAAAATATTTTATTCCTGGAAGAACATTTTCAGAAGATGGGTAAAGTTTGTTAAAAAGCAGTCAGTTCAGGAGTCAATTCCTCAGTTCGTACTTAAAGTGGTCATTTCAACTGTAATCTATTTTAAGCTTTCGATATTTCAGAAGCATCACGCAGAAGAGAGAGTTTATGACACAAAAAAAACGAAAATTAAAAAGGCATTGAATAACTCAGTGAACAAATATCCTGAAGAACGCTTAACTGCGATATCTATTAATTAAATATCAGTTCTTTATTTCACAAACTTATACCCGGCCCCGTGAATTGTTAAAAGATGTTTTGGGTTTGTGTGATCATCCTCTATTTTTTTCCGAAGGTTAAGAATAAAATTATCTACTGTTCGTGTTGAAGGATAATTTTCATAGCCCCATACTTCATTGAGCAGCTGGTTTCTCTCAATTACTTCTCCCTCCCTCTGAACGAAGTAATGCATTACTTTAAATTCCATTGCGGAAAGTTTTATCTGCGCGTTGCCCTTTTTAACCTCATTCCTTTTAAAGTTTAAATACACATCACTGAATAAATACTCCTCAACATCAGGACGAATTTCCTGGGGACGTCTCAACAATGCTTTTACCCGCGCTACCAACTCTCTTATGCTGAACGGTTTGGTTACATAATCATCGGCTCCAATTTCCAGACCGATCACTTTATCTATTTCCTCTTTTTTGCCTGTCAACATTAATATAGGAGTATTCACTCCATTTTTTCTTAAATCTTTGCAAATATCAATTCCATTCTTTTCCGGTAACATTATATCCAGGATGATAAGATCATACTTTCCTTCTCTGGCTTTTTCATAACCCATCTGCCCTGACATCACTAT
>JACAFA010000217.1 GCA_013388525.1 Ignavibacteriaceae bacterium | reverse complement strand
GTCTTATGGGGGAGGAGTCTGGGTATCTTATCTTAATTCAACATTAATCGGCTCAAGTTACGTTGCCTTCTCACCGGAACGAACTACTTTTCATTTGGGATTGGGAATGGGATTTTAATTTTTTTTAACATTCAGATAACTACTTTTAGTCAAGATATAATTTTGGATATTCAAAGAATAATTGTTTGCAGGTATTTTTTTCTATTGAATTCCATTTATCATCAAGATTTAATCCTACAATTCCGCAAGTGGGAATGTTATCAATGTAGAAATTTGAAATCTGGTTGTTTAACATAGTAAGTCCCGGATTATGTCCGAATATCATTACAGATTCAAACTTCTCATCAATTTTTTTTATTACTTTTAAGATTATATTTGAGCTAGCTTCATACAACTCATCATTGTAAACAATATCTTTTTCAGGATAACCTATCTTTTCTGCAATGGCAATGGCTGTTTTTTTTGTTCGCTTTGCAGGACTCGAAATAATCAGATCTGCTTTAATCTTTTTGTCATTTAAAACTTTGCCCATAAATGGTGCATCACGTTTGCCGCGGTTATTTAAAGGTCGGTCAAAATCAGGAATACTCTGATCCTTCCAGTAAGATTTTGCATGTCGGGCTATGTAAAGTGTTTTCATAAAAATTTTTCCTTGATGAGATGAATCACATAAACTTTTACTTTAAAAATTAAAGATTTGAAATGAAGAATTCCGCATTGCAATATTAACTAATTGTGATGATTATCACCATAGAAGTTATAAATAGATTCTAATTTTTAGCACAAATAATTGTTTTTTTAACTATTTGAATTTAATGGAGGCAATCAAGAAAATTTTACAAAATAATAAATAATTATAAATGAAGAATAAAATGAACAAAGAAATTTTGAGTAAAGTAAAAGAATTAATTGGTAAAACTTTTCGTGAAAAAGGCTCATCTGATTTACATTATCATAACTTTACTCATTCAGCGGAAGTTGCCAAAGTTGCTGAAGAAATAGCCGATGCTCTTGGTGTAAATGAAAATGATAAAGAAGTATTATTAATCGCTGCCTGGTTTCATGATATTGGTCATACTGAAACCTGTCAAGGACACGAGGATATAGGAATAGAAATGGCAGCTAAATTCCTCAAAGAAAATAACTATTCTGAAAATGATATTGATAAAGTTGTTTCGTTAATTAACGCTACACGAATGCCAAGAAATCCACAAAATATCCTGGAAGAAATAATCTGCGATGCTGATCTTCATCATCTTGGGACAAATAATTATGAACATAAAGCTGAACTTTACCGATATGAATTAGAAGCTCAAAAGGGATGTAAGATATCTGATATAGATTGGCTTAAAGGTAATATCGAATTTCTGAAGAAGCATAAATTTTTTACTACTTACGCAAAGGAAAGATTCGAAACTCAGAAAAATATTAATTATATTAAGTCTGAAAAGAAACTTAACAAAGCATTAAAGAGTATGGAAGAAGAAAATAACTCCGCTTACGGGGAATCTAAAAAAGAGAAGAAGAAAGAAAAAGATAAAGAAAAAGATAAAGATGCCGGTCGTTCAATTGAAACGATGTTCCGTAATACTGTTCGCACACATGTAGATTTCAGCTCTATGGCAGATACAAAAGCTAATATTATGATAAGTGTTAACACACTCGTTCTGACTATTGTTGTAACAGTTATGATAAGAAAACTTGATTCTAATCCTCATCTGATAATACCAACTGCAATGTTAACAATTACAAGTCTTGTAACTCTGGTTTATGCTATTCTTGTAACTCGTCCAAAAGTAACTAAAGGTATGTTTACGGAGGAAGATATCAAGCAGAAAAAAGTTAATCTTCTTTTCTTCGGGAATTTCCACAAGATGAATTTAAATGATTTCAAATGGGGAATGAAAGAAATGATGAAAGACAAAGAATTTCTTTATGATAACATGATAATGGATTTTTATTACCTGGGACAGGTGCTCGGTCAGAAATATCAAAAGCTGAGAATCTGCTACACATTTTTTATGTATGGATTAATTATCTCAGTTATTGCTTTTACAATTTCCTTTATCCTGAACCCGGGAACAGATTTAGGTCCACTGATTGAGTAAGTATAATTTTACTTATAACTCTTTTTCAATTTTTGCATCTTCAATAATAACAGGGAAGAAATATCCGGCACCAAAATCTTTATCAACAGCAATTTTTCCTTCCGCAGTAATTATATCACCAACTTTAACTTCGTCATCGGAGGTGATGACAAGATCAAACTCATTTTCACTTCCGGTTCCATCCTGAATGTGTATCCAGTTTCTTTTCATTATTTGCTTGTTGAATTTTACAACTTTACCTTTAACTTTTACTAATTCACCATTAAGTGTTGACTTACTGCTGAATATTTGCTGAATAGTTTTGCCATCACTAAGAGGTTCAATTTTAATATCCTGTTTTTCACCGGAAAGAACACCGGAATGAATTTTTTTCATTTCATCAGGAGTGGGCGATTTACGTGCATCTTCGACGAATAAAATCTCGTCAAATGATTTGTCTATATTATCACTCCGGAAATCTTCCATAATCATAAATCTTGAGAAATAAACAGTTTCGCCTACTTCAATTTCCATCGTTGGAACCGCAATCCAGAAGTCCTTTTTATTTTCTGTTACTTGTAAATAAGTATATCCTTTAGCAGGAATTTTTTCAATAACCCTTCCGATATGAGGTTCATTCTTTATGGCTTCTTGTTCAGTTAGGTCTTGCTTTTCTTCGCTGGCACAACCAAATAAAATCATAAAAGAAATTAAAATTATACTTAATGCTTTCATCTTTTTTCCATAATGTTATTAGTAAATAATTACACAAATATACTCATTAAGCGTTTATTAAATAAGACAGAAAATAGACAACATATCAACTGGTTGTTTTTCTTAGTCTGATGACTCATCGTATTATTTCATTATTTATTATCTTTTATAAGAAAATAAAAATTGTTTACTATTTATGTTAAAAAATTATTGCTTACTATTTTTTCTTCTTTATACAAACATCACGACGTTCAGCCAGAATTTTTGGGAACGAATTCCAAGTCCTACTGAAAATTCTCTGAGAACATTACATTTTGCTGACAGCCTGAGAGGATGGGTTGCAGGTGATTCAGGAGTGATATTCTACACAAGCGATGGTGGAATTAGCTGGACCCAACAGCAATCCAACACAATTAATAAAATAGTGCGTCTATTTTTTCTTGATGCTAACAGAGCCTGGGGCTTAGCGCATGCAGAAGCTGGTTTGGCAGATAGTTCCTTTTACGGAACTGAAATTCTAAAAACTACTGACGGTGGATTAAACTGGAGTATTGAACAGTACAGAGAGGAAGACGTTTTTTTGAGAGGGATTTATTTTAAGGATACTTTAAGGGGATTTACCGGAGGGGTACCGGGTAGATTTTTGCAAACAACGGATGGTGGCTTAACCTGGGAATCTGCTAATATTGACTCTGGTTCTCTCTCAGGTTTTCCGGTAATTAATTTTAAATTTTATAACGAGTTATATGGTTACGCCTGTGGTGGCCGATTTGATATAGCAGGTGTAATCTGGCAGACCACAAATGGAGGTGAAAACTGGATAGCTATTGATCCGATTTATGCACCTCCTGATGAAGTATTTGATATTCATTTTTTTGATTCATTGAATGTAATAGGTGTTGGAGGTGATCCTGATTTATACGGTGTGGGAATTATGCACTCAACCGACGCAGGAATATCGTGGAATTATTTTGAAATTGGTGTTTTCGGTCAGGCGCAATCCGTTTCGTTCAGAACTGAAAATGAAGGCTGGGCAGTTGTTCCTCTCTCAGGTCATATGGTCGCAACTTTTGATTATGGTGCTACCTGGATTGATTATATTGCTCCGGATACTTCAAGTTTATACCAAATTATTTTTACGGATTCACTTACAGGTTATGCTGTTGGTGAGGATGGAGTAATTGTTAAGTATAAATATCAACAACCCGACAATGTAAATGAAATTCAGACACCAGTTATTAACGATTTTGTACTGTACCAAAACTTTCCCAATCCATTCAATCCATCAACTAAAATTAATTTTTATTTGTCAGAACCCGGATCAGTAGCTGTAAAAATTTATAATATTATTGGAACTCTTGTTACTACACTTGTCGAAGAATATAAGTCGAGTGGTAATCACAGCGTCGTTTGGAAAGCTGAGAATGAACCAAGTGGTGTATATTGCTATCAGTTGAATGTAAAAGGAAAACTTGCAACGAGGAAAATGGTGCTGCTGAAATAATTTATTATTATTTGATTGTTAGCTAACCTTATAAAAAACTGTCCCTCGCAGTTTTATCGAAGTAGTATCATCTTCTTTGTATCAACAAATAATCCTGCCCTCAATTGATAAAAATAAATGCCACTTGATAAATCATTCGCATTAAACTCAATTTCATAACTGCCCGCTGGCTTCTCTTCATTAATAAGCGTTGCAACTTCATTTCCGAGGACGTCATAAAGTTTCAGAGAAACTAATGACCGCTGACCAATGACAAATGACAAGGTTGTACTTGGGTTGAAAGGATTCGGGTAATTCTGCTCTAATCTGAATTCAGAAATTATTTCAGGAGTTGTTTCAACATCAACAGATGAAATTTCAATCGGGCTTGTCCAGATTTGATATATACCTGTTCTGTTATCCATCCATACAGGCCAGAGTTTATTATTTCCGGATGTTATGGAAATATTATCTCCCTGATAACCCTGTCCTAATCCTCCGATGGGAAGTGGCTTAAAGTTTTTATCGCTGATTTGGAATTCTTTCCAGGTATTTCCGCCGTCTTCAGATCGGGCAAGAAATACTCCCGTAGAATCAGATGTTGTATTTCTGTCATCATAAAAAATCACATTTAGCCCACCTTGCTTATCAACATGAACAGCAGGGAAGTATTGAATCTTTCCGTTGTTAACAGCGTCCTGGTTAACTCTTATTCCTGAAGACCAGGTAAGTCCACCATCGGTTGAACGATTCAGAATGACATCAGGATCACTTCCTGCAGGAGACAGATTTTTTTGAGTTGTTATGATATAAATCCATCCGTGTCTCGGACCACCGGTAGTATCAATTGCGATATTTGGTAATCCATTAACTCTGATATTTCCTTTTTGTGGCAGATATCCATTAATACCATTCATATCAAAAGCATTTTCAGTAACCTGCCAGTTAGTTCCTCCGTTGGTTGTTGATGCAACACCAACAAAATCTTCTGTGAATGGAGATATAGAAGTAACACCAGCCCAGCAAACGTATACTTTCCCATCCGGTCCCATTGTGATATCGCCACCCGCACTTCGCTGAATAGGATTATTAATTTGAGCAGGTGCAGACCAGCTAATTGCACCATCATCCGTGTAAGAAAAATTTAAAGGGAATGGAGGTGAAAATCTAACCCAGACAGCATAGGTTCTTCCAAAATACGAACTTGATGGATGAACATCTGATGTTAAAGTTCCTCGCTCGAGGTCATCGTTAGTAATAGTTTTCTGGTTTGACCATGTATTTGCAAAATCGTTTGAGTAATGTGAATATAAACCGGGAGAAAACCCGCGTCGTGTTAAAATAAAAGTTCCATCTTTGTTAATAGTAATTCCGGGATCTCCGCCGTGTAAGTTTATTGGTGCTCCTTTACAAGTATCCGAACCATACCAGCTAATTCCAGCGTTTGTTGTTGCGTAACATCCTTCACTAACAAAGAATGGAGTGAATACTATAGTATTGCAGGCAACAAACATAATATCCGGGTTAGAAGGATGAGTCACAATAAAAACCTCTGTTTGGTTAACGTTACTCGGATAAATTCTGAAATTGGGACCAAAGTATAAATTTAACTCTTTGTAAAGATTTTGAGCTTGCGTCAGTGACAATAAAAGTAAAAAACTTAACAAGCGGGGATAAATGCGCATTATTTTTTCCTGTTATTATTCTTTTTTCAAAGATAATTATTAAATGAATTAATTGTTAGATAAATCGGTTTAAAACTTGATTAATCAAATATGTTCCGGGATAATAGAAGTTGATAAAATATTAAAGCTGCTTTCAGGAGGAGCAGCCTTAAATAATATTAACGCCCATTATTTTTGAGGAGGATACTGATCAAGAATTTTTGCTACAGCTTCATCAATAAACTTCTGTCTTTCTTCGGGTGTTCCTCGATCCTGTAGTGCAGCAGTACCAATTCCTCGCCATACTAATTCTTTTTTTGCATTGTCAGCGAAGTCAATAATTAATGATGCTTCGGTATAATAAGAAACATCAATGTTTCTTCCGTAAGGATAAGGTCCCCACCATCCGCCGTATCCATAACCATAATCTGTAACATTCATTTTATCGGTTGTGCCTGCATGTGCGTAAATCGTTAAATCAGCTAAAGCAGATTCTGCAAGAGTCAATCCCTTTTTCTGCATTTCGTTTGTAATTGCTTCAAGAACTCGTTTCTTTGCCAGCGGCACTTTTTCAAGCTCACTGTCTTTAATAGGTTTGTCATAAATACTGAAAGTTTTATAAGTGCTAAAATCAACTGTCGGATCATAGTCATTTGTTACGGAAACGGAAGAACATGCTGTAATCAGTGCTAAACTTATAACGACAAATAAAAAATATTTAAACACGTACTTACTCCTGAATAATTTTTAAATAATATTTTTTTGTGAAGATAATTTAATTATTGCTGGGGTAAGGCGAAAAACCAATTTACACCCACACCAAGTGTAAGAAGTCTGCTATTTGCAACTGAAGTTCCTTCGTAATCAATATATTCTGAATCATTAACCCAGTGATATCGGACATTAACATCTAAGGATAATTCTTTGTTTAGTGGAAAGAGTACACCTCCACCAAATGCAATTCCGGGTTCGCTTCTGAATTCTGATTCATCAACAGGTGCACCGCCGCCATAAGTTCCACTGAAGCTTGTCTTATAAGAATATAAACCACCTTCCAGTAAACCATATAGTCTCATCCCGGGTCCGGGTGATATTAATCTTATACTTATTAAAGCCGGAATAACACCAACACCGCCTGTTATGTTAGCTTGCTGTCCTCCGCTGGCGTATAATTCATTTACTTTACTTTCATTTACACTTACCCTCATATAGCCAAGAACTAAAGCCATCCGAAAATTTTCGGCAACATCATAGTAGAATCCAACCAATCCTCCAAAACCTACATTAGAGTAGTCAGCATTTTTACCAATTGGGATTACAAAGTTTCCTGTAAGCTCAGTTCCATATACAGGCTGAGCGAATGTAGTAAAAGTTAGTGCCAGGAAGCATATTACGATGAGAAAGTTCTTTTTCATTTTTATTTCCTTTGTGATTATAAAGTTGAGTTACCTAAAAGTTTTAAATAAATTTATTTTATTTAAAGAATCCCTTACTTTTTAGCCTGCTAACGAGTTCCTGACTGAATGAGTTAATGACATCCGATGCTTTATCCGGTTCAACAGTTTCCGAAACACCGCTCCAGATTAATTTTTTATTTGTTGTTTCGTAAATATTTGTTTCCAGAACAACAACAACACTTTGAGAGAGATATCCGGCACTGTTAGCCATAGACACACCGGCATAATAATATCCGTAAAATCCATAATAAGAATTATATGGAATAGTGTAAAGGTATCCGGCTTTGTAATCACGTTCAGCATCTACAGCAACAAGTCGTGATACTACAACAGCATCCAAACCAAGTTCTTTGAAGTATTTTTCAAAAGTTGTTGAATCAACAGCAACATCATAAGGCATAACATCCATAGATGGAGTTGCGTTTATTCCTCCATCCCGAAATGCTCTTACAATCCCATCTTCGAAATTTCTTCGCAGCAAAGGTTTTTCTTTATTTACTATTCCAAGTACTAATAATTTCTGAATATTTCCTTTTTGATAAGTATCATCCTGCCATTCGCCGATTATATCAGTCTTAGTTGATGAGCAGGAAATTAGTGTAGTTATAATGATGGTTAAGAAAAAAAGCAGGGCAATTAATGATTTATACATTTAGCTTTTCCAATAAGTTTTAAATTGAATTGATTATTTGATTACTTTAATTAGTATAGCGGATAACCGACACCAACAGGCGGATAATAACCCGGACTATAAGGTCCACCCCAGGCTCCGGGAACATACACTCCGACTCCAACGCTTACGTTTCCGGTACCACAGCCAGAAAATGTCAGAAACATTAATAAAATTAAAAAGAATATTAAGGTTTTAATTTTGAGTTTCATTCTTCCACCTCTTTAAATTCACCTTTTTCTAATGGCCATTTCTGAACTGTGAAAACTGCACCCGATGGATCAGCTATAATTGCAGCGTTGTTTCCGGCAATTCCTTCCGTACCAAGATAAACTGTTCCGCCCAACTGCTCAACTCTTTTTACTATTTCAGAGGGATTTTTAACTGCAATGTAAGGCATCCAGTGAGGTTTAACATTTTCAAATGGAATTTTTATTACACCTGCTCTTGGTCTGTTTTCTTTTTCAAGAACGTGATATTGATTTTCTGCTCTTGTATCAAATTTTTTATAGTTATAACCTAACAGTTCTGTGTAAAATTTTAAGGAGTTATCAACATCATTCGTCCACAACTCACTCCAGAAAAATTCATTGTAAACAGGGTCACTATCTTTAGTATCTCCACTGCTTGATTTAACAAATGAAAGTATTGCATTCTGTGAATCGAATGCAAATGAAACCGTACCCCGATTGGGAAGTTCAAATGGTTCTCTGTAAATGCTTCCGCCGCTGGCTTTGACATAATTGATAGCCTGATTCATATCTGCAACGGATAGATAACTAATCCATTGCGAGTACTTCTGATCTGATTTAACATCTCTTAATTTGAAAATACCTGCTATTGGTTTATCATCGAGCAGAACGACTGAGTAATCGTTATCAGATTCGCCAACATCAATGTAAGTCCAACCAAATAATCCAGAATAAAATTTCTTTACTGCAGTAATATCATTTGTCATTAAATCTCTCCAGACAAATTTGCCGGGATGTGATTCACCTGTTGGCGTACTATTAATCGGAGGCACAACCGGTAAGTCGGGTGAGCAGCCTGAAATAATTACTAATGAGCATACAATTGCAATATAAAAGTTTAATGTATTCATTTAATAGATTTTACTATTTGAAAAATTAATAACAGTTGTTCTAAATTAAGTAAAGTGTAGTCCTAATCAATAACAAATAATTATAGCTCAAATCCAAGTAGAACTTTTATCTGTGAATATTTGAATTCTGATTGACGATCAATTGAACTTTCATCTGCATCAGGTGTAATATCTATTTTGTTTTGAATGATTTGTGATCCAAATGAATAAACAACTCCTATAGTGATTTCTGATTTCCAGATATTAAAAGTAGAACCTCCGGCAAAGTGAATTATATCCCAGGCTGAATAGGAAGCCAGATTTGTTGTTGTATTTTCTACATAAGCTGAGAAATCGCTTGTCACACTTAAAGAAAAAATCAGGCTATCAGTTGCGAAATAATCTAGACCGAGACCAAAGTTTATAATACTTTTAGCTTCGTGAGTTAGATCGTTTGTCAGCATTTCTCCGGAACTTTGAGATACGTAAGGTTCAGTATCAAGGACATCATATTTACTTATTGCATCATACCATTCGGCACTTAAATGAAGTTTAATCTTTCCAAAGTTGTAAGCTCCGCCAAGTCCTGCTGCCCACGAAGAATTAAACTTTGATTCAATATCTTCCTGATAGTTGCTGTCGAATCTGTTTGAGTCTATTCCCGAAATAAATAGATGAGTTCCAACTGAACCACTGCCAAAGATATTCAGGCTCGGTGAAGTGACGGTTAAGCCAATTGTCAGAGGATATAAATTGAAACCAATACCAGCTTTCAACAATGTACGGCAATTATTAAATCTGTAATTGTTAATATTTGAGAACGATGCAATTTCACCATTGGATTGCAATGCCTGAAGTATAGTTATTGCTGAAGCTCTATGACTTCTGTACGAAACGTAACCTGTAATTCCTATTCCGATCGTTTCGCTCAGCTTAGTAGAGTAAGTAATTCCACCCCAAACATCATTAAATTTTTTCTCGGTGTTTATACCTCCGGCAAAGCTCTCCTTACCTGGTGATGATTCAATCACTTCAAGTGAATCTATTATTCTGGTTGAAAATTCCAGGTTTGTATTCTGGCGCGTCAGTATTGAAATTGCCAAACGATCATCTCCAAGAAAATCAAAACCGAGATCAAATGCCACAAAGTTGGGTGAGGGAACTATCGAAGAGTAATCCAGATCATTTCCTTCTGCGGCGCCGTCTTTGATTTTAAAATTATCGAGTTGATAAACCTGTGCACTCAAAATAAATTTAACGTCAGGGAAAAGGGCAATCGCACCGGGATTATAAAATGTTGCACTTAAATCAGAAACGCTTCCGATTACAGCACCACCAAGTAAAGTTGATCTTGTTCCGTATTGAATATTCCAGTAATTATTTTCCTGAGCTGATAAACTGAATTGCCACAACAGAATACCAGAAAGAATAATTAATATATTTTTCATTTAATGATTCCTTAAAATATATATTTAAGCGAAGTTTGAATATTATAATCTGACTGCGAGGCATTTTCAGATTGTGGCTGATTATCATACTCAAAGTAAAAAGTTAGGTCCCAATAAAAATCTAAAACAATCTCCCAGCTCAATTCTATATTATAATTAAATCTGAATCTGCCTAAATTACTCAGGCTAGGAAATACATAAATATAAGTTAAAAAAGTTGCCTTGGGGTGGTCATACTTAAAAAACTGGTATTGAGCATTTAGTAAACCCTCAACATTGTTAATTGTTTCAGTTTGATCGGTTTTAGCCTCTCTGTTAACAGATAGACCTGCTAATGTATAAAGCCATTGATTCTGTGTCTGGATGAAATTATTACCAACTCCACCGCCTAATGATGCTCGTAGTTTAATTCCAAGTTCACTGTTTTCCTGAAGCGAGGCAATACCAGCAGCAAACCATTGATATTGGAGATTGTGTTGATACGAGAACGATAAATCATTTTTACTTGAGGTTGGTTCTTTTTCGGTTGTTGTTATTACTGAGTTAACTGACAATTCTGACACATTAATTTTTGTCCGGTATTTTGCATTTCCACCGAGACTTAACTGTCCAATATTACTTGCTTTTGTAAAACTAAAACCAAATTTAATTGAGCCTTCAATTATATCCCAGAATGATTCCTTTATTCTGTTTATACGTACTACATATTTCATAAACAGCTCATGATCCAATGTCACGCCTCTGACAGTCATCATTTCTTCATCAGCAGAGGGATAGATAGAGCCAAAAAAAACTCTACCGTCTGATACTTCTACTTCGAAAAAATTTTTTGTTTCAATGCTTTTTATTTTATCCCATTGAATGCTGATGGTTTCCATATTGTCAGTTTTATAAGTCAGAATACCAACCTTCAAGTATTTAACTTCGCCGGTGATTTTATCTCCATTCTTTAAAGTAACTACATCTGTCTTCTGACCATAAAGTGATGTGTTAAGCAGGATTAATATGCATAGAGTGAATATTGGTTTTGAATATGTATGAGGGATAAAAGACATATTCTAAATTACAAAACTATTCAGTATTCTCAGGACCAAGAAGAATTGCAAGCCACCTGGTTTCATCAGAACTATCAAGGGCAATTTTGATTGTAATTGTTAATGGCACTGAAAGCAGCATACCAATCGGCCCAAGAACCCATCCCCAGAAAATCAATGATAAAAAAACTACGAGTGTGGAAAGTCCAAGACCTTTACCCATAAATTTTGGCTCGAGAATATTTCCCATAATTGTGTTTATTACTATATATCCGATTAATACTATGAAAGCTTTAGCGAAACCAAATTGGATTATTGTTAACAGCACCGGGGGAATCAATGCTATTATGGAACCAATTGTAGGAATAAAATTAAGAGCAAAAGCAAGTACACCCCAAAGCAGGGGATAATCCACTCCAATTATCAGAAGCATAAAATAAACGAGTAAACCGGTTACTAAACTGATAGCTGTTTTAATAGCGATGTATTTATTTATATTCTGTGTAACAGACTGAATACGCGAAATAGATGCTTCCGGATCCTTAACCATTTTTTTTATTTTTGCAGGAAGGCTGACTTCTTCAAGCATTATGAATATGACAGTTAATAAGATCAGGAAACCATTAGCAAATAAATTACTAACCTGATTAAAAGCATCACCCACAAGATTTAAGATTACACCAGGATTAAAGGCACTTGAAATTTCAAAGTTTGGTTCAATAAATTCATGTTCAACTAACCATTTAATTACAACCTGCGTTTGACTTAGAAGCTTTTGCTCGTATAAGGGAAGTTTTATTAAAAAATCGTTCGCTGAAGTTCCGATTAAAACACCAATCAAAAAAATTGAAGAAAGGAACACAAATATAATAATCACTAAAGCAATTGCTCTTGGAATTTTTTTTTGCTGAAGCCAAAGAAATGGTGGTAATGCGATTATTGAAATGAATAGAGAAAGAAGAAATGGAACAACTATCGATTCAGCAGCTTTCATCCCGGCAACAACAATTACGAAGCTGGCAAGAATTACCATCAGCTGAAAACTTTTTCCTGATTTATTTACTGACTCTGTCATAATTTTTTAGAATAGAATTTCAATTACCAATTGAGTAACCCATTCCAACTGTATACTCAAAACCTGTATTCATAGCATCGTCGTCATAGAAATTATTCTGGTAATTAACTCCAAAGTCTATGCTGAGACTGCTGATTATGTTCACTGTAAATCCTAATCCAGCCTGCCAGGCAAATTTAACAAGGTTTTTATCTTCGTTTTCTCCAACAAGATTATCACTTTCAAATATTAAATTTAAGCCGGTCATAAATTGCACGAACGGCATTATGATGTAATCATTAAAATAATATCGTCCACCAATCTCTACAGGTACCATTGTTAAATATGCATCTTCATACTCAGAACTTTCCTGTGTATTGTAATCATCAATAAGTTTATTGCTAATAACACCAGCGCGCATCATAAGGTAATTATGCTCAGCGAAAGCTATTCCATAACCAAGATATCCGCCTGAAGCATTTGACCAGACACTGCCGAAGTTTCCAATATTCCTTATATATAATCCTTCAACAAAAATTCTGTTTTTAAGATAGCTGTCAGATTGTGC
>JACAFA010000041.1 GCA_013388525.1 Ignavibacteriaceae bacterium | reverse complement strand
TTTGATGGAGTCGAAAGATTTTGTGAAGCCGATTCAAATGACCTCGCTGCAAAGGAAACGATCGAAGTTATATTTAACGGACCAGCATCAGATAGTATTGGAATAGTTATAGCTGCCAGACAAACTTTGCTCACAACTTTTCTTTTTTATCAAACTCTATCTTATATGGGAACGACTGCGGGTGACTGGTTAGCTAATATTGAACGAAACAGTAATCAATTCAAAAAGCTTCTTGATAATCCACGAAAAGTTCTTGGAAATATTGACGTTCTGATTCAGAATGAAAATAATGAATGGGAAAAGGTTGGAGAAGTTGGTGAAACAGGACCCATCGCAACAGATATTAAAATTGTTCCATTATCAAATATTTATAATCAAGTAAAAGATAATTCTTCTATCAAAGTTAAACTCAGAATGGCAAAAGGATTATGGAGAATTGATTATGTAGCTCTTGCAGACATAGTAAATGAAGTTAAACCTGAAATTATTTCACCTACCACATCGTCGCCTGAATTTGCAAATAATAGTAGTGTAACAGAACTTTTAGCTAATAATGATTCCGCATTAGTAACATTTCCAGGGGACAAATATCTTCTGAATTACAAGCTGCCTCCTGATTATAAAAATTATGAGTTGTTTATTGAAACTCAGGGTTACTATCTGGAGTGGATGAGAAATGAATGGCTCGGAGAAGAAAATGCAGAAAGAGTGTATCAAGTGTTTTTAAATCCAAAACAATTTTATAAAGATCTTGCACCACAATTCAAAAAAGTCGAAGCAGAAATGGAAGAAACTTTTTGGAGTAGTAAATATGTTTATCCATAACAAAATCATTTTTACGATAGCATCAATTTGGTATCTCCTATTTACTGGTTGTGTTGCCAGCTACGCACCTGATAATTGGCTTCCAGATACTCAGGATGTTCCTCAAAATGTTTACGGTGGCTGGATAACTGTAATTACGGAACCCGGTAGTCTAAATCAAGATGAACAATGGATGCAGTACAGCGGAGAGTTTATATCATATGATGAAAGCAAAATTTATTTGCTTTATGATTCATTATACCAAATTCCCAAAAGCAAAATAAGTATTAGCACTCTCGAATTAGATCAGAAAAATGCAACTACCTATGGATTATGGGTCTTTTTAGGAACAATTTCTACTCTGTCACATGGGTATTATGCATCAATAACAGCTCCGTTATGGTTGTTATTTGGAATTCCTTCAGCCGTTGGAGAATCAGCACGAGACAGATATGAATCTGAATATCCTGACGATGCTTACTGGGAGAGCATAAAAAAGTTTTCCCGTTTTCCACAGGGTGTTTCCGATATAGATTTATCTTCAATTAAACCTGTTTTCAACTTCCAGGAATTGAAATAAATTCAAAGTATTTTTAATCGTGCTGTCTATGCTGATAATTATGGGTTAAAAAGAGAGTTGTATTTTTTTACTTCATCTATTTCTCTTTGACAATTGATTAATTCTTGTTTACAATTCATTTATCGTAATTTAATAGATTATGCAAGGAGTGTGTCATGAGTACAAATCAAAATAAGCTTCAGTTATTTGAAGTCCCGCAAATAGAATCAATCCAGGATATGCTGCTCAGGTCAGCAAAAGTTTATACGAATAAAATCGCATTGGAAGACCTCACAAAATATCCTATCTCAAGTGCAACTTATTCCGAGCTTCTCGATTACATAATGAAGTTTGGTAGCTCACTACAAAAGCTTGGCATTAAACCCAGAGACCATATTGCGGTTGTTGGCGAGAATCGTGTTCAGTGGGCGATTGCATACCTGACTGCAATGATGTTTGACTTTGTGGTTGTTCCGGTTGACAGGAATCTTACACATAGTGATATTCTTAACATTATCCACGAATCAGATTCAATTGCATTAGTTTTTTCAGGTTCTCTTTCCGATTTCATTAAAGACAAAAAGGATGTGCTGGTAAAAATTAGATTTTACATCAATATGGATATTGCAATAACAGAGAATGATTTTTATTCAATGTTGGAGATGATAAAGAATGAATCAAATGTTCAGACTAAATTACCGAAAATTAATGTTGATGAAGTTGCAGAAATAATTTACACATCCGGTTCGCTCGGAAGAGCTAAAGGAGTGATGTTAAGCCAGAAGAATCTTGCTGCCAATCTCATGGCTATGAGGCAAATGGTTACAATATATCCAGAAGACAGATTTCTTGGTGTACTTCCTATTCATCATACTTATCAATGTACGTGCGGACTTTTATGTCCACTCTATTCGGGTGCATCAGTTCACTTCGCAAGATCTCTTAAAACAATTCCAGAAGATTTGCAGAATTCAAAACCAACTGTCCTTCTCGGTGCACCGTTGTTATACAACAAAATGTATAACAAGATTATGAAGACAATCCAATCAAAAAAATCATCTTCGCTATTAGTTCCACTTATGATAAACCTGACTGATATTACACAAAATATAGGTTGGAAAAATTCAAAGAAGTTATTATTCGGAAAGATTCATAAAACACTTGGCGGCTCGATGCGACTTTTAATCGCAGGCGGAGCTGCACCTGATCC
>JACAFA010000334.1 GCA_013388525.1 Ignavibacteriaceae bacterium | reverse complement strand
ATATCAAGTGAATCTGCACCAAGATCATTAGTGAAAGAAGCTTCTGGTTTGATTTGAGATTCATCAACACCAAGCTTATCAATAATGATTTCTTTTACTTTTGCTTCAACGTCCATTTTTACTCCTATTATGGTTTAACATTTAGTTTATTAGTCAAATTGAAAAACTACATTACCAATCCGCCATCAACGGTTAAAACTTGGCCTGTAATATAATCTGAATCAGAGCTACATAAAAATAACACTGCTTTGGCAACATCTTCAGGCGTGCCCAATCTTTTGATTGGCACATTAGTTAAAATTGCTTGTCTTTGCTGATCATTTAATTTATCTGTCATATCAGTTTCTATAAATCCTGGAGCCACACAATTTACATTAATATTTCTACTTGCTAATTCTTTTGCATTGGATTTTGTAAATCCAATTACTCCAGCTTTTGAAGCAACATAATTTGCTTGTCCCGGATTTCCAATAATTCCTACAACAGAAGAAATATTTACAATCTTACCAAACTTTTGTGAAATGAATGGTTTAATTACTGCTTTTGTATAATTGAAAACACTTTTAAGATTAGCATTAATGACTGCATCAAAATCTTGTTCACTCATTCTTAAAAGTAAATTGTCTTTAGTTATTCCAGCGTTATTAATTAAAATATCAATTGAGCCGAACTTTTCCAAGGCAAATTTTACAACTTCTTCAGCTTGAGAAAATGAAGAAGCATCAGCTTTTATTCCAAAAACTTTTACATTTTCAGTTGATAATTCTTCTTCAATTTTTCTTGCGGCTTCATCAGAACTGTGATATGTAAAGACAACATTGCATCCATTTTCAACAAGTTCTTTTACAATTGCTTTTCCAATTCCTCTTGTTCCGCCTGTTACAATTGCTATTTTATTAAGCAGCTTCATTGTCTTCTTCATTTTGTTCGAAAAATTCTTTTCTGTATTCTTCTAATTCTTT
Organism: Ignavibacteriaceae bacterium; assembly: GCA_013388525.1. The sequence goes on along the minus strand of JACAFA010000334.1, from coordinate 408 downwards.
AAATCCTTCTTCACCCAAAACATGTTTTAATTCATTCTTGCAAGCTTCGAAAACAGTTGATACTTGATTTATAGGTTTATTACAATAATGCATCCTGTCTAAATGTTCATCATCTACTGTTAGTTTGCCTTCAAATATAACTAATGGAAATAAAATACAATATAGTGGCTTATATTTCCATTTATTTTCACCATCTTCTATCGCAATTTTTTTAAGTGTGCAAAAACCTTGTTTATCTAAAAATACACATTTACCATTATAAACTTCAGTTCCAACTGCAATTCCAGAAGGAAAATCGGAATCTTCTTGCTCATCTTCAAACCAATCTTCAAAATTTTTGGTTTGCGAATCATCCATTGATTTGATGATCCTATCTTTCTTCGACATTATTAATTCGTATTCAGACTT
>JACAFA010000331.1 GCA_013388525.1 Ignavibacteriaceae bacterium | reverse complement strand
TCAAAGTCAGAAATTTTTTCTTTTAAAGGATTTAGTATTTCACTTAGCCTCTCTTTATTCTGCTCGGTGAATTTCTTTCCTTTTTCATCAAATATTCTGTTGGCAAGATTTTCAAATTCCTTTGTGAATTTCTGCTGGAGTTCTTCAATCTCAGCTTTTTGTTCTGATAATTTTGTTTGAAGATTTGAGTAATCAGATTTCAGAGATGAATTCTCTGATGTGAGCTTTTCGGATTTTTCTCTTTCACTTTTTAATTCTGACTGAAGAGAAGTCTTATCACTTTCAAGTAACTTAATCCGCTCAGAAAATTTTCCCGATTCTACTTTGAGTAAACTGATTTCTTCATTCAGCCTGTTCGCTTCTTCAATCGGCATTGTTTTCTTGCTCTTCAGAAAGAAGAACGCAACAACAAAACCAATTGTGAGACCGACGAGAAGATATACTATTTCCATTTTTAACCTTTAAGAAAGTTTCACGCAAAGACGCAAAGTCGCAAAGAATTATAAATTATTTACTATTCTTTTAATACCGTCTTTGATCAATGCTTCATTAAAATTTACCAATAATCCAAGTTTTAATCCCGTTAATCTTAAATAAGTTAACAACTGCTTTGCATGAACAGGTGCAATTGCATCAATAGATTTTAATTCTATAATTACTTTATTTTCTACTAGAATATCTGCCCTAAATCCTAATTCCATTTTAATATTATCATAAACAACCGGAATGCCTTTTTGTCTTTCAAGATTTAATCCTCTTTTTATTATTTCATAAGATAAAACTTCTTCATAAACTGATTCCAATAAACCCGGTCCTAATTCATTGTGAACTTTAAAGCAACAATCAACTAATATTTTAGAGATTTCATTCTCATTCATATTCTTACTTTGCGCCTCTGCGTCTTTGCGTGAAAATATTATTCCAAACTTCCAACCACTTTTTCAACTTCTTCAAGTATTTCACAGGACTTAACAAGTGCTTTCATCTTGTTATGATCAGGGTATAGCGGACGATCAACATCAAGAAACTCAACGTGTCTGCGGATTACTTCTTTTGCCTTTGCCACACCTTTGCCTGTTTGATGTTCGCGAAAATCCAATGCCTGTGCAGCAGCCATAAATTCTATTCCAAGAATTCCATAAGCATTATCAAGAATTTGTTGGTTCTTGAGTGCAGTATTCATTCCCATCGAAACAAAATCTTCCTGGTCAGCAGCAGCGGGAATGGATTGAGTTGAAGCCGGAGTTGATAATATTCTTTGCTCAACGATTAATGTATCTGCTGTGTATTGACTTAACATCAATCCGGAAAACATTCCTGCACCTTTCGTGAGAAATGCTGGAAGTCCAACACTCAACGCTGGATTATTAAGTCTGTTCATTCTTCTTTCCGATAAAACACTTACCATAGTTACTGCAGCACTAATCATATCCATCGGCAGGGAAACAGGTGTTCCCTGAAAGTTTGCACCGGTCAAAGTGATTTTATCTTCAGGAATAAAAATTGGATTATCGCCGACACCATTCAGCTCAATTTCAATTTGTGATTTTGCATAAGCAACTGCATCATGTGCAGCACCGATAACCTGCGGAGTTGAACGCATCGAATAAGCATCCTGAACTTTTTGTTTAAGCTTACCGGTAAGTA
>JACAFA010000100.1 GCA_013388525.1 Ignavibacteriaceae bacterium | reverse complement strand
CTGGTCAACAACGCCGGCCTAAGCCGCGGACTCGACAAGTTGCACGAGGGGAAATTGGACGATTGGGAAGAGATGATCGACACGAACGTGAAGGGTCTTCTCTATGTCAGCAAAGCGGTGATCCCGGGGATGGTCGAACGAAAGCGCGGCACGATCATCAATATCGGTTCGATCGCGGGACGCGAGGTGTACGTCGGTGGAAACGTCTATTGCGCCACCAAGCATGCGGTCGACGCAATCACGCGTGGACTGCGGATGGACCTGGTCGATACGCCGTTGCGCGTGTGCACGGTCGACCCCGGACTGGTACAGACCGAGTTCAGTGAGGTCCGATTCCGGGGGGATCGGGAGCGGGCGAAGAAGGTCTATCAGGGCTATACACCGCTTTCTCCGTCAGATGTCGCCGATGCCGTCTTCTACTGTGCGGCCGCACCGCCGCATGTACAGATCGCGGAGATCCTGATCCTGCCGACGTCGCAAGCATCGCCGACAATGGTACACAAGAGGCCAGAATAAGGATGGAGAATGAGGAGGAGGGGAAAAGCGTGAGAGCCGCGACTGACCGCCATCTCTCCGATGGCACAGGGCAACTGGTGATGCATGTTCCTCTGGGTAAGGGAAAAGTGGACTTCAAGGCGTGCATCGAGGAGATCAAGAAGTCCGGCTACGACGGCTACTGGTCGCTCAATGCCCAGGGCTACTCATTCCCGGAACATGCCTTGAAGGTGGCCAAGAAGATGTTGGGGACGTTGATCTGAATCGTGCGTTCAGGAGAAGATGAGCTTCCTGGCCAATATGGCCAGGACCAACGCACCAACCAGAATGATAACCAGTGTCCGCACCATCACCGCGTATTGGGTGGGGGAGGGGAGCTTGGAGATGACCCATCCGTGGCCGGGTTCGTTGACCATGCTGAAGGACCGTGCTACGTTTTTGTCTGACCGAATGACCACCGTCGCCGTGTCGCCTTCGCGGTTTTCATCCTGAGGACGTTCGAAGTTAGCCCGTGTGAAACCATTGGCCACCAGAAATGCCCCCCAATCCTTGTGCAGCTTTGCCGCCGCAATCATCATCTTTTCCGCGTTATACTTCTCGTCCGCGCTTGCTCGTGGATCAACGTCCGGGTGGAACTCGTCCTGCAGTTCCGAAGTGTAGAAGCGGGCCATGGCATCCATCAGTGTACCATTCGGCCCTTCGTAGTTCGCGATGAGCGCGTCATACCACTCAACGAGCACATCCTTAGGCG
>JACAFA010000265.1 GCA_013388525.1 Ignavibacteriaceae bacterium | reverse complement strand
CTTCACACTCTCGCAATCTTATAATTCTTCTTTGCAAAGTAAATTTCTTTCGCGAAGGTTTTAATTACCGTAGCAACCGGTACTGCAAGCAGCATCCCGAATAATCCAAACAAAATTCCGCCGCTTATAATCAGTAATATTATGACTATCGGATGCATATCTGCACTCTTGCCAAATATATACGGCTGCACAAAACCGTTATCCAATGAGTATGAGATTAAAACTACAAGAAGGATAAGCGGGACTTGTGAAAAATCTCCATATTGAACTATCGAAACAATTATTGCAGGTATGCCACCGATTACAGGACCGAAGTAAGGAATCAAATGTCCGATCCCTGCAATTACTCCAAGAGGCAGAGCATTAGGAACACCAATAAAGAAAAATCCAAAGCCAATCATCGCTCCGACAAAAGTTGCATCAAATATCCACGCTCTGACAAATAGTCCAAGACGTAAAGTTACTTTCTTGAGAATATGGTAGGACATTTCAAAATATTTATTTGGTATTGTCTGAAGTAATCCCTGCAGAATTCTTCTGTAATCTTTTAAAATAAAAAATGTAATAAACGGAACTATCACAAGAACTGCTATAACAGAAACAATGCTGGATAAAACGGTAGTTATGCTGTTAAATATATCTGTTAACTGGGAGGTAACTAAAACTTCGACTCTATGCGTAATATCTCCGGCTTTCAAAAAGGGAATATAGTGCATCATTGTAACTTCGAGAGCTTTCATTTCTTCAGCAATTGAAAACCCTTCCAATGCACTTATTAATTGATTCATCTGAAATACGAATTTGGGAATAATGATAGATAAACTAAAGTAGATGATGAATCCAAATATCCCGAATATTATTAGTGTAGAAGTTAGTCTGTTAAATCCTCTTCCTTCCAGCAGCGATACAAAAGGTGATAGTATAAATGCAAGCAAAATTGCTATCGCAAGAATGATTATTATCTCGGTAAGAAGGTAAACCAGGTAAAGCAGGATTATTACTGCGGCAAGCCACAAGAAAACTTTTATAACATAATTGTATGCAGAATCCGTCATAAGTAAGATTGATTAATTTACAGCCTCAATTCTTCTGATTCCCGGTACCTGATTCATCAAAGCTCTTTCAATACCTGCACGTAACGTTAAAGTTGACATCGGGCAGTTTTCGCAATCACCGATCAACCTAACTTTCACTATATTCTCTTTGGTTATTTCAACAAGCTCAACATCTCCGTTATCTGCTTGCAGGAAAGGTCTGATTGATTCAAGTGCTTTTAGGATTTCTTCTTTCATCGTTTTTGAGTATTTCAGATATGTAAATCTAATGAATATTTTGAATTTGATAGTGTCCTATCCCTGAACTTGTTTCAGGGTCTTCATTTGCAAACAAATATGCCGAAACAAGACTGCCTGTTGGACAGGCAGGTTCGGAATTAAAACTAATCATCATCCCCAAGTAAAATTTCAACTTTACCCGGCGCTTTTGAATTTCTGATATTAACCTGTTCGGTAAGATTTCTGGAAATTTCCATAATTACTTCTGCTTCAATAGAATCAGGAATATCAAAGACAATTGGCATTCCTTTATCGCCGCCTTCTCTTATTTGTGGATTTATCGGAATACCACCGAGAAATGGAACTTTCAGTTCTTTCGAAACTCTTTCACCGCCGCCTGTTCCAAAGATATCATATCGCTTTTTGGTGTCAGGTGCAATGAAGTAACTCATATTTTCAATTACTCCAAGCACCGGAACATTAACCCGCTCAAACATCTTCAAAGCTTTTCTTGCATCTATGAGTGAAACTTCCTGCGGAGTTGTAACGATAACAGCTCCGGTAAGCGGAATAGTTTGTACAAGAGTTAATTGAATATCACCAGTTCCCGGAGGCATATCAAAGACAAGATAATCAAGTTCTCCCCACGCAACGTCGGTCATAAATTGCTTGATAGCTCCGCTTGCCATAGGTCCGCGCCAGATAATTGGTGCACTGTCATCAACCAGCAAACCGATCGAAATCATTTTTAATCCAAAAGCATCAAGCGGAATTAATCTTACTTTGCCATCATCCTGAATAACATTTGGTTTATCTTTTACCCCCAGCATAAGAGGAATACTTGGTCCGTAAATATCTGCATCAATAAGTCCGACACGCGCACCATCTTTAGCAAGAGCAACTGCAAGGTTGACAGCAACAGTACTTTTACCAACGCCGCCTTTACCGCTGGCTACTGCAATTGTATTTTTTACTCCGGGAAGAATTGCTTCTTTCTTTGGATCTTTGTGGGTGCTTATGGTTGGAATTCTTTCCTGGACATTTACGTGGATTTCATCAAGTTCAGGAAACTCTTTCTTTATTGCATCAGCAATTAAGTTGTAATCAAAGTCTGATGCCTTGTTTAGTGGAGGGATAGAAATGTCAACAGTCAGTGATTTTCCTGACTGCTCAATTTTTTTTATCGAGTTAAGTGTTAACGAATTTTTATTAAAATTCTTATTATCAATTTTCCTGATAGCTGTTAATACAGCACTTTTAGTTATTTCGTTCATTGTAATTTTAATTTTCTGTAATGATTATTAAAAAGAAGTTAATGAAAGATAAACAAATATAAGCTGACAGGAAGTTCCTTAAAGAAACTCTTTTTATGATTTTACCATCTGACCGGAATTTTTTTCAACTTGTTTCATCAGCCATTCCTGACTGTTGACTGGTTTTGTACCATTAAGCGGAATAACCATTTTATAAGTCATATCAGGTAAGAGTATTCGTGCTTTCTGGTTATCCTTGAGTGCTGATTTTATAAGCGTTCTCATCACTTCTGTTTTTAATTTCTCATTTTCAATCGGGAATAAGGTTTCAACTCTGCCATCAAGATTTCTTTGCATAATATCTGCACTGCCAAGATAAATTTCTTCATTTCCATCATTGTAGAAATAAAATACTCTGCTGTGTTCCAGAAATCTTCCCACAATGCTTCTTACTTTTATATTTTCGCTCAAACCTTCAACGCCGGGAATAAGACAACAAATGCCACGTACAATAAGATCAATTTTTACTCCGGAATTGGAAGCTTCATAGAGAGCGCTTATGATTTGTGGATCAACAAGTGAGTTCATCTTCCAGATAATTTTTCCTTCTTTGCCTGCTTTCACATTTTCAATTTCTCTGAAAACTCTTTCAAGAATTTTCTCCCGCATATTAATAGGAGAGACGAATAGTTTCCTGTATTCCTTTTGCTGCGAGTATCCGGTTAAGTAATTAAAAACATCGGAGACATCTGAACAGATTTCTTCATCGCAGGTAAAGAGTCCGAGGTCGGTATAAATTTTTGCGGTTACCGCATTATAGTTTCCGGTTGCAAGATGTACATATCTTTTTACACCATCAAATTCTTTTCTTACAACAAGAGTCATCTTTGCGTGCGTCTTTAAACCAATCAAACCATAAACTACATGAGCACCGGCTTTTTCAAGTTCACGTGCCCAGAAAATATTATTCTCTTCATCAAATCTGGCTTTCAGTTCTACAAGAACAGCAACCTGTTTACCTCGCTCTACAGCCTCGATTAATGCTCTTACAATTGGCGAATCAGAACCTACTCTGTATAAAGTTTGTTTTATTGCCAGAACTTCGGGGTCTCTTGCCGCCTGTCTGATAAACTCAATAACAGGAGTAAATGAATGATAAGGATGGTGAAGCAAAATATCTCTTTGTCTGATAATGGAAAATATATCCTCATCAGTTTCAAAAATTTTAGGAACAACAGGATAAAATGGTTTTTCTTTTAATTGATGCAGAGGAAGTTTGTACAGACTCATAACATCACTAAGTCCAATTGGTCCGTTAGAAACGTGAACATCTTCGCGTTTAATACTTAAATTTTCTATGAGAGTTTCAAGCATATATTCAGGCATACTGCTTTCAACTTCCATTCGAACAACCTGCCCGAATCTTCTCTGCCGGATATTTTCTTCTATAACACGAAGTAAATCATCGGCTTCATCTTCCTGAAGTTCGATATCAGTATCTCTTGTAACCCTGAATTTATGTGCTTCAACCACTTCCATTCCCGGAAATAAAAGATCAAGGTTATTTCTTATAAGATCACCAAACCAAACAAACTTTGCTTCAAATCCTCCGTTGCTGTTCGGCTTTTTACCCGGATTAATTATTTCGTTCACAGGAAGAAGCCTTGGCAAAGTGTTCGGCACTTTCACTCTTGCAAAATGAGTTTCGCCTTTCGGATTCTTGATTAACACAGCAAGATTTAAACTAAGATTAGAAATGTACGGAAAAGGTCTTCCGGGATCGAAAGCAAGCGGAGTTAGAATAGGATAAATTTCTTTTTTAAAATATTCTCTGAGGCGAATCTGTTCTTCATCAGAAAATTCTCCGATTTTCTGTACGAATATTTTATTATCTCTTAATGCGGGAACAATTTCATCATTCCAGTAATTATTTAATTGTTCGAGCATAGGGCGTACAGCCTTTTCAATTTTCTGTACCTGCTCAAGCGGAGTCAAACCGTCGATTGTAGGTTCAAGAATATTAGCTGCAATCTGTTCCTTCAAACCGGATACGCGTATCATATAAAACTCATCCAGGTTTGAGTGAAAGATGGAAATGAATTTTACCTTTTCAAGAAGCGGAAGATTGGGATTCAATGCTTCTTCCATCACTCTTCGATTGAATTCTACCCAGCTTAGATCTCTGTTGAAAAAGTTCTTTGGCTCTTTGTATTTTTTTAGTAATTCTTTACCAGTCATCTTAAATATTCTCACTAATTGGAGGCAAATATAATATAAATACAATCGATATGCCGCAGATTAAAAGAGTAATCAGTATGAATCTGACTTAATTAAAGAGGTTGTCAAGAGTTGACATACCGTCAGATGTAAAAATTTTAACGGCTCTTAGTTGTTTTTTCTATCTTCATACAACCAAGGTATCAAATAAGAGATATAAATTATGTAGCTAAACAGTAAGAATAAATTTTATAAAACCTCTATGAGGTTGTATAGAATAAGATACCCTTATCATTAAATAACCGATACTATCCATAAGAGGGAGATAGTATCGGTAACAAATTATTTCTTCCAAAACGCAGGTGAAAAAATTATCAGAACAGTAAATAGCTCTAACCTTCCAACTACCATCAGAACACTCAGAATCCATTTTACAATTTCAGGCAAATGAGAAAAATTGCTTACTGGGCCAACAGT
>JACAFA010000233.1 GCA_013388525.1 Ignavibacteriaceae bacterium | reverse complement strand
CTGATATATTGATTGTTGATGTAGATAATAGAAAAATCTTTTACTCTTATCCCCTGCCCAGAAATAACATAATATTGCAAAGCCGCATCATTCAGATATGTCTCTGAAATTGAAGTCGAGCTTTTAACCTCGTAAACTTTTGCACCTCCTTTTTCCATAACAAAAATATCGGCAATTGATAAGACATCATTAAACATAAATGCCGCTTCATAAATAACTTTTTCATTACTATCAATAAGCTCTTTTGTCTTCTTTAGTGCTTTTTCATAATCGGGTGGGTCTCCCTGTGTAGCAACAACTCCGCCGGGAAATAATTTTTGTGCAAGTTCTCCAACGTTTATTCCTCTTTTGAAAATAGCTTTCTGCATTTCAGAAAGTTCATCCATTTCTTCATAATGATATTTATAAAGATAAAGATGCTTTTCGCACTGAAGTCCTTTTATGTAAGAAGATTTACTTAGAAGATGCGATGCCATAGGTTTGTATTTGTAATTTCATTTATGCTGAACCTGACTGCCCCGCCTACCGGAAAGGCAGGCGTCAGGCAAGTTTCATTTCAGCGTCTCTTTAAACATAATAATTATTATTGTAGATTCTGCAATAACTTCAGGATGAATTTTTAATTAAAGGATAAAATCATGAAAAAGAAAATTGAATTAAGCGGCGGGCTCAAAGAAATGGTTACTTACTGCACTGCCATTTACGAACTTGACAGCGATGTTGATGCAAACACGCTGAACGATGTAATTAACCACAGTCCCATCTTTGAAAATAAAAGTTTTTATACTAGTGTGCTGGGAACTGTGCAGCGTACAACCGTTAACAGAAACAGCAAGGTTTTTATCAAAGGAAACAGAGTTACTTTACAAATACGTTACGAAATCCTAAGAGTAGTAGATATCGAGCCAACTCAAAAGGATGAGGAATGGATCAGAAGTGATATAAACCATCTTCTCAAACATTTTGAATTACTTTTAGAACCACTTGAATAGTTATAAAAAAAATAGATTACCAAATATTTTAATCGCTTTGTTTTTGATCTTTGCTGCAAATGCTTTACCACAGTCTGAGCGTTATACTAAGAGTGCAGACAATGGTTACACCTGGATAAGTCTGGAAGATCCAATACAACCTTACAGCACCTCAAAAGAAAATTATCTTGGTTCGATCCTTGAACGATATCGTTTAACGCAGGAAAAATATCCCGAAATAGAATCTCTCGGCTGCAAAGATGATATTGAATCACTTCAAGGTGAAAGTAAATCAGATGAGATTACTCTCGAGGATATCGTAAACGAGATAGATAGATTTTATTCAAAAAGTGATAATATGATCATTCCGATAATTTTTGCTTACTGCTACTCAATAAAAAAAATTGCCGGAACTGACAAAAAGGTTCTGGAAGATTACAGACAGAGGGTTTTAAATTTTTGTGATGAGTAAAAATTATAGATCAAGTTTTGTTTGAATAATTTTTGGTTTTTTCTTTGGCTCCCTGTGGCGTTTCAGAAAATCACCGAAGTCTTCCTTTGAAATAATATAAATCTTTCCAACCTGCTGGGCTTTAAGTTTTCCTGTTCGTACGTGATACAAAACCGCCGAATGACTGATATTAAGCAGTTTTGCCACTTCCTGAACGCTGAAAAATTCCTTCATTACTGTGCTTTTATTGTTTAAGACAAACTTTAAAAGAAACCCGAATTAAATTAAGCAGTTACTATAACATATTCAATTGTTTTGCTAATAAAAAAAGACTGCCGGAAAGATGAAAAAGCCTTAATTTATTATTATCTGACAGAATAATCGGGTGAGAATTTTTTCTATTTAATGTTAAGATCCAAGAATTAATTTCGATTGGAATATAAGATATAATTAGGATGTAAATAAATCTTATAAATTAGTTGAAGATTGGGATTCTAAGAATGGTTCAGAACAAAAACACTTAAAAGAATGTTTTTAGTTTAAGAGTTTATTATAAGTTTTTGTGTCTGACCTTCTTTGGTTACGGTCTTTATTCCTTGCAATAAGAAACGCGACACAAAAAAGTGTGGCTGCAATAAGAACTAAGGAAAGCCCGCTATAAAACGCATTGAGATTGCCGATTACAAATCTGATTAACTGAATAACCACAAATATTCCAACAACTTCAAGGGCAAACCAGAGCGAATCTATTATTGTTTTTCTATTGATGTTCACTGTTAAATATTCTTTTAATTTTTATTTCAAACATAAGTATTAAAAAGAATTAAAACTTTACCTGTGTATTAAGTTATCATTAAATTTTAATTATATATTATCAATTCTGAATTACATTTTCCGAAACGATAATCAAAACCCTCAAAAATTTCCCGCCTTAACCCAAAGTAAAAACGCCATTTATAAGATTCTTCTACCGCTCCACAAAATTCACTAACACACGGGCTCTGATTGAGTTTATATTTCCGGCAGATAAAATAATAAACTAAGGAGAAAAAAATGAAACTTACATTAACAGCACTAATTCTGGCAATAGTGGCAATCAGTACGATTACTGCATCGGTGGTTCCAAAAACAAATGTTAAAATAACACAAAACACGGTTGCAAGCTTGATTGAAGGATTAAACTCACAAAATCTCGGTTTGAAAAGCAGCAGCGCTTATGTGATTGGTGAATTACAATTATCAGAAGCAGTTATTCCGTTACTGAAAATTTTACATCAGGATAAAAATGAAGAAATGAGAATAGCTGCGGCGCTGGCTTTGTATAAAATTGGTTCACCAATAGCTATTCACGCCGTCAAACAAGCAATAAGGTTTGATGAAAGCGAAAGAGTAAGCAAACTTTGTGCAAGTTTTTACAGCGAATTCCAGAAAAATAAATTTAGTGATGAAAACATAAATATAGATGCTGCAAAAACAGCATTAAAATAAAATTTATTTTTCATCTCTTCTCCACAGCCCGGGATAATCATCCCGGCTTTTTATTTTAAAGAAAAAATTTTAAAGATTTAATTTGATTAAGTGAAGATTTCTTTTCACTTTTGTATTGGAAATTTTAAATACTAATTCTGCAAACCAAAAAAAAATTTTACTCCCCGTTTTTTTGATTGATGAAGAAGACAAAAAAAAGAAATTCAACAGAATCAAAAACCAATCAGCTTAGTTTTGATTTTAATGTGAATATTCCGATAGAAATTCATACACCCAAATCTGATATATCATCCCTTCGAAAAGAGTTAGCCTGGGAACAGAGACCGATAATTGAAATTGTTAAAAGTTAGTTGCGCAATTCAAAAAAATTTTATCAACAGCTTTCAAAAATTCTCATACACCTTCAACACAAAACCAAAAAGTATTTCTTCCTTATTTTTACGAAATCAGGATTGTCTGATCTGAACACAATTACCCAATATTCTAATAATCAGAAAAGGATAATTTTCCTTATTTTTATGCAAAAAAACGAGTTTTCAGTTGAATAATTCAGGAAGGAAAATTCTGTTATTTAACTTGTACTTTTCTAGAATTTATTAAAGATTTGCTAATGACATTTTACTTTTAATTTTCCTTTTAGACCCACAAAATATCTTTAAAGTTGACCGATAAAAAACTACATACTTATCTTACTGAGTTCACTTTAGATTGCCCGAAGAAAATTTCTATTAAAAGAAAAACTAAACTGGTACAATTTGAAGCAGACAGAATCCATATTCCAAGATTTGTTAACGAGTTCTGGACTTCAAAGCAGAGACAGGGTAATCCTCTTCACGAAATTTCATACAGGGCTTGCTTTAAAGCTGAGCTACCGCGATTCTTTATTACTTTATTATCAAGAGAAAATGATGTTGTATATGATCCGTTTGCAGGAAGAGGAACAACAATTATCGAAGCAGCGTTACTCAAGAGAAATGTAATTGCAAATGATATTAATCCATTAAGCAAAATACTCTCAAAACCCAGATTGTTAATTCCTTCTCGTGAGGAAGTAGAAGAACGGTTAAACAAAATAAAGTTTAAAGCTGGTTTGAAAGCAAATATTGATCTTTCAATGTTTTATCATCCGGAAACTGAATCAGCAATTGTATCGCTGAGAAATTATTTAATTATAAAGAAGAGAAATAACGAAGAGGATTATATTGATGAATGGATCAGAATGATTGCAACAAACAGGCTCACTGGTCATTCAAAAAATTTTTTTTCAGTTTACACTTTGCCTCCGAACCAGGCAGTCTCACCGGAGAGACAAAAGAAAATAAACAAACAGCGAAAACAAAGACCTGAATTCAAAGATGTTAATTTCATAATTCTGAAAAAGACAGGCGATCTCATTTCCGGAATAGATAAAAAAATAATAGATCAACTAAAAAGAATTGGCATAAAAGCTGAATTCCTGAATGAAGATGCACGAACTACTACAAAAATAAAAAGCAATTCTGTTCAACTTACAGTTACTTCGCCACCATTTCTAGATATTGTAAATTACGCTGAAGATAATTGGCTTCGCTGCTGGTTCAATAATATCGATGCGAGAAAGGTTGCGCAAAGCATTACTGTCACAAAAAAATTAGATGAGTGGGAAAAAGTAATGGGAGAAGTTTTTATTGAGCTTTACAGGATTACAAAAACAGGAGGCTATGTTGCATTTGAAGTCGGTGAAATAAGAAGAGGAAACATTAAACTGGACGAACATATTGTCCCGCTCGGTATTAAAGCCGGATTTAAGTGTCTTGGAGTAGTTATCAACCTTCAGAATTTTACCAAGACTGCAAACATCTGGGGAATAAATAACAACACTGTCGGAACAAATACAAACAGGATTGTGATTTTCAGAAAGGAGTAATCCGATTTAAGAAATTATTTTCGGCAATAATTCAATATGAGTTTCTTCAAATCTTATTTAATTACATGATTAATATCTTCTTTGATAATTTCAAAGTCATAACATACCAGCCTGATTTATTTTGATTCATATACATTTAAAAATTAAAAAACAGTTATCGTTTAGAGACAATACATTGTAAAAAATCTATCAAAAAGTTATTTATTGATGGTACGTGAATTGGACTTAATCCGACAGGGCTTACAATTGAGGGTATGCTGAACAAATATTTCTTCATCCATCTTGTAATTCAAAATTTTAGTAATACATTAAAAAAATTTTTTATTTATTAAACTGGGTTAAGGGGAAATAAAAGGATTATGAATCCGGATTTCACATCAATGGTAAAAGACTTCGGCAGACCAGTAGTTTCTTTATTTCTTTTTATTTTTATGATACTGGGATGGATAGTTGCTTACCAATTAATGAAAGAAGTAACTGAATTAAAAATAAAACTTGGAAGAGAAGCACACCAGGAAGAATTAAAAGATTGGTTTATCAGAAAAAGTGCACATTTGATTTTGCCAATATACTCACTAAAGAATCGTATAGCGGCAATAGAATTTCAAGCGATGCTTTACAAGTTGTTGAGAAAGAAAAAGAGAATCTGGAAGTTTATTTTTCAATTAGACTGATGTGGGAAAATATTATAGTTAATGCACTTATTCTCCATATTTGATAGGTTCATAAAGATAAGAAAGACATAGAGTATTGTCTGGTTACCACAAATAAAAAATCCTCAGCTAAGTGAGGATTTTTCTTTTTTGCAAGGATCATCCGACGTGGCAGAAATATTATTCAATTGAAATACCTTGTGAGATTAATTAATCCATCCTAATCCTTTAATAAGGATTCTGCCCATCTTTTAAATCTTTCAAAATTCTTCCACAGACTCTCAACATCTTTTCTGTCATATACATCGCCACTGTAAGAGACCGAGGTTTTGTGAGCAATTATTTTTTCAAGATGTGTAAATGCTTTTTTGTTTTCGTCTGTTACTGCTAATAATTCCTTTAGAAGAGTTACTGTCTGATTGTGATCTTCCCCTTGACTTTTTACGCCTGCCAGTTTTATGCTAATTGAGTCTGCATAAGCTATCGCTGAATGAACAATTAATACACCGGCAGCATTCCAATATTCGTATTCAAAAGCAACCTCGGCACCTCCGAAAAAACTTTCGGCTACCTTTTTATAATCTTTCCAGTTAACTCTATCTACTTTTGTTCTTACTGTTTTCCTGCTCACTCAGAAGACTCTCGATTGCTTTTCCCGAAATAACAAATCCATCTTTAAGAATATCATTAACAGGAGATTTTTTAATTTTTGCTCTCCTAAAAAACTCTTTTTCTGAAATATAAAATGGCGATAATGAAACACCATATTTTCGGAAAAGAGATAAGCTTAAATCCGTAATCAGAGACGCTATTTTGTTTTTACTATTCGGATTGTTAAATACTACGCACAAATCAAGATCACTTTCTATTTTTTCTTCTTTCCTTGCAGTACTCCCGAATATAATTAAGCTCGAAGAGTGCTTTTCTAAAACTTCCTTAATTTCGGAATAAATTGATTCGGCAAATTTTCTTTCTGAATTGAGAATCGGGATTACAATTTTTTTAACCACATAATGCTCGCGGTTTAGAAAAAAGAAATGTTCTCTGCCGCCTCTTTGACGGGTTACAATATTAAGATTCTCGAGAGCAGAAAGCGCTTCGAAACACGAAGGAGCGCTCATTTCTGCCTGCTTGGCAATTTCTCTTCCTGATAACCCGATCTTTACTTTATTAATTACTCTGAGAACTGCAATGTTCGACCAGGTAGCAAAAACATAGTCCAGAATTTTATAAACTATCATTTTAACAGCCATATTACTTTGTAAGGTTTTCCTTACATATGTAAGGTTTTCCTTACAAAAATAATAATTGTGACATTAAATACAATGAAAATTTTTCGTTTTGTAGTCAGCGTTGTACGTAGCGGCGTATTGAACCTACAACCTTCAACAAATCCTTTAAAAAGGAAAAACCGGCCTAAGCCGGTTTTAGGTTGTAGCGGGGGCAGGACTTGAACCTACAACCTTCGGGTTATGAGCCCGACGAGCTACCAATTGCTCCACCCCGCGATATAAAATTTTTTAAAGAACCTATCTAGTTTCTATTTCAATTTTGGGAGAGCAAATATAACCATTCATACCAGTGATGTCAATCAATTATCTGTTATCCATCAATGTTATTAAAGCTTGATGTTAATCCATCAATTGCCTGCGAACGGACGTGAATTTCATTCAATTTCTGAATAAGCCGAAGAATAACTTTGCGTTTCTCTTATATAAGGTCATCCATAAATGTTCGCACATCGGGCATATTG
>JACAFA010000300.1 GCA_013388525.1 Ignavibacteriaceae bacterium | reverse complement strand
TCTCATTAGAGACAAAATATCTATAGAAAAATTAAATCCAGTATAATTAAAAAGTCCCGTAGGGACGAAACAGCACTACTCGCCTTTCTCATTTTAATTTTATAAGTTTCAGGTGAGTTAAACATTTAATGGAGCGTAAAATGCGAACTCTTAAAATATCTTTCCTGATTTTTATTCTTCCGATTGGTGTATCTGCACAAGAGACCGGATGGTTTTGGCAAAATCCTCTTCCTACAGGCAACAATCTAAATGGCGTTTACTATCTAGATTCAATTACTGCCATAGCTGTTGGAAATTGCGGTACAATTCTTAAAACAACAGACGGTGGAAATTATTGGTTTCATCAATCTCTAGGTATTACAAAAGATCTTAGGGGAATTTCCTTTAGTGATCCATACAATGGAACCATAGTTGGATCTGAAGGCACAATATTAAGAACAACTGATGGTGGAGAATCTTGGTTTAATCAAGTAATCGGTTCTCCAATTGATCTCAACTCTGTTTGCTTTTTAGATGAGAATATAGGAACAATTGTCGGTAAATATGGACTTGTTATTTGAACAACAAATGGTGGTAACGATTGGATTGGTCAATCTTCTGGAACGGGATTGGATTTACGAGGTGTTAGTTTTATCGATACATATAATGGAATAGCTGTTGGTGGACAATTGCCTAACCCTGCTGATCCGATAGGTGTAATCGTAAAGACCATAGACGGGGGAATTAATTGGACTCCGATGTACTCACCTTCAACATGTTATTTAGGAATTTACTTTGTAAATGAAAACATAGGTTGGGTAACAGGTATATGGGGGAAAATACTGAAAACTACAGATGGTGGAATTACCTGGATCGGTCAAGCAAGTGGAACAACAAGTTCACTTACTGCTGTTAATTTCCTTGACGAAAATAATGGATTCATTTCAACTGCAGGTAGCCAAATTTTAAAAACAACAAATAGTGGAAACGTATGGATGATTCAACCAAGTGGAATAGGACGACCGCTGCTTGGGATTCATTTCGCGAATTCGAATAATGGAATTGCTGTTGGTGAAATTGGTGCGATTGCAATAACATCAGTTGGAGGAATTAACTGGTCAATCAAATCAAATGGATTCACAAAGAGTTTGAAAAGTGTTTCATTTACAGATGAGAATATAGGTACAGCAGTAGGGGGTGATTATGCTTATGATGGTCAAATATTTAGAACAACCAACGGGGGACTAAATTGGTATAGCCAATTAAGCGGAGTTGCATGACATATAAGTGTTTATTTCACGAGTACAAATATTGGTACAACAGTTGGAAGCTTTGGTACGATATTAAGAACAATAGATGGTGGAAATTCATGGGTAAATCAAACTAGTGGAACAAGCACTAACCTAATCGATGTTTTTTTTATTGATGAAAATATAGGATATACTGTTGGCGAAAGTGGATATATTCTAAAGACAACCAATGGAGGAAGCAATTGGTTCATTCAATCAAGTGGAACAACTGTAATACTTCATGATGTTTACTTTATCGACTCAAGTACTGGATATATTGTTGGGAGTTTTGGTACAATCCTTAAAACAACTAATGGTGGAAACAATTGGATATCTCAAGCGAGTGGAACTACTAAACATCTTTGGGGCGTACACTTTATTAATTCCTTAATTGGAACGGCCGTCGGTTTTACGAGTGCAATATTAAGAAATACTAATGGTGGATTAAATTGGATTATCCAAACGCCTACTAATTCTGGTTCTTTTACAAAGGTATACTTTAACGATGAGAATACTGGAACAATAGTAGGTTTAGAAGGTATTATCCTCAAAACGACCGACAGTGGCATTAATTGGATTTTACAATTAAGTGGAACTGAAAATTTTCTAAACGATATTTCATATATCAACAGCAGCATAGGAACTGTCGTAGGAGATGCTGGTACTATCCTCAAAACAACAACGGGAGGAAATCCAATTCCTGTCGAATTATTTTCGTTCAAAGCTATTAGAAATGCAAACGATATAATTCTTAACTGGTCAACCGCAACAGAAACAAACAACTCTGTTTTTGAGATTCTTCGTTCCACTCAGAATGACAATGACGAATGGCAGAAGATAGGATTTGTTACCGGACACGGAACAACAACAGAAACCCAGCATTACTCATTTACAGACAACGATGTTAGTCCGGACAAGTATCAATACAAACTAAAGCAAATTGATTACAATGGTACGTTTGAGTATTCGCAAATAGTTGAGGTAGAGATTCCAATTGTTAATAAGTTTTCACTCTCACAAAACTACCCCAACCCGTTTAATCCTGTAACGAAAATAAAATTTACAATTCCAACCCCACCTATATCCTCCCCTTTTGTAAAGGGGAAGGCGAAGGAGGGGTTCGTTACACTAAAAGTTTACGACATTCTCGGAAGAGAAGTTGCAACACTCGTTAACGAAGAAAAACCTGCCGGTGAATATGAGGTTGAGTTTGATGGTTCTGCACTGCCGAGTGGAATTTATTTCTATCAATTGAGAGCAAGACAGTATTCTGAAACGAAGAAGATGATTTTGTTAAGGTAAGAAAATAAAAAGGTGTCTGAGTGTTCATCGACTCGCTGCACTTCGCTTGCGAAGCGAGAGAT
>JACAFA010000042.1 GCA_013388525.1 Ignavibacteriaceae bacterium | reverse complement strand
TATGATATCATTACAATAGCATTTTCAAAAAGGAGTACAAAAATGGAAAAAATAGCCGAAAAACCCGCTAATAAACTGAATGGGTTTTTAATGTTGTTTATATCAATTGCCACATTGGCGCTGAGCATATACCTATTAATAACAGGTATCAACCTAAACAATCCTGAAATCTTATGGATTGTAATTCCTCTGATAATCATTGATTTCATTATGATGTCAGGATTTGTGGTTGTTCAACCAAATGATTCGAGGGTTCTCATATTATTTGGTAAATATACGGGCACAGTAAGACAATCAGGATTCTGGTGGGTGAATCCATTCACCGTTCGCAAAAAAGTTTCGCTCAGAATCAGGAATTTTAATAGTCAGAAAATTAAAGTGAATGATCTTCACGGAAATCCGATTGAGATTGGTGCTGTTGTAGTTTGGAGAGTTGTTGATACTGCCAAAGCAATTTTTGATGTTGAGAACTACGAGCAGTTTGTTGACATCCAAAGTGAAACAGCAATTCGTCAACTTGCTTCTGAATTTCCTTACGATGTAGAAGAGGAGGACAAATCCTCATTGCGTGGAAGTCCTCAGGAAATAGCAGATGGCTTAAAAAATATTGTTCAGACAAGGCTGGCAGTTGCCGGTGTTGAAATTATTGAGGCAAGGATTTCGCATCTTGCTTATGCTCAGGAAATTGCTCAGGCAATGTTAAGAAGACAACAAGCTCAGGCAATAATCGCAGCTAGACAAAAAATTGTTGAAGGAGCTGTAGGCATGGTGGAAATGGCTCTTAAAATGTTAAGTGAACAAAAGATCGTTACGCTTGATGAAGATAAAAAAGCAACAATGGTGAATAATCTTATGGTTGCACTGGTATCAGAAACAGAAGCGCAGCCGGTTATTAATACAGGCACTCTTTATCAATAGAGATAAGATGAGACGATTTTCTGATTATATCGGCAGCGAATTGAAAATATTTCAAAAAAGTATCTGGAAGAGAGAATTCGAACTACGTTCAGGTGACGAAGTAATTGCCCGGTTGTATTACCCAAAATTTTTCAGTGATCTGGCTGAGCTTACTATTTGGGAAGAAACATACGAATTTTACCGACCTAAATTTTTTACTCGTAATGTAGATGTCAGAAAAAAGGGTTACCAAAATCCTTTCTCACATTTTAAAATAATTTTTTGGGCAGCAAAGGAATTTTAGAATTACCAAGAGGTTTAAAATTAAATATGAAATTTGGATTTTTCAGAAAGCAGGTAGAAATTTTTCTAGGAGAGAATGATTTGCTCGTTTCTATTCTGAATAAGTTTTCTATAAAAGAAAGAAGCGAAGTTATAATTGAAAAAGGATCCGGAATAATTGATGAATATCCCTGGATAATAATGCTCGGTTTTTATCTTGCACAACTGATGAAAAGAAATTCAGCAGTGGGTAATTAGTGATTAAAAAGAAAGAAAGTGATGGCTGAAAAGAAAAAATTTCTGTTAAGAATAGATGAAAACATTTACGCCGCCCTTGAAAAATGGGCGGCTGATGATCTGCGGAGTATTAATGCGCAGATTGAATATCTGCTCACACAAGCATTGAAAAGTTCGGGAAGAGTAAAGTCTTCAACTACAAACGAGCTTCCAAGTAATCAGCCAACCAATCCGGAAAAAAATTAAAAGCTTATTTTCGTTTTTTTGTTAAGTCTCCCGGGCAAGCACACCTAGAATTCCTCTTGTTAATTCTCTTACAACAGTGTTACCACTCTGTCGTGTATTAGAACTTATTGTTAGAACTTTTTCAAAGCTGTTTTTTTCTTCTTCCCAAAATTCAGGTTCGCGAAATTCACCGACTTATAATTTTTCTGTTCTTTGGGTTTATCGAACAAAATTGCTTCTATTTTTTCCAGATTACCGGCTCAATAATTAATAATTGTAAATCAATGTTTTGTTTATAATGAAATTTATAATCGTTCAATCGAAAACGTACCGGTACTAAAATTGAATATTGAGCATTTTAAGTTAGTCAATTAAGTTTGCAAAGCAGTTCGGTTAATTTTTATTATGGGTATTAGAGCATATTCTTTTTATCGCGTTTCTGATACTCTGAGGACCAGTCTCTCTATCCCCAGAGCGTTACTAATAAAAATATCGTTTCAAAAATCACATCTGAATTTATTAATCAAATAATTAAATATATGGAGGATCGAAATGTTAAAAATTAATTTTAAATGGTTCATCGTTTTAATTTCAATCTTTGTGCTGTGCTCATCTTGCAATAAAGATGATGTTATAGTTGATCCGGGAACACAATATAATCTTGTGCTGAATGGAAATATTCCATCATTATATAAAAGCGGAGTTCTTAAGCTTAATGAAGTAAACGCCGATTCAACTATTGCAAAAGTCATTGTGTTTTATTCGAAAGGAGGATACAACATTGCAGAGGTTAAAAATGGAAAGTTCTCAATTGGTGTTCAGACGGGAACGCCGGCATTTTTGATTTTTGCAGGTGCAGCCGATAATTATCTCGGTTATTTATGTCTGAGAGATGGATTTGAATCTATTCCCCTGGTAAAGATCTCTGAAAATATATCAACAATAGATTTGCAGGATATCTTTCTTTCAAACAAAGTTGGCTCACCAACGCACAATCCTTTAGGAAATGAAATTATGCTCACCGAAGAAGAGCAGCTAATACTTTCTTTCCTTGATGACTTTTTCTATCCGATAGTTCGGAATCCTGATGTTGACGGCAATGGTAAGATGGATTTTCTTGAAAATAAATTTTACAGACTTCAGATTTTATGGTTTTATCATGGCGGAAGTTTTGGAAGCAATTTAACTCCTGAAGTCAATATACCATTACAATACGATGGATGGAAATTGGCATTTTCAGCTCAGGAAAATAATCAACCACAATCAGTAAATTTCTATTTCCCCTGGGATCCTTCAACTCCGCTTCAATCAACAGAGATTCGTCAGATTGGCGATTGGAATACAACAGT
>JACAFA010000254.1 GCA_013388525.1 Ignavibacteriaceae bacterium | reverse complement strand
CCTGAATTAACAGACCCGGAAGGTTGCTTACCCAGATTCCTTTTTCTGAACTGCTTATATTACAGTTGGTGATTTGCGGGGGGGGGGGTTGGATTCATTCCCGGACTTCTTCCTGCGATGCTTATCGAATGTGTTTCGCAGTTTATGAATTCTACATTCTGTGCATACAGGTAGTTTGCGTTAAGCAGTGACTCTATTCCAATCGTTGCATCTGCCACCTTACAATTTGAAATAGAAAGAGAGCCGCCGGGTTGAATCATTATTCCGGTAACGTTATCGTCCTGTCTTTCTGTAAAAATTAGTTCAAGCTTATTACCTGAGGTGCTTAGTATTGTCCCATTGCCTTCAACTATTAATTTCTTTCCTTCTGCAAATTGTATTTTACCATTGCTTCCATTCATAATAGATCCATTCTTTACAATTATGTTTCCTTTTGAAGAATATACACCATTGATAGTAAGAACAGCACCATTTTCAATTGTCATATCATCTTCGAGTATCATTGCTGGCTGGGTTGCCTCTGAGTAAAGAAGTCTTCCGCCGTATTTGATTACAGGTGCAACCTGGTAAAGATAACCTTCGCCAGCAGGATAAGTTAATAGTTTTACAATTCCATTACTATAGCCATCAAATGTTGTATCAAATACTCCTTCTACATTTCTGAATCTGCAATTCTTATAACCTGAAAACGGTGGTTCAACAGTAACCCATACTTTCCGCTCATCAGTTGTTATAAGATTGTCCAGCATAAAGTAGTTGTCAAGTTCGTGTCCCGGTCTGCTGAAAAATCCTGCGTGGAAGTGGACTGGTGGTGGTGTAGATTCTCCTGTATATTCTGTCAGAGTAAGGTATCTTTCGGTCACAGTTGGTGGTGTATTAAAAACACCAGGCTCATTAAAATATCTGCGTAGCGGAAGATATACACCTGTATAATCTAAACTCATAAGCTTATTTCCAAGCTTGCCTTTTAATCTTTGTGCAAGATTATTCCTAATAAGATACCAAAGATCAGATACTGGTATCGTACCATTCAGAGTATCAACAAGTCCCTTTAAATAATGCCATTCGGGTGGCAGACCATATATAGCACCCTTGTATTTCCAAGAGTCGTAAGTAAAGAATAATATTCCCTTTGAACCGTGAGCTAGTGCTAACATCACTGTGGCATTAAGTTCGGGTGGATCTGGAAAGCGCCATACCCACCAGCTACTGTCAGCAAGCAGAATCTCAGCAAAACCTTGTCCCATATACCAGAACCCACGCTGCAATTGATTACATAATTGAAACCTTTTCCTCAAAACTTCTGCATCATAACCTCTAAATGGATACGAAGGTGAAAAAGGGTAAAAGTCTATAAAAAGTTTTTCTGGATTTGCCATCCGGTAATACTGGCACAAAAGAGTATCCCCGTTTATTAATTCATCAGGTGTCCAGTATGGATTAAATGTTTGAAGCAGGCGATGTCTATGAAGTAATTGTGGGTTATAATATAATAGAGAATCAACTATCCTTATCGGTGCAAAAGCATCTATTGAATATGGCTCGTCGTGTCCAGCCCAGTATTTTAAATTATCCCAGGAAGAATAGTTTGCTGCATACGTTTGAATTCTGAAAACGGCTTGTTCTAGTTCTTCAATATATCTTTCTTTCCAATCTCTATCATAAACTTCGATATGATCTACATACAGTGTTAAGCCTGATACTTGAGGATCTTCTACCAACCAGTCTACAACAAATTGTATTCCCAAGCTATCCTCTGAATCCGAATATGTATAATCTTCCCCGGGAATTTGTTCTATTTCTCCCGCGTAGTCAGGCAATATAAATCGCTTTGGATAAGTATAATAAGGAAAAGGCTCATCACAATTAAAGTATTTGAAATGACCGCTATCCGGAAAATCTTTGACTTTTAATGTTTTCTCTAAAAAAACAAGATTCGAATCATCATAAGTAGTTGCCGAATAATATTTTCTGTACCTGTAAACTACTTTTATTTTGCATACAGGGAGGCTTGTATCTGCTGATTGAGGATTGTCAAGCGCCATATTGAATCTAACAAAATATCTGACATCGTGTCTATCACCGTGCTGCCAGCTTTTATACCTGTTATCCTGTCTGTAGTGTGGTCCATATACGAGCGAGTCAGCAGATGAAGCAAGATCTTTCGTTGACCAGCATTGAATACCCTTCCAGTTAGCTGCTTTGCCATACTCGTGCTTAAACCCGACTCTTGTAGGATCTAACTGGTTTTGTTCTGCTTCCCACTTTGTATAATAGCAGGTGGCATAGTAACCTATCCAATCGTTTGTAGTTGTATCATAGTTTGTACCAATTACCTCGTAATCATTAAGAAGTTCTTTAGTGTTGTTATCTGAATATTGAAAAACTATATTCATTCCGGACGAATCAAAAGAATCATAATAGTTTTGAATGGTTCGTCTCCAGGGTAAACCGCTGAGACTTGAACCAATGGGGAATTCATCCGGCGGCGGTGTTTGTTCCTGTGCAGTTGCTGTTGCAATAAATAGCAACAAAGTAATTATTATCCAGCCTCGTGGATAATACAGGTAATACAGATGATGAGTTTTTTGTTTCATAAGTCCTCCATTGATTGGCCTATCCCTAACCCTTCCCTACTTGTCCGGCGAAGTTCTTAACGTAGCCGGAAAGGAAGGGAATAAGAACCAGGCGGTTTTGAAATTATGTTATTTAGTTTTTTATCCCCTCCTTATTTGAGATTGAAAAGAGAAACTTGTAAAAGTGAACTCACCCCCGAAATAAGTTCGGGGCAGGCTCTAAATCCCTCTCTTAAAGAGACTGTATGATAAATATGTTTGTTCTCGTAGTCGCAAACTTTAGTTTGCGATTTTAATTCATTTTCGCAGACATAAAGTCTGCGACTACCACCATTATTTTAATTTTCACACAACCTCTTACAAAGAGAGGGACTTCATCCTCACCCCTTCTCTTCCCAAGAGAAGGGGACGGGGGATGAGTTCATCTTTCATTAACATCCTCATTCAACCTCTTTACAGAAGGGAATAATTTTATTTTATTTTTTTCAAAGAACAATTTGTCAACTTTCAGATCCCTTGACGCTTCGCTCCTCAGAATGACTCTCCTCACTGTCACTCTGAATGAAATGAAGAGTCTCCTGAGATTCTTCGGTCATTTCATTCCCTCAGAATGACGCTCGCTCGTCATTTTACATAAATCATCTTCTTGATATCCGAAAAAACAGGTATCCTGTTTTCATTGCTGACGAATATCTGATAGATGTATACACCAGACGCTAATGATTTGCCTACTGCCCACTGCCCACTGCCTACTCCCGTACTGAACTCCACTTCATAGTATCCAGCTTCTTGTGTCTGATTTACCAGCACCGAAACCAACTCTCCCTTCACATCATAAACATACAGCTTCACATATCCTCTCTCCTTCAGTTTGTATCCTATCCTCGTACTTGGATTGAATGGATTCGGGTAATTCTGATAGAGAATGTAGTTGTTTACAGGTTTCCATTCATCTTTAACTGATGTTACTATTACTCCTACTTCTTCTGTTGGGTTTGATTCATTTCCCTGGTTATCTACTGATGTTAATTTGAAATAGAGACTTTCTGCACCTGCCGGGATTACAAAATAATAAAACGTATCTGGCTGTGAACTGATTAACTTTGTTGAATCTACCTGGAAATTCTTAGTTGTATCATAAAATATTTTATAGTAACCAAAATCTGCTTCTGTGTTTTT
>JACAFA010000264.1 GCA_013388525.1 Ignavibacteriaceae bacterium | reverse complement strand
TTTTTTAAGAGATTTGAGGAAAGACTGAATATTGTCCGAAGTAATAATTGAATAGAAATCACAATAAATACATTTATGATCACAAAAAGGTATATGTATGTAGCAGGCGGTTTGTTTCACTAGATTTATATATCTACTTATTCACAACAAATATAAATCTTGATGACAAGAAAAATAAGCTTAAAATAAGAAAAGGGACTGCAATCAGTCCCTTAAATAAATCGGTATCTAATAAGTTTAAGGTTCCAGTTCAAGTTCCAGGAGTAATTCAACCTGACCAGTAAGCGTATATGGAGGACCAGTAGTTCCTGAAACATTTGCAACAGTTAGTGATGCTGTAAAACATATTGTATTCCATAAATCTTCATCTTTGTACAAAGCAAGATAACCATTCAAAAGAGCAATCTCCTGCGCAGTAAGTTCAAGAATATATGGCTCGTCAATGTAATCAGCAGCGACTGCAGTTGGAAGACTTTTTGTAAACATCAAATTGTTGTTACCATCTCTTACCTCAACCGTGATAGATGTACCAGTTAAACCCGGAGTAAGCTGAGGTTTGTCAAGGGTTCTGTACAGAGCAGAAACATAAACAACATTCTGTATTTCATCAATGTTATCTTTATAAGCGTCATAATCTGCAAGGCAAATAGTATCAATTTCGCTGATTGTTGGTCCATTGCCCGTTGATGTTATAGCTTTTTTAAGAGGCAGGTTTAAGAAAAAGTTTTCAAGAATATCACAGCCTGTATTTAAGAAGAAAATAAATGAAACAAGAATTAGAAAGCTGTATTTATAAATTTTTTTCATTTTTAATCTCCTCTAGAATTGTAATGAAATACCGCCGGTGATAGTAAACAGCGTGGTGATATTGAAGTCAAGGTTAAACACAACTGGTAAAACCATAATTGCACCACCGCCAGTGAATCTGAAAACGTTATCCCCATCAACAGAAGTGCTTTGACGGGAATCCGCGATTTCAGGATATAGTTCATTCGGATCCTGGAAATAATAATTAAGATCCATTGTTGAACTTTCATATTGTAATCCACCATAAACAACGAACATCCCTTCAAATGTTTTGCTTCCGTGTATGTTAACAGCAAAATTCTTTGAATCAAACTTGAGATATTCAGTTTCATCATCACTGTCATTTTCAAGATTTATGGTGTTGTAAAGTATTTGTAAGGCAATATCGAATGGAAGTCCTTCAAACCATTGGCTGAAATTATGTTTTAATCCAAGTCCCCAAAGACCGGTTGAAACGTCGCCGATATTAATTTGAGGAAAAAATCTTACCATAAGTTCTGTGCCGTATGCACCTCCGGCAATCTGGTAAATAGCGGAAGGAGCGCTGCTCACGTTAAATCCTCCCGGGTATGCAAGAAAACCTCCCGGTCCTACATAATAACTTCCTTTTTCTCCAACAAAAGTGCTTGTAGAACCCGAATTAGAATAGCCTGACACTCCGGGGTTTGGTGTGAACGTCTTTTGTCCATCGCCAATGAATGAATACATACCGATTATGCTAAACTTAAACTGGAATGTTTCCGGCAGATCAGCGGAATAATAAGCTCCTGAATTAAAGTAAGTACCGAAGAATGTTGCCAAGGGCCGGGAATATTCCTTAGCATCATCCGGTGCTAAACCGAAAATTCCCAATCCAACCTGAGCGGTGGATAGCGGTGCCATCAGCAGTAAAGTCAAGAAAATCTTTGTTAAGATTTTTTGCATATAAGCCTCCGATTAATTTTGAATAGAACAGTTAATTATTTTTTAATAATCTAGAATGAAAATATTCTTTCCCTCAGAACTGTTCAATCACGTATATACGTGATTTTTCAATAATATAGCTATCAGCATAAATCAGAGTGCCGAAAAATTTACAGCAGAAAAAATAGAAAAATAAATATGAAATGCAAGTTTTGAAGCTTAAGAAGATGCTAAAACCCGAAACCAACACCTGCTGTGGCGGTACTTGTACCACCAAATTTATAATCAAAGTTTATCACAAACAGTGAAAGGTTAATTGAAGTTCCTAGAGCGAAATTGACTGTCTGATCACCGCTATAATCAATATTAAGTTGCAACTCCTGCCTGCCAGCCGGACTATCAAATTCATATTTGTAATCAATCTGACTGCGTGACGTTTCATAAGTTAAGGCTGCATAAGGCTCAATTGATATTCTTCCGCCAATTCTTTTGCTAATAAAAAATCCATACTGTGAAGCTGTGTTCTTAAAAATATCTCCGACTTTGAAATCCTGGAAATAATATCCGAGACCAATTTCGATTGGTAAAGCTTCAGCAAACCAATAATTCAGATTGTGAGTAAACCCTGCGCCCCAGATATTTACTATTCCAAGGTCTTGTAAATTTATTCCACGGAAGTAGCGAACTGAAACCCCTGTTCCGATTAAGCTGCCGAGATCAAATTGAAGTGCCGGCGATGGCATTACATCAATATTGTTCAGGTATCCTCTCACATCTGTAAGTTCAAATGTGTACTGCTCAATAGTATAACCCTGAATTTCAGCAGTCGGAAATTTTACTCTAAGATAATCATCATAGTTTCCGGTTATTGTTGGTCCGTTAAAATCCACCTGCCAGTCTCTCGAAAGAATTTCATTCTTAATAGATTCGTAATTCGGAATTGTACCCGGATCATATCCCGATGAATAAAGGATTTCATCCACCTGTTCCGAGGTAAGTCTGAGGTTTCCTGTATGGTTAAAGGATCTCAGATCATCAGAAAAAAAGGAACCAATTCCAACAAATCTTAATTTTGCATGAATTCCATTTGATGATGAAGGTAATCCGGTGAACCAGCCTGAGTTCATACTTGATCCAAAAGCACCGATTACCGGCTCAGAATATTTCAAGACTGCATCTGAAGATAGATTAGAAAGTGTTTCACTTATTGATTGAGGAAATAACTCTGATGCTGAAGAATATAAAATTAAAAATACGCCTAAAACTATTTTAAGAGTTCTTTTCATTCTGATTATCGATAGGGTAAAATATTTCACTAAAAGTTAAATGTAATTATCAAGAAGATGGAACAAATATTATTCCTTTTGGGCAATCAATTCACGGGCGCTATTTAAGCTGGCTTGAGTGATTTTTTCACCGCTCAGCAAGCGGGCAATTTCCGTAATTCTTTCCGATTCAGGTAACTTTTTAATTGAGCTGATTACTCTTTTATCCTGAGTTACTTTTTCAATTGAAAAATGATGATCAGCAAATCCTGCAATTTGAGGTAAATGAGTGATTGAAATTACCTGGTGATATGTAGAAAGATTTTTCAGTGCTTTGCCAACTTTCTGAGCAATCTTTCCACTTACACCAACGTCAATTTCGTCGAAGATCAATAGAGGTAATTTATCGTTTTTTGCAAGCGTTGATTTTAGTGATAACATTATTCTCGATACTTCTCCACCGGAAGCAACTTTCGCAAGCGGTTTTAAATCTTCACCGGGATTTGTTGATATGAAAAACTCAACTTCATCAATACCTTTTGATGTGGCTGTGAAATATTTTCCATCCAGAAAAACTCTGTTGTTTTCTTCCGTTTGCGCATTAATGATTTTAGTTTCGAATTGCGGATATTGAATTCCAAGTTCTTTTAATGTTTCTTCAATTCCTTTTTTAACAAGTTTAGCAGCTTGTTCTCTTTTCTTCGATAAATTTTTTGCAAAAGTTCCGGCGGATTTCCTCAACTCAACAATATTTTCAGATAGTTGATTTATCTTTCCGGAAAAATTTTCTGCGAGCTCAAATTCTTCACCAATCTTTTTTCTGTAATCAAGAATACTTTTTACTGAACCACCATATTTCTTCTTAAGAAGATTTATTGCACCAAGCCTCTGCCGCTTTTCTTCAACTTCTTCCTGGTCAAGATTTATTTTTGAGTTGTAACTTCTGATAAAATTTGAAATATCTGCAATCTGTGCGAGAGCTGATTCTGATTCGTTCAGCGCTTCTGAAAAAGTTTTATCAATTTCATTCAGTTTGTAGAGTAGTGATTTAATTTTTGACAGTGATGTTTGAACCGAATTATCAGATTCATATATCAACTGGTAAATCTCGGAAGTCATCTCGGCAAGTTTCTCGGAGTTTTCAAGAATTTTTAATTCTTCTATCAGTTTTTCTTCTTCATCTTCCTGAGGAGAAAATGCATCAATCTCTTTTATCTGGAAAGAATAAAAATCTTTTTTTTCTTTTATCGTTGATTCCTTTTCCTGAAGTTCCTTTAGCTCATTCTCTTTGGCAATTAATTCTAAAAAAACTTTTTTGTATTGATGAAGAAGCTCCTGATAGTCGCCAAATTCATCGAGGTAATCAATATGAGTTTCTGTCCGAAGGAGTGATTGATGTTCGTGCTGACCATGCAAATCAACTAATAAGTTTCCAATATCTTTTACAAGATTAAGGTTAACAGGAGTGTCATTAATAAAACATCGGTTGGAACCTTTGAGTGAAATCTCCCGGCGAATAATCAATTCATCAGTGAAGTCAACATCATTTTCTTCAAGAAGAGATTTGACTTTTTTGTTCCCCTTTACATTAAAGATTCCTTCAACAAAAGATTTATGTGCACCTTTCCGCACAACTTCTGTTGAAGCTCTTTCTCCGAGCAGCAGACTCATCGCATCAATCAGAATTGATTTACCTGCACCGGTTTCGCCTGTGATAATATTAAGTCCACTTCCGAACTCAACGGAAATATGTTCTATTAAAGCGTAATCTTTTACTTCAAAAGTTTTGAGCATAATTTGATTATAGAATATTCACCAAATAAAAATGCCACATCTCAAAGATATGGCATTTTCTTTTTAAAAGAATATAGCGCAGATTTATTAAAAACAATTAAGATTATTTCTCATAATTAATCCAATTGAATTTTTTTATCCGAATCGCTTAATTAAGAATTGACGAATAAAACCACACTCTCTGCACTAGTTCTGGGAATTCTTTGATTTGATTCCTTTAAACCCTCAAGATGAAATGTAATGGCATCATAAATTCTTTTTTCTACGTCCAGTCTGTTTTTACCTGTTGCAATACAACCCGGTAAATCAGGAACGTATGCACTAAATCCGGTTTTTGTCTTTTCAAATACTACTAAATACTTTCTCATTTTTTGCCTTTTGTTTTATCCAGTTTTGCTTGTTTTAGTATGCTGCCCAGCGTGCCTGGTGTAATTTCATCTGAAAAGTTTATATACAAATATTGTAACATAGCGACAATTAAAAAAGTTACCCTCACTGACTATTTTAGCTTCTCTTCATATCCTTGATTGTTTGCTTTGCAAGATATATCCCGCAAATAGTTTTTCCGTCAACAATTTCTCCGTTATAGATTTTTTGCTCAACTTCTTCAAGCGAAAATTCAAAGACTTCCATTCCGAATTCACCCTCTTCACGATTATGGTTACCCGACTTTAAATCTTTTGCAAGATAAATCCATAGTTTTTCAGTAGAGTATCCCGGTGTTGTATAAATGCTTCCCAGTTCTGTTACGTTATCAGATGTGTATCCCGTTTCCTCTTCAAGTTCGCGCACTGCGCAGATAAATGGATCTTCACCTTTCCCTAATTTTCCTGCTGGAAGTTCAAGCAAAACTTTATTAACCGGAAAACGATGCTGGGTAACCATAACAATCTTTCCATCATTGGTAACAGGAACAACTACAGCACCTCCGGGATGTTCTGCAACTTCACGGATTGCTTTGTTTCCGCTGTTGTATTCTATCTGATCAACTTTTGTGTTGAATACTTTTCCGCTGTAGATAGTTTCACTTTTAACAATATGATAGTTCATTTCTATTCTCTTATAAGAAATTATTTTAGGAATGGCTTATAAATTAAAATCCTGCACAAATCGATTTTAATTACGATATCCGGCAGGATAATAGCCCATCAGTTCTTTACCAAGGAATTTTAGAGTTGCAGTGATAACTCCAAGGTCATCAAGATATCCGAAAAGAGGTGTCAGATCGGGAACAGTATCAATCGGAATTATAAAGTAAATCAACGCTGCAATTACAATTACTTTTCTGTACCATTTAACGAAAGGATCTTTCATATACCTGTAAAGAGCAAGAATATCTTTAGCAAAGGAAATCCTTCGTCCTGACTTCTCAAGTTTACCCCAAAGATTTTCATCAACGAATTCTATGTTTTTCCGGACTTCTGCTTCATCGTATTCATTTTCTTTTATGCCTTTCCTGTTGCCAAAGTCCAATTCATTCAATTCACCAAAATCATCTAAAATGTCATCTTCCAGATAATCTCTTTCTTTATTCATAAAAGAACCTTTCCGGGAATTTCTTTAAAAAATATTTTAAGTGATTAAATAAAATTACCACTCAAAAAATACATTTTGCCTGTGCTAAAGACAAAGCAAAAAAGAAATTATCATTTAGGAAAAAACTAATATTGCTTAAATTTGACCGGAAGGAAAAAACAAATTGGCAGAGACACTAATCTCATCAAACGATCTTTTAATCCCGGGAGGGAATGAGCAGTTCAAACATCTGCTCGAACTGAAACCCAGCCAGTGTAAAAATGCATTAGTTATAGGTACAGGCTGTGAACCAATCGCAAAAAAACTTTCTAATTATTATGAGGATATAAACATTATCACAGATAGTTACGATTCTCTTATCCAGAGCAGAGTTCGGGTTGGAAATAAAATTAAAATTAAGTTGATGGATTATTCCAGAACAGACTTTGCCCCCGATTATTTTGACTTAATTTATGCTCAAGGCTCTTTGACTCTTCCCGCAAGGAAAAATATAACCAAAGAAATCAAAAGGATTTTATCTTCCGGTGGATTACTTTGTACCGGCGAAGTAATTATACTTAAAGAACCTGTGCCTGCATTTGTTAAAGATATCTGGGATAGAAACGGATTGCTGCCATTAACTTCTTCGCAGATAGTAAATTTTTATTTAAATAATGGATTTGAATTAATCAGCGAAAAAGATCTCACCAAGACTTTAAAAAATTATTATACAGAAGTTAAAAATATGATATCAGGAATCAGTAAAAGCGAAATTGAGGAAAACAAAAAATATTTTTCACAAATTAAGCATGAGTCCAATGCTTACTTAAAATTAGGCGGGGATAAATACATTGGTTTTAAATCTTTGATAATGAGGAAATTAAATTGAAGAAGGGTGATTTAATTCAAATAAAAGTTGACAGGTATGCCTTTGAAGGAAAAGGTATCGGTAGAATAAATTTTGATAATCCTTCCGACAATTCAGCAGAAGCTGATTCTTTTATTGTATTTGTCAACGGTGCTTATCCAGGCGATATTGTTTCTGCAAAAATTAAAAAGTTGAAAAAATCATACGCTGAAGCTGTGGTTCAGGAAGTCATTTCTCCTTCACCTCAAAGAGTTCAACCGCGTTGTAAATATTTTGGCTTTTGCGGAGGTTGCAAACAGCAGGACCTTGATTACTTGCAACAAATCGCTCACAAGCAGGAACAGGTTGAAGATATTT
The DNA here is from genome assembly GCA_013388525.1 of Ignavibacteriaceae bacterium. The sequence continues at coordinate 6,564 of JACAFA010000264.1, read as the reverse complement.
TTAAACACGATGGCGGATTTAGTGATTTTCAAATCGACAATATTCTGCCAACTGAAAATATTTTCTTCTACCGGAATAAGATGGAATTTTCTTTTTCTGATTCACAGTGGCTGATCAACATTGATGAAAATGTAAAAAGTAAAAAGGGGTTCTTTCTCGGGCTTCATGTTCCGAACAACTTTGAAAAAATACTTGATATTGAAGAATGTTTTCTTCAATCAGAGTTAAGCTCCCGCATATTGAATTTTACGAGAGATTTCTACAAGAAGATGAACGCAACAATTTACAATACAAAAACCCATTCAGGTTACCTGCGCAATATTATAATCCGGCAATCACAAAAGACAAGCGATCTGATGATTAACCTCGTTACTTTTGATGAAAATGAGTTATTGATGAAGGAATATGTTTCTGAAGCCATAAGCCGATTTCCTGAAATAACAACAATCGTCAATAATATCAGCAAGAAAAAAGCATCAATTGCAGTTGGTGATTATGAAATAGTTTATCACGGAAGCGGTTTCATCCAAGATAAAATCGGTAATTACAAATTCAGGATAAGCGCAAACTCTTTCTTCCAGACGAACACAATACAAGCAGACAAATTATACAGCACAGCTTTGGAGTATGCTGAATTAAACGGCGATGAAATTATTTATGATCTTTATTCCGGTGCTGGAACAATTGCAATTTATGTTTCTGAATTTGCAAAGGAAGTTTATGGTTTTGAATCTGTTGAGTCATCAATCTACGATGCAAAAGAAAATCTTGAAATCAATAAAGTAGATAACGTAACATTTATTCAGGCAGATCTTTACAAATCTTTTTTAGCTTTTACAAATGTACTTCCAAAACCGGATGTTGTTATTCTCGATCCGCCGCGAGGAGGGATGCACAGTGTTACAGTCAAAGACGTTTTGGAATTGAGTCCGCAAAAAATTGTTTACATAAGTTGCAATCCTTCAACACAGGTGAGAGATATTAAAATGTTAGTCGAAGGTGGTTATAAGTTAATTAAGATAAGACCGGTTGATATGTTTCCGCATACATACCATATAGAGAATGTTGCATTACTCGTGAGATAGAACACGGATTTGATAGATCAAACGGATCAAGACTAATTTAATCAGTGAAAATCCGTTTCAACAGTTTAACCTGCCTGCCGGCAAAGGCAGGTCCGTGTTCCATTAATTTTTAAGTATCAATACAAACTCCCCCTTTAAATTTTCCTTCTCAACGTGGCTTAAAATGTTGCCTGTGTTTCCGCGATAAAATTTTTCTCTCTCCTTTGTCAGCTCAAATGCAAGAACGCAGGGAATATTCGCTCCAAGAAGTTTTACAATGTCTTCCATCAAAGTTTTTAAGCGGTAAGGAGTATCCATCAGGACAATTGTTTCTTTTCGCTTCTTCAAGTCCAGCAACTGTTTTCTTCGGATATCTTTTTTGGGAGAAAGCCAGCCGTAGTAATAAAATTTCTCAAAGTCCATTCCGCTGCCAACCAAAGCAGTAAGTAATGAACTAACACCGGGAACAGGAACAACATCAATTTTATTTTGTATGCAGAGATCAACAAGCAAATGTCCGGGATCAGAAAATAATGGGGTTCCGCAATCAGAAATAAGTGCTGCTGATTTTCCCTCAAGTATCATCTGCACTATTTCATCCGAGACTTCATTCTCATTATGTTCGTTCAGTTCAAGTAATTGCTTTTCAATTTTATACTTCGAAAGAAGTCTTCTTGCTTCCTTGAATTCCTCGCAGATAATAAAATCAACCTCTTTAAGGATTCTAAGTGCTCTGAGAGTTATGTCCTCGTAATTGCCGATTGGAGTCGAGACTATGAAAAGTGTTTTTTCCATACAATAAAATTACTCAAATCCAGCTAAAATGAATTTAAATTATTTGAACCTTCTGAAAGATTACTAAACTGTCATTCTGAATCCGGCAGCTGCCGGATGAAGAATCTCATTACGCATTAACAATGAGATATTTCGTCCCGCTTTTGCAGGACTCGATATGACAAACCCTTATTTTCCCGAAGGTTAATTAACTCAACTTTATTAAATTTGAACTAAGTTTTTTGCAGAACAATCATAAATCACAATAAACATAAAATTCAAAAAGCTTGAAAATTCAATCAACTCTATTCTCAAATCATTATTTCAACAGAGATTCAAATGAAAACTATTAAATTAATTGCATTAATTCTCTTAGCAGTATTTTTAACTTTCGCTCAGGAAAACACCCAGACATTTTTATCCGTCACCAATACTGGAGTTCAGGAATTTCATAATCTTTATCCCGAATATGACGGCAGAGGAACTATAATTATAATTCTCGATACAGGTGTTGATATCGGTGTTGAAGGCTTAACTCAAACATCAACCGGAGAAGTTAAGTTTATTGATGTTCAGGATTTTACTCATCAGGGAGATGTTCAACTGTTTGAAGCTGACGTTGATAAAGAAGATTCTAAAACAATATTCAAAGATGATGACGAAAAATATTCTGTTATCGCATCATCTTCCCTTCAGTATTTGCCGAAGGATAATACGTATTTCATCGGCGGTTTTGATGAAGCACGATTAATGAATTCAAGGTCCGGTGCTGCTGATCTTAATGGCGATGGCGATATTGAAGATGTTTACGTGATGGTAGTTTTTGAAACTACTGAAGGTACCGAATCCTTCTGGGTTGTAAATCTTGATTTAAATGGTAATGGAGATATTTCAGATGATAAGCCGTTAAGAAACTACAAAGAGAAGCAGGATGCTTTTGCATTTAATTATCCGGGTGATCTTCCTCCTCTGACAATGGGTTTAAATGTTCTACCGGAAGAAAAAATAGTTTCATTTCATTTTGATGATGGTTCACATGGAACTCACGTTGCAGGTATTGCAGGAGGTAACAAAATTGGTGGAATTGAGTTCAATGGTATAGCTCCCGGTGCAAAAATGATGAGTATGAAACTCGGAAACAATTTATACTCCGGCGGTGCAACAGTTACTGAAAGTATGAAAAAAGCTTATCTGTATGCTGATAAAATATCAAAAGAAACAAATACTCCCTGCATAATAAATATGAGCTTCGGTATTGGATCCGAACTTGAAACTCTGGCTGATATGGAATTATTTCTTGATAATCTTGTGAAAGAAAATCCTTATCTGTATATAAGTCTTAGTGCCGGAAATGAGGGACCTGGAATTTCATCAATAGGTTTGCCTTCAACTACATCTTCTGCATTTTCATCCGGTGCAATAATGCCGCAGGATGTTGCCAGAGATCTTTATGGTGCAACTATAAACAGGGATATAATTTTTAATTTTTCTTCACGGGGAGGAGAAGTAAATAAACCGGATGTCTGTTCTCCCGGTGCAAGTACTTCAACAGTACCGAACTGGACTGACTGGGACAGATTCTGGGGAACAAGTATGGCAGCACCCTATTCTGCAGGAGTAATGTCATTGATCTTAAGCGCTGCAGTTAAAGAATATCCGGGCGTAAAAATTCCGTCACAACTTCTTTATAAAGCAATCCGCGAAAGTGCAACTAACATGGAAGGATATAATCATCTTGATCAGGGACATGGATGTATTAATGCAGTTAACGCTTATAAAATGCTGAAGAAATATATCGACGAAGGCGAGATAAATAAATTTGAGACTTATTCTGTTTCATCTACATCACCAAATTCCCCGGGCGAAAAAGCACCGAACCTGTACTTAAGAAATGGTTCGTACTTAAAAGATGAAGACACGTTCACATTTTCGATAAGAAGAAACAATACTTTAGCTGGCGATAAATTTTACAGAGCGTTTAATATTGTAAGCGATAGCGACCTGCCTACCGGTCAGGCTGGATGGCTGATTCCTATTCAGAAAAAAACTTACATCCGCAACGACCAGCCAACTTTCGTTAATGTTAAGTTTGATAAATCCAAAATGCAGGAACCGGGACTTTACACAGCAAGATTAACAGCTTACCGTGATGACGCTTCAAAGTTCCCCGAATTCGATATGCTTGCATCAGTAGTTATTCCATATCGATTTTCAGCTGAAAATAATTACACCCGAAGCTGGAAATCAGAAAATGTTGAACAGGGAATGATCAAAAGATATTTTATTGAAATGCCTGCGGGACAAACAGCAATGAATATAAAACTGGCTGCTTCAAATAATGAGTATGCCAGAGTAAGATTTTATTTGTTTGATCCCAATGGAGTTAAGCTGGAAACCTCACCGGCTGTGCATACCCTTGAAAATAAAAATGAAATTGAATCAAGCTATTTCAATCTTGAACCCGGAGTCTATGAAATTATTGTTGATGGAGTATTTCTTGCTAAAGGAATTTCAACCTACGATCTGACAGTTCAATTCACTGCAATCAGCAGACTTGATAACAAAATAATTAATAAAGAAGAAAATAAAATTGAAGTTGTTAATCTCTTTAACAAACCATCTGGTTACAATCTTAAAGGACAAATCACCGGACACGAGCTTTACCATAAAGTTACAATCAGCGGAAGTGAAAAATTCAGTATGCCATTTGTGCTGAGAAAAGGTGAGGCATCAAAAGAATTTAAGTTGGAAATGAGTAAAACAGACTTCAGCAAGCTTACAGATCTTGCATTGTTGATTTATGATAATAAAGGAAGTGTTGTGAACAGCGATGCGCTAAGTTTCAGCAATGGAAGCATCAGCATAAAAAATAATTCAAATGATGATACAGTTGATTATGTATTTGAAATAGTCCCTGGATTTGCTCACGAGTCAAGTTCTGCCGATATTAAACTTACAGAAGTTACAACATTTAAAACCAGCTATAGTTTTGATGTTTTAAGTGAAAGAAAACCAAGTGTCAATTTATATCCGGCATTAAAAAAGCAACTGCAGATAAATTTTGAAGTGCCAAATGAATTCTTCCCTGAAAATGCACAGCCCGTCGGAAAGATTTCATTTGAATCTTCGTCAACTAAAAAAACAGAATATGAGCTACCAATTAAATTCAAATTCTAAAAGGAACCACTATGAGTGAACATACATCAGGAGCTATCAAAGGACTTCCGGAAAATGCTTACAGCGAGCTGAAACCCGGCGAAGAATACACTCCGCTAATGCCTGCGAATACTAACCCGCAGGAAATTACTGTCTACTCAGTAACAATGGGTTTGCTGATGGCAGTACTTTTCTCTGCTGCTGCTGCATATCTTGGTTTAAAGATCGGACAGGTATTTGAGGCAGCAATTCCGATTGCAATTATTGCAGTAGGTGTTTCAACTTTAATGAAGATTAAGGGAGCGCTTGGTCAAAATGTAATCATCCAATCAATCGGACAGAACTCAGGATTAATTGTTGCGGGTGCAATCTTTACAATTCCTGCTTTGTACATTTTAAATCTTGAAGCTCACTTTTATCAGATCTTTTTAGCTTCTGCATTCGGAGGTTTTCTTGGAATTCTTTTTTTAATACCCTTCAGAAAATATTTTGTAGCAGAGATGCACGGCAAATTTCCGTTTCCTGAAGCAACAGCTACAACTGAAATTCTGGTTGCCGGGGAAAAAGGCGGAAAGCAAGCACTGGTATTGGTTGTAAGTGGATTGATAGGAGGCATTTATGATTTCATCATTGCAACATTTGGATGGTGGAGCGAAGTTTTTACAACCAGAGTTTTTGCTTTCGGTGAAACTCTTGCTGATCAATTTAAACTTGTCTTTCGTTTAAATATTGGTTCTGCAGTTATGGGTCTTGGATATATTGTCGGATTGAAATACGCTGCAATAATAGCTGCAGGCTCTTTTGTCTCCTGGTATCTTTTAATACCGGTAATTTCTTACATAGGATCGGGATTGACAGAAACATTCGGCACAGGTGCAACGAAATTAATTTCTGCAATGAGTGCCGAAGAAATTTTCAGGCAATATGTGCGGCACGTTGGTATCGGCGGAATTGCAATGGCTGGAATAATCGGAATTATTCGTTCTTCAAAAATTATTCGTGATGCTATCTCTCTAGGATTCAAGGAAATATTTGAGAAGAAACATACCCATGAAACACAACTCAGAACACAGCGCGACCTGCCGATGAAAATAATTGTTATCGGTATAGTTCTCACTGCAATTCTCCTGTTAATATTCTTTTATATGGGTGTTGTCTATGATATTGGCTGGGCGCTTGCAGGATTGCTGATTGTTCTTGTAATCGCATTCCTGTTCACAACCGTTGCTGCCAATGCAATTGCAATTGTTGGAACAAATCCTGTCAGCGGAATGACTCTGATGACACTGATTCTTTCTTCAATCATTCTTACTTCCGTTGGATTAAAAGGAACTTCAGGAATGGTCGCTGCATTAATTATCGGCGGAGTAGTTTGTACAGCATTATCAATGGCTGGCGGTTTTATCACCGACCTAAAAATCGGATACTGGCTCGGTTCAACTCCATTAAAACAGGAAAGATGGAAATTCCTTGGAGTACTTGTTTCTGCTTTAACTGTTGGTTTTGTTATAATGATTTTAAATGAAACTTATGGATTTGTTGGTGATGGAGCTCTTGTTGCACCACAAGC
>JACAFA010000244.1 GCA_013388525.1 Ignavibacteriaceae bacterium | reverse complement strand
TTTTCATAAGCTTTACTACACTGACGAGGAAATGACCGATGTTTCTGCTTCATCATTTAAGTTAGATGATCTTGGAAATCTTAAAAGGTTTGAAGGAACTCATCCTGAAGTTATGAAAGCAAGAATTGAAATGTGTAACTGGGATTTTGATGCCAGACTTGATGAGCAATATCCTGATTGGGTCAGGAAAATTTTTATTTTTCTTTTCCCGCTTACAAAAAGATTAAAAAAATTATTAAAGATTAAATCTTAATTACCGTCCGGAAGCAATGGAAGAGTTATAAGACCACAACCTTCTCTTGGTTTAATAACATCTATAACTTTTCGCTGTTTCAGGTCATAGATATTAATCTGTGAATTACTATCAAATCCATTATCAAAAATCAGTAAATCATTCAAAGTAAAAAAATTTTTAAGACCTGCTCCTCCAAACACATCGATTATAGAATCGGCTGACAAAGAATAAATAAATAATTCAGAAGTTTCAGGACTTCTGGTTTTTATAGTTTCGTTATTAATATTCAAAGTTGAAATAAAGAGATGTCTTTCATCATCACTCCACTTTAATTTATTCAGTTTGTGTTTCATAACGGAAATAAATCTGATTGAATCTCCGCCTGCAGATTTTAGAAATACAGAATCACTTCTGAATGCAACACCGTATTTCCCCGATGGAGAGATGGTAGAATTTCGAGGAGGCAGTAATTCAGGAAAACCGCTTTTTTCAATATCGAACGTTTTTAATTCGCTGTCAATCAATTTCCCGTAATGATCGAATACCTTTGTATATTGATTTACATAGTATGGAATTGTTCTGTCTCCGGAAGTGTAAACAACTTCAAGGTTGTCGTCATCATTCCAGCGTGCAGTAAACTGAAATCCGCTGCCTATGTTATCTATTTGTTTAGTTTCAGATAAATCGTGTGAAATTATGAAGAGTTTTAGCCTGCTGAAAAAAGGAAAATTAGCTTTTATCCCCATCTTTTCTGAAGTTAAAAAATAAACAGGGTAGTTGCCCGGTTTGTAAATAAGCATAACAACATTTTCTCTTGGATGCCACCAGACCGGTGAATATTTTTTCCTGAGAAGATCATATTTATAAACGCCAACTTTTTCAAACCATTTAGTTACAAACAAAAAACTGTTTTGAGATTTTAATAATAATGAATCTGATTTTTCATCAGTTCCGGATTGTTCGTTCTTTTTATCCGGAGTATGGCAGGCAGAAATAAAAAGAACCAGAATCACTACGAATAAACTTTTCAATGTCGGGTTTGTCATTCAGATGTTATAGTTAACTTAAAATTTGAACGGATTGAAAATTAATTTTAACATAATAAAACTTATTGCAGTATTTCAGCAATCAGGAGAGTTACAATTGTTTTATCGTCTGTTGTTGTAGTTTTTACGGATATGTCCGCTTTCAGCAAAGCACGGAAAACCTCAACCAGCTTTTCATCAGAGTAAAGCGTTCTTGCCTTCAGATATCCGGGATAGTAATAATGATGTGTGCCAACAATCCTCGCAGCTTCCTGTACAGGAATATTCATAGTCTTCAGTTCAGTTATCTTTGCAAGACCAGTAAAATATCTTGTCAACATTGTAATTATAAAAGTTGGTTCTGCTCCATTCTCAAGCAGATTAGTAGCTACAGTCATTGCTTTTGTTTTATCTTTTAATCCTATCGCATTCTGCAAATCAAAAATATTAAACTGCTTAAGCTCGGATGAGACCTGTTGAATCGTTTCAATGGTTATTTCTTTTTCTTTATTGAGGAACACACAAATTTTCTCAAGCTGGTCTTCGAGCATATTTCTATTCTCGCCGACAATATCAACCAGCACCTGAGCGTTTTCTTCTGCAAGCTTTTTCCCTTTATCTTCTGCTTCGCTGATCAACCAGTCAATCAGGTTCTTTCCTTTCAACTCTTTAGCTTCAAATAAAAAATTTTTTGCATCAAGAGTTTTAAACGGCTCAGTATTAAGGTTTGTGATTGAACCATTGTGAAAGAAAGCAATCACAGTAAACTCGGCGGGAGAGGATGCATAATCTTTCAACGGTTTTTTATCTTTTATTTTTTCCGCTTCTTTTACAATGATTAATTTTTTTTCTGAACCAAACGGAAACGCTGTTGCAAGTCCGAGTATATCAGTGATGGATCTATCTTCAGAATAAATAGTCTCTTTATCGAACTCGGATAGCAGAAGAGGTTTGAAAGATTCTTCAAGAGTATAAAGTGTGGACGATAGATTATAAGAGTCCTCACCGAAAAAATAGTAAACGGGCTTGAATTTCCGTTTCTTTATTTCGGCGATTTCTTCAAGAATTGATGGTGCTTTACTCTTTGCCATTTCCCTGCTTCATTTTTTCATACTTCAGTGCACGGCTGAGGAAGAAAACAAATCCTCCCCAGACTATTCCGAAAACGATTACCGCTGTTATGATTGTGAGTAGATTCATATCAATAATTACTTCATCAAGATTTTATGCAAGCACCAAATAACAATAACCAAATCACAAATAATATTCAAATTTCAATGACTAAATTCCAAACTCTGTTTTTGATTTGATTATTGGAATTTATTTGGAGCTTGTTATTTGAGTATTGGAATTTACCCTAAATATTCGCTCAATCATCGTTTTATTTAATACAAAAAACAAAACCAGAATGATTGCCCACTGAAAAATAACCGTTCCAAAATTTTCTGCGTGGAAGGGATTCCACCATTGTTCATCCCAACCTATTGAAGAAATAAGCCACCAGCTAACTAAAACCACCACCTGGATTGGGACTAAAATACCGATAACATAATTATACCATTTGCCAATTTTAACATCGCTGCCGTATCCATTGATAATCTCCGTTCTGAATTTATCAACGCCGTACTTTATTATTGAAAAAGAAATAAATGCACCACTGAGAATCAGCCCAACTCCCCACACCCAATCCTGATTGACAAGAAAATTTAAATCTAAAGCTGAAGGAATACCAAGTAAAAATCCAATTGAGGCAATTGTGATTATTGATTTTTTCCTGTTGATTCCAAAATCAATTAAAGTTCTTGTCGCAAGTTCAACCATTGATATTAATGAAGTAAATGCTGCGAAAAACAATGCAAGAAAGAAAAGTGAGGCAAAGAATGTATTTATTAAACTACTATCTGAAAGTTTTGTGAACAGCACTGGCAGATAAATAAATGTTAAGCCGGTATTCGCCGGACCGGATTGTGTTACCTGCTGCATTGCATCTGACTGTCCGGCAGGCAAGTCAATAGAACTCAGTGCAAATACAGTTGAAAAAATTGTAATGCCTGCTATAAGAGAAACACTGTTGTTCCCAAACCCGATTAATGCTGCATTGATTGAAATATCTTCTTTCTTTCTCATATAGACCGCGTATGCTAAAATTAGTCCCCATCCAGCTCCGGTATCCCATGCATTTTGAGTGAGTGCATTCAGCCAGACTTTGTAATCCAGAATCACATTGATATCAGGTGTAAAAAAATATTTTATTCCTTCAATTGCATTTGGAAGAGTTATTGCCCGCACAAATAAAAGTAAAAGTATAACAAGCAATGAGGGTACGAGCAGCTTGGTTACCTTTTCAATTCCTTTGGTTATGCCTCTCATAACAACAAGTGCAACTAGAAACATCGCTGCGAAATGAAAGAGAAGCGGCTGGTAACTCGCGGCAAATTCGTTCCAGTAAATTAAGTGTTCGGAAGTATCAAATAGATTTCCAGAGGCTGCCGAGAAAAAATACCTGATACACCAGCCTGTAACAACCGAATAATAAAACATTATAGCAGTTGAAACGAATACAATCCAGGCACCCATCCATCCAAATTGTTTGCCGGCAGTTTTTGATACTGCAGCAACAGGTCCCATTCTTGAGGATTTACCAATTGCAAACTCGGCAATGATTAATGGAACAGACCAGATTAAAAGAAATATTACCCATGGAATAAGGAAAGAACCGCCGCCGTTTTGTGCAACTACTCTCGAAAATCTCCAGATGTTGCCGGTACCAACAGCGATTCCAATTGTAGCAATGATCAGTGCCCAGCGGGAAGAGAAGAATTCTTCTTGCTTCATACTCAAACTTAACCGATACTATCGCCGGATGCGATAGTATCGGTCGGAAAATGCTTTTTTATCTTTTTTCTATCGTAACAGTTTCCATCACAACATCTTTAAGAGGTTTATCACCGGGCTTTGATGTTGCTACTTTGCTGATTGCATAAACGACATCCATTCCGTTTATAACTTTTCCGAAAACTGTGTGTTTGCCATCGAGCCATGGAGTTGGAACTACAGTAATAAAAAACTGACTGCCATTTGTGTTTGGACCTGCATTTGCCATAGAAAGAATTCCGGGCTGATCATGTTTCAATGAAGGAACAATTTCATCAGCAAATTTTCCACCCCAAAAACTTTCACCGCCTCTTCCGGTTCCGGTTGGATCGCCGCCCTGAATCATAAAGTTATCAATTACTCTGTGGAATATTACACCATTGTAATAACCCTTATTAGCAAGACCAACAAAATTTTCAACAGTCTTCGGCGTTTCCTTTGCGAACAATTCAATCTCAATTGTTCCCATATTTGTTTTAATTACAGCCACTGTTATCTCCTTACTTTCTTCTTTTGTTTGTGTTTGTTTTGTTTCAACTTTACCCTCTTCCTGAGCATTGCAGGCAAGGGTTGCAAGTGAAATAATCAGACCAATCATTAAATGTTTCATTTATACCTCCGTTATTATGGTTGAATGATATTGTTTATTAATAAGATTAAAATAAAAATTCCTAAAGCTATTCTATAAAATATAAAAATGATTGTGCTGTTTTTTCTGAGATATTTTAATAGGAAATCTATCGCAAGATAACCGCTGATGCCTGAGACAATTGTTGCAACAATAATATTTATTGCCATGTTGTGATCAATAAATTTCAGAGCTTCATAAAGCTGTAAAACTCCACTTGCAAGCACAGCAGGAACGCTGAGCAAAAAAGAAAATCTTGCCGCAGCTTCACGGTTTAGTCCGACAAATAATCCTGCAGTAATTGTTGTCCCTGATCTTGATGAGCCGGGAATAAGTGATATTGCCTGTGCAATTCCTATTACTAATGAATCTAATATTGTAATATCAACTAAATCTTTTTTGAACTTAGCAATCTTCTCTGCCAAAGCTAATATTAGCGCCAGAACAATAAGGCTTGCTGCAATTACATAAAGATTTTTTGTTAACGCACCTTCAATTGCATCTTTGAATGCAAGACCAATTATGACAACCGGAATAGTTCCAATAATTATCAGCCAGCCAAGTTTTGAATTCAGGTTCTGCTCAGAATACTTAACCGGTTTAAAGATATTATCGTGAACAAAGTCTTTTAATATATTTAACAGATCTTTCCAGAAATAAATAAGAACCGCCAGCATAGTTCCAAGTTGAATTACTGCGATGAATGATGTCCATTGCTTGGGATGATCTTGCGAAATAAGATTCATAAATTTACCGGTAAGTGTTAAATGACCCGTGCTGCTTATCGGGAGAAACTCCGTTAATCCCTGAACAATTCCGAGAACGATTGCTTCAAGTAAGTTCAATTACTTCCTCCGATTAAATAAGAAATACCAAGCTTAACACCGAGAGCAAAAGTATTGAAGTTTACTTTTTCTCCTTTCACAAAATTTTCTAATGTACTGCCATTACTATTTTCAGGTTCTCCGTTGACATCATACCTTAAATCTGCGCCTATATTTGCATAAACATTCTCGGCAAGTGCAGTATTTGCTTCGATACGCAAAAGCCCTCCAAAACCAACCGAGCTAAATGAATCTTCAGTTCCCTGCCATTTTTTACTCTCAGTTACATTTACAAAACGAACACCAGCACCACCACCAAACTTAACATTGTAACCACTTCCCCATATTACATAATATGCCATCACTGAAGGTAATATCAAATTATAAGCAAGTTCATACTGTCCAACACCAACATTCTCTGTATATGAATAAATCTGATATGGAATTTCAACGCTTAATTCAAACGGCTTGCTTAAAAATGTCCCGGCTTCGCCGGTGAAGATAACAGCCGAACTAAATGTACCAAGCTGAGCATTTGAAGGAGCATAATTTTCGTTAATATAATCCTGAACAGAAGGAATACTTAAAAAATTAATTCCCATCGTACCTTTTAGTTCAATCTGAGCTAATGAAAAATTGGAAACAACAAAGAGTAATAATAAAAGTTTTGTTTTTTTCATGCTTCCTCAGAATTTGTTTTAAAGAGATTTAAAATACTGGAGTGCTGTTTGTTAAGTGCGAAGTACATAATCAGTGCAACAAGAATAAATAAAATGTAAGAAATAATGTGTGTAAGGAAAGCATAAGCCGCACTAATTATTTCTCCAAATCCAAAAAGTAATACAAGAGTATTTTTTGCAAGTGCGTGATAAGAACCTGTTGCGCCCGGTGTCGGAATAACAACACCTATTGCGCTAATGCTCATAACAATCCAGCCCATTGAAAATGTAATGTTGTTTCCTGATTGCATATCAAGCATAAAAAATCCAAAATATGAAGTTAGAGCATAGATAAGAAGTATTATTACCGAAGTTATAAATGTAAGTAATAAGTTTTTTGTGCCTTTTATGGTAGTAAAACCCTGAATCAACATCTCAAGAATGTAGGCAAGACGTTCAGCAAGATTGGAAGAAATTTTTCCAACAAGCTTTATAACATATCCATAAAATTTTTCCTGAAACTTTACGGAGAGATATATCATCAGAAGAATAACAAATAATGCTATCGCTGAAATATATAACGTCGCTTCAAGCCATGGGAAAGCTTCGTAGAGGCTTGAACTCCAGATAAATGCAGAAATCAAAACTGCCAAACCCATCGAAATAATATCAATTACTCTTTCAACAATAACAGTTCCGAACATAGAAGATCGGGAAAGGTTTTCGTATCGTCCAATCATAATTGCACGTGTAACTTCACCAAGCTTGGGAGTTACGCAATTAACTCCATAACCAATCATCAGTGCACCAAATAAATTCCACATCTTTATATCTGGTTTTACTGAATGCAAAATATATTTCCACCTTAATGCTCTTATATAATGACCAAGCATTATGGACAAAGCAAATATTATCACCCAGAGTAAAGATGCATGAGAAACAATTTCCATAACTTCTCCGAAGTTAACATCGGCGAAAGCAAGGTATAAGAAAAGTACGGCCAATCCGATTGAGAAAGAAAAATTAATCAGTCCTCTTAAAGCCGGTATTTTTTTTGAATTATCTGAGATCAATAACCTGGCTTCCTTCGGGCGGAGAAAATTGGAAATAACTATCAGGCAAGTTTTGGTTTATTTTATAATTTGAAAGTTCTAACTGAATATTCCCGGTTGCAGGATCATCGATTAAAACTTTTGTGATTAAGTATTCTGAATCAATAAATATTTTAACCGATTTAAAACTGAAAGTATCTTCCAATGGAGTTAACTCGAGAACTTTGCTGCTTTCGGATTCAAATGCATTCATTTTGCAATTTTCTGGATATTCAAAAATCAACTCCCGTATTGAAAGGATTTTATTTCCTTCGGTATCAAAATCAGTGATTATTACTTTATCCTGCTTTTTATTGTAATTCCAGGAAGCTTCTCCATCTGAAATAATCAGTGCATTTTCAAACTCAAATCTGAGATGATTTTCTTTCTTATAAAAAACTTTTCCTTTAAGATTAACTTTATTATTTACAGACTGTACTATATGCGCAGAAATATCATCCATGGAACTAAACTTATCCTGAATGTTCTTCAAAAGAACACTTGCGTTTTCCTGAGCTGTGCCAAAGCTAACAGAAAATAAAATAAATAATATTGATATAAATATTCTGGTAATCATCAACTTTCCTTTATTAGAGTGATCTTAAAACTGTTTCAAGCTGTTCTTCATTTTCAACCAGAACCTGCCTTGCTTTGCTGCCATCATTTGGTCCTACAATTCCCGCATCTTCAAGCTGATCAACGATTCTTGCGGCACGTGAATATCCTAATTTTAACTTTCTCTGCAAAAGCGAAACGGATCCCTGTTGATGGCGAACGATTACTTTTGCTGCCTCTTCGAACATCGGATCAAGGTCTGCAGAAAATCCTGAAGAAGAACCTTTTTTCTTTTCATATATCGAAGGCAAATAATATGGTTTTGAATAAGACGGCTGAGAGTAAATATAGTTCGTTATGTTCTCAACTTCATCGGTAGAAATAAATGCATTCTGAATTCTTATGGGTTTAGGTGATCCTGTTGGAAGAAACAACATATCACCTCTGCCAAGCAATTGCTCGGCACCATTCATATCAAGAATTGTTCTTGAGTCAATCTTTGTAGCAACCTGATAAGCAATCCTTGAACTGAAGTTGGCTTTTATTAGTCCTGTGATAACATTTACAGATGGTCTTTGCGTTGCAAGCACAAGATGAATTCCAACAGCACGGGCAAGCTGTGCAAGCCTTGTAATCGGTTCCTCGACTTCCCTGCCTGCAGTAATCATCAGATCAGCAAGTTCATCAATCACTACAATCAGATATGGCAAATGATGATGTTTGATTGATTCAGTATCGTGCGGTTTGGTTTTCGGGTTATCAACTTTCTTATTATAGTCAACAATATTCCGCACACCGGCTTTTGCAAGACGGTCGTATCTTTTTTCCATCTCGATTTCTACAGATTTCAACATTAATACAGCGTTCTGTGGAACAGTGATTATCTCTTCATCAATATCCGGTGAAACTGCCAGATAGTGTCTTCTTAATTTATTGTAGAATGAAAGTTCTATTTTTTTGGGATCAACAAGAATAAATTTTACATCGGCCGGAATTTTTGAATACAGTAAACTGCTGATTATCATATTTATTCCAACGCTTTTTCCTGAACCGGTTGAACCTGCAATTAAAAGATGCGGCATTAGTGAAAGATCTGTAAGATAAACATCGCCGCTAATAGTTTTTCCAAGAGATAATGGCAATTGCATTTTTGATTCCCGCACTTTACCAAGAACGGCACGTGCATTTACAATTGCTGCCTCAGCGTTTGGTATTTCAACCCCGATTGCGCCTTTTCCCGGAATGGGTGCAATAATTCTGATTCCTCTTGCTGAAAGAGCAAGAGCAATATCATTTTCAAGTCCGACAATTTTACTAATCTTAACACCGGGAGCCGGAACTATTTCATAAAGAGTAACAACGGGACCGGGAGTAACAGAAATATTCTGAATTTCAATATCAAAAAGTTTCAGTTTGTCCTTAAGCAATTCTGCATTACGGGTTAATTCTTCCTCTGCAACTTTGATGTCTTCAGCTGCTGCAGGTTGAAGTAAATCCAGACCAGGAAGTTCATAGTTTAAATCTTCTTCCCATGGATCAGGAAGTTTTCCTTCTTCATTATCAACAAATTTTTCAGCGGGCAGTTCACCTGTTTTTTCGAGATCTACTTTTTTCCTGTCACTTACCGAGATTTCATCATCTTCCATTATTTCGGTATCTGCTTTTCTGATGATTTGAATCCGAGTTTGTGCTTCAGCTTCTTCTTCCATTAATTCTTCAGCAGAAAGATCTTCTTCATCAACGACAATTGGTTTTTTCTTTTCTTTACCGGACTTTTTAATTTTTTCAAGATTTGATTCATCCTCTTCTTCTTCCTTCTTAACAATCTTTATTTTGCTTTCATCACCTGTAGCAAACATATTTTTAATAAATTGAAATATGTTTTCGATTTTAACATCAAAAGCAAAAATGAGTACGGTAGCAGAAACAAAAAGAAGGAAGAGAATACTCCCTGCTGTCCCGAATAAACTACCAAGCCAGATTCCGAGATAATCGCCAATGTTTCCCCTGAGTTCTTTTGAACCGGGTAAAAAATCAAGACCAGCTTTCAAGACACCAAAAAATGAAGCTAATGTGAGTCCAATTATTAATAAAAAATTCGTTGTGTGAATTAAAGTTTTGAAAGTAAATTTTTTAAAGAAGGAAATTCCCCATAAAAACATTATCACGGAGAATACTATCGAGAAGTAACCTATTGTAGTTTTAATAAAGAAATAAGAAAAATGTGCACCAACAATGCCAAGCCAGTTGTGAGTTTCAACTCCGGAAAAAATAGAGTTAACAAGCAGTACTTCATCTTTTCTACTGTAAGAAATTATGCAGAGAGAAATAAAGATTGAGAGAAGAATCAAAAAAATGCCGGCAATTCTTTTTTTCTTTTCAGAAGACAAGTTGAAATAGTTCCTGTCAGAATTATTTCTTTTACCATTTCCGTTTTTTTTCTTTACGGCCATTTTTGAATTTAATAATTACTTTAAAACTTTAAGAGCATTCCCAGAATAAAATGGAATTACGTCAGTATTATCAAGTTCGGCACAAGCTTTCAAATCATCTTTAAACCCGTTTTCAATGAGAACTTTTCCGTGATCTGTTTCACTCAGCATCTTTAATATATTTTTTCCAAAAGATTTAAACAAGGTTATCGCACAGGTTGATGAATCATTCAGTTGTACGTTTTTATTTCCTGACTCTAGTTCATTTAGAAGCATCCCTGCACAAACTGAATCTTCCAGGCTGAAAAAATTATTATTCCCCGAACAAAGAATAATTACATCTTCATTCAGCTTTTTCAATTGTTTTGCAAGTGCTTTCATATTGTTAAACGAACAGATAAAAAGATTTTTTGAATACTTTGCTTTTACAATTGCACGTGAGCCGTTAGTAGAATAAAAAACAATTGACTTCCCCGATACAATTTCCTTTGTGTATTCAGAAGGAGAATTACCCAAAGCAAAGCCTTCTATTTTCTTAGTGTTTCGTTCACCGCCAAGCAAAGTCTGCCCGCCAAAAATTCCTCCGGAAACCTTAACAGCAAATTCAACCGTAGCAACAGGTACAACTTCCTTAGCACCATTTGTAAGTGCAGTAATTATTGTAGATGAAGCGCGCAGGACATCAATAACAACAGTTGTTTTTCCTGTAAAGAAAAGCTCATCTGCCTGTACTGGTGAAAATAAAACTTCGAGTTTCATAGTCGGATTACTTTTTTACAAATGGAAGTTTTGTTACTAATGCCGGAAATTCTTTATCTCTTACTTTAAAAGCAACTTCGCTTCCCGGAGTATTAAATGGTTTATTTACATAACCAAGTGCTATTGGTTTTTCAAGAACAGGACTTACTGTTCCGCTTGTAATAACACCAACATTTTTTCCACCTGCGGTTATCTCATAACCGTGTCTTGGAAAAGTTTTTTCATCGGAAATCATAGCAACAAGTTTCCGGCTTGGTCCTTCCTGCTTAACTTTTACTATTACATCTTTAGCAATAAAATTTCCTTTATCGGTTTTAGTGATCCATCCCAGCCCGGCTTCAATAGGATTCGTTGTTTTATCAATATCATTTCCATAAAGACAATAACCCATTTCAAGCCTCAGTGAATCACGGGCAGCAAGACCTATCGGTTGAATATCAAACGGCTTTCCTGCTTTAAATAATTCGTTCCATACTTTTTCAGCATCTGATTCATCACCCGTAAAATATAATTCATAACCAAGTTCCCCTGTGTACCCGGTTCTGGAAATTATCATTTCAATACCGGCAACTTTTCCTCTGGTAAAATGATAGTATTCAAGCTCAGGCATATTTGGAACTATGTTTTTTAAGAGTTCACCTGAGTTAGGTCCCTGGACTGCAAGCAACGAATACTCATCGCTCCGATTGTTAATTGTAACGCCAAACTTGTTGTTTTCTTTCATCCAGTTATAATCTTTTTCGATGTTGGATGCATTTACAACCAGGAGAAATTCTTTATCAGATAATTTATAAACGAGAAGGTCATCAACAATACCACCGTCCGGATAACACATCGCAGAGTACTGTACTCTTCCCGGGAAAAGTTTTGATGCATCGTTAATTGTTATATACTGAACAAAATCAAGCGCCTTATCTCCGGTAATAAATATTTCGCCCATATGAGAAACATCAAACACACCGACCGAGTTTCTAACTGCTTTATGCTCGGCGATTATTGATGTGTATTGAATAGGCATTTCATATCCGGCAAATTCAACCATCTTTGCACCGAGTTTTTTATGAATTTTATTGAAAGTTGTTTTTTTCATTTTATCGCCCCATTGAAATAATTTTTGAAAGAATATTTGTTTCTATTGTTTTAGTTTTTTCCAATCACTAAGAAATTTTTCAAGTCCTATATCTGTCAACGGATGGTTGAACATCTTTTTAATTACATCAAAAGGAATTGTGCAAACATCAGCGCCAATAAGCGCAGCTTCCACAACATGTAGCGGATGTCTTACACTTGCAACAAGCACCTGAGTATTAAAATCATAATTTCTGTATATCTGAACTATCTGCGAAATCAAATCCATACCGCTTGTGCTAATGTCATCAAGTCTTCCTACAAAAGGACTTACATAAGTTGCGCCTGCTTTTGCTGCAAGAATTGCCTGAGTTGGTGAAAAGCACAAAGTTACATTAACATTGATACCTTCATCAGTGAGTGATTTACAGGCTTTTAGTCCTTCTTTTATCAGAGGTATTTTTACTACAATATTTTTATGGATTGATGCAAGTTCTCTTCCTTCCTTAATAATCCCGGCGTAATCTGTGGAAATAACTTCAGCACTGACGGGTCCGTCAACAACTTTAAGAATTTCATCGAGCAGTTTTCTAAAATCTTTTCCCTCTTTTGAAACAAGAGAAGGATTTGTTGTTACTCCGTCAAGAATGCCAAGAGCAGCAGCTTCTTTTATTTCTTCAATGTTAGCTGTGTCTATAAAAAATTTCATGTTTTTTCCTCCGAATTCATATTATTAGATAATTACCAGCCGTAGGCTGAGGAGCCTGTAGCTCAAAACTAATCAAATTCTCTGGTTAATTCATGACCGGTTTTCGCAGAATAAAATTCAAAAGTATCTGCAGAAAGACTCGGGTCTTCTCTCAGAGTAATTTTTACTAAATATTTAAGCTGAAGTTTAAATAGTGATTTAATCTTTCCTTCCCTGATTTTTGCAATAGTGGACGGATGAGATTTTATGATAATACTTCTTTCGCGTGATTTTCTCCTGAATTTTCTCAGCCAGCTTTCAAGATCATAAGCCAGGTGTGAGGTTTTGGTTAACAAACCGGTACCGTGACATTCAGGACAAACTTCTTTTATTGCCTGAACGATGTTTTGTCTTATTCTCTGTCTCGTAATCTGAATCAACCCAAAATCAGACATGGGGAGAACCGATACTTTAGCTCTGTCTTTCCTGAATTCCTTTTTTAATTCATCATAAACTTTTTTTCTGTTTTTATCGTCTTCAAGATCAATAAAATCAACCACAATAATTCCACCAATATCCCGCAAGCGTAATTGGCGGGCAATTTCTCGTGCAGCTTCAAGATCCGTTTTAAGTGAATTTAATTCCTGCTCTTTGCTCTTGGCATATTTTCCACTGTTAACATCAATAACAACCATAGCTTCTGTGTGCTCAATGATAAGATATCCGCCGCTGGGAAGTGATACTTTTCTTCCCATCAAAGTTTTAATCTGTTCTTCAATTTTAAAAGTGTTGAATATCCCGTAGGTGGATTTGTACAGTTCCACTTTTTCAGCTATTGCCGGTTGAACAAGCTCAAGATAATTCTTTATTTCTTTATGAAGTTTTTTTGAATCGACAAATATTTTTGAAATGTCCGAATTAAAAAGATCACGGATTACACTAACCGTAGTGTTTAAATCCTGGTAAACAAGTGCAGGAGGAGTTTGGGATTTTGCTTCCTTTTCGATTCGTTCCCAGGTTTTCATAAGATTCTTTAAATCATCTTTTAAGATATCCTCATCCTGTTTTTGTGCAACGGTTCGAATTATTAATCCGTAATTCTCGGGCACTATTTGCCTTGCAATGTGGCGAAGTCTTTTGCGCTCTTTGAAGTCGTAAATCTTTTTTGAGATACCAACTTTATTATCATAAGGAAGAAGCACACAGAATCTGCCCGGAAGTGAAACTGAAGATGTAACACGAACTCCTTTATTGCTGACAGGTTCTTTGATAATCTGCACAAGAATTTCCTGCCCTTTTTTCAGTGTCGGAATTTGGGGTTCGGTTCTCTTTACTTCTGGTTTTGATTGAGTGGCAACACTTCCGTTTGCTTCATCCTCATCATCTACGTCTGAATCCTCATCACCAAGCATGTCCTGTAACTGCTGTGTTCTTTCACCAATATCAGAAAAATGAAGAAAGGCATCGTGCTTCATTCCAATGTCTATAAATGCAGCACGAATTCCCGGAAGAACTCTTGCAATTCTTCCAAGATAAATGTCACCCACCATCCGGCGGTTTTCAGGGTAGTCTACAAAGAAGTCGACTAAGTTTCCATCTTCCGTAATAGCAACGCGTGTTTGCGTGGAAGCGGAGTTGATAATAATTTCTTTTAACATCTGGGGCAAACTCTCTTAATGAAATTTTATATTTCATTGAAAATCTTTTAAAAAATAAAAAGCTCTTATGCTTTTGTTCATTCCCTGTTAAAGAAATAACTGAGAGAATTGTTAAAAACAAACACAAGATGAATAATTCAATTTGCATACAGAGCTTTTCAGCTAAAATTATTTATGAAAAATTATTTTAATGAATAATATTTTTTTGAAGGTAAAATATTAAAAGTATTTCCCTTTGTATTACCTTCTTATTTTAACAATTCTTTTCTACTAAGGGATAGCTTACCGTTTTCTATTTTAATAAGCTTCACTGTGACCTTATCTCCTGTTTTAAAGTAATCACTGACTTTTTCAACTCTTTTATTATCAATCTGCGAGATGTGTAAAAGACCTTCTTTACCGGGAAGAATTTCCACAAAGGCACCGAAATCCATTAATCTTGTAACAACACCTTCGTAAACTTCTCCGATTTCAGGAGTAGCGGTCATCTTTTTGATATACTCTTTACATTTAACTGCATTTTCCTTGTTCGGCGAAGCGATATTAACTGTTCCATCTTCTTCAATATTTATTTCAACACCAAACAAGCGTTGCATTCCCTGTATTGTTTTTCCACCGGGACCTATTATCAAGCCGATCTGATCCTGTTCGACTTTCATAGAAATTAATCTTGGTGCAAATTCTGAAAGTTGCTCACGCGGTTTTTCAATTGCCTGATTCATAATTCCAAGAATGTGAAGTCTTCCCTCTCGTGCCTGCTGTAAAGCTTTTTCCATTATTTCAAACGATATTCCTTTAATTTTTATATCCATCTGAAAAGCAGTGATTCCGTCTGCAGTTCCGGCAACTTTGAAATCCATATCACCCAGATGGTCTTCGTTTCCAAGAATATCGGAGAGTATTGCATAACGATCGCCTTCCTTTACTAATCCCATGGCAATACCGGCAACACCTTTGCTAATTCCAATTCCGGCATCCATCATTGCAAGAGAGCCGGCACAAACCGTAGCCATCGAAGACGAACCATTTGATTCAAGAATATCTGAAATAACACGAACAGTATAAGGAAAGATTTCTTCGCCGGGAAAAACCATTTTCAATGCTCTCTCCGCAAGATTACCATGACCAATTTCTCTTCTTCCAACACCAGTCATTCTGCCAACTTCACCTACGCTAAATGGCGGAAAGTTATAGTGAAGCATAAATCGTTTTGTGTATTCTTCGCGAAGACCATCTATTATCTGTTCGTCGTTTTTCGTGCCAAGAGTAACGGTAGTTAAACTTTGTGTTTCACCTCTTGTAAACAAGGCTGAACCATGTGTTCGGGGCAGAATACCAAGCTCAATTGTAATTGGTCTGACCTGAGTAGTGTTTCTTCCATCAAGACGAATTCCTTCAGTAAGAATTCTTTCTCTCATTAATTCTTTTTCGAGATCGTGAAGTATGGATGCAATTACTTTTTCTTGTTCGGGAAATCTCTCGGCAAGAGCTGCAGTTACATCTTCCTGAAGCTGCTTGTTTCTCAATGATCTTTCTTCTTTTGTGAGAACTGAGTGAACGATATCTTTAAACTTTTCACCGGCAAGCTCGAGCACTTCTTTTTTAAGCTCCGGATCAATTTCTTTATCCTTAAGCTCCCACTTCTTCTTTCCTGCTTCATTCCCTAAATCAATCTGAAGCTGTACGAGCTTTTTAATTTCAGACTGGGCGAACCTGAGCGCATTTAGTAACTCGTCTTCGCTGATTTCTTTGGACTCGCCTTCAACCATAATAATTGAATCGCTGGTGCCTGCAACAACAAGCTCAAGATCACTTTGTTCAATTTCTGAGTGAGTCGGATTAACGATTAACTGACCGTTAACTCTGCCAACCCGAACTTCAGCCATCGGACCATCGAATGGAATATCGGAAATAGTTAGTGCTGCAGAAGCTCCAACAGCAGCAAGAACATCGGCATCATTCTGACCATCGTATGAAACTACAAAAGCAATCACCTGAGTTTCGTTCATGAAATTTTCAGGGAACAGAGGTCTTATTGGTCTGTCAATCAATCTTGAACTAAGAATTTCTTTTTCTGTTGGTCTGCCTTCCCGTTTTATAAATCCACCGGGAATTTTGCCGGCAGCAGAAGTTTTTTCTCTGTATTCAACCTGAAGAGGAAAGAAATCCTGATCATCTTTAACTTCTGTTGAAGCAACTGCAGTAACAAGAACCATAGTATCGCCGTAACGAACCATAACTGCGCCGTTAGCCTGTCTTGCATATCTCCCCGTTTCGATGGAGAATATTTTACCACCAATTTCAACTTCCTTTTTAACTATCATTTTAAAAATTCCTTACTTTCTAATGTTCAAATCTTTAATTATTGCTCTGTATCTTTCAATATCTTTCTTTGCCAGATAATCAAGAAGTCTTCGTCTTTTACCAACCATCATCATCAGACCTCTTCTTGAGTGATGATCTTTTGCGTGTTTGTCAAAATGCTCTGTCAAATCATTAATTCTTTTTGTAAGAAGAGCAATCTGAACTTCTGTTCTGCCAGAGTCTTTTTCGTTTCCGCCGTATTTTTTTATGATATCGGCTTTTTCCTGTTTTGTCATTTTAATTAATCCTTTTTATTTGTTATACGATTTAATCCCAGTTTCAATCCGCACTTGGCGAATAGACCAGGATCAATTAATTAGTTTGCTTAAAATTTCTTTTCCGATTTCTTCGTCTTTTTTCATTTGGATAATCAACTCATCAACTGAATTAAATTTTTCTTCATCTCTGATCTTTTCAACCATGTTAACCTGCATTATTCTTTCATAAATATCTTTGTTAAAATCAAAAATATAAAACTCGGGAACAATGTTACCATCTTTATGAAATGTTGGTCTGCTTCCAATACTTAACAAACCAAAGTGCTTTTCATTATCCACAATACATTCAGCAGCATAAATTCCATTTGCCGGAATCAACTTGTCCTGGTTATCTACTGATATGTTTGCTGTTGGAAAGCCAAGCTTCTTCCCTCTGCCATCACCGCGAACAATTTTTCCTGTGAATGAATATGGTCTGCCGAGCATTTTCCCTGCTTTAACAACATCTCCGGCAAGAAGTGAATTTCTTATTTTTGTGCTGCTGACTATTTCACCGTCAACCGAAAATTCAGGAATAAGTGTTACTGCAAAATTGAATTTGCGACCTAGTTCCTGAAGAATATAATAATTTCCATCTCTGCCTTTTCCAAAGTGATGGTCATAACCAATAATTATTTCTTTTAAACCGATTCCCGCAACAAGATATTTCTCAACAAACTCTTCGGGAGATTGTCTGGAAAATTCCGGAGTAAAATTGATTACAAAAAGATTATCGAGGTTCATCTGTTCAAGAATCATAATTTTTTCATCAAGCGTGCTTAAAAGTCTCACATCATTTCTGCCGGGAATAATTTTTCTCGGATGAGGATCAAACGTAATCAGGAAACTTCTTCCACCGGTGTTGCGTGATTTCTGTATAACTTTATCAACAATTTGCTGGTGACCAAGATGAAGTCCATCAAAAGTACCGAGAGTAATAATACTCTTCTCATCTCTCTTTATTTCTGAAATATCTTTTATTATCCTCATTTTAAACGGTCAACTCAAAAGTAAAATTTATTTAATGATATTTATTTCGCGGAAAAAGTATTCTAAAAATTTTTGAGCTTCAACTTTTTTTTACTGAATGTTAATTAACCGATGCCTTTTCTGAAAACATTTCTGAAAACTTATGTATCGGGATTGCATCATCAACCCGAAAATCTCCTATTGCTAATCGTCTTAATTGAATTAAAACTCCTCCGGTATTCAATTTTTTACCAAAGTCATCGGCGATAACTCTGATAAAAGTGCCTTTTGAACAGGTGATCGTAAAATATATATCCGGAAGATTGATTCGATCAATTTCGAACTTTTCTATTAATATTTTTCTGGGTTGGCGTTCAATTGATTTTCCTTTTCTCGCAAGATTATAAAGTTTTTTGCCGTTAATTTTGACTGCAGAAAACATTGGAGGAGTTTGCTCAATCTCGCCCAGAAAGCTATCGCGAACTTTTATTATTTTTTCGTCATCCAAATCTTCAGGCAAAGGAACTTCGACACATTCAGTCTCGGTATCCATTGAAGAAGAAATCAAACCCAATCTGATAATTCCCGAATAGGTTTTGTTAAAATTTATAAATTGATTTAAGTCACTGGTTTTTTTACCAGTGCAAACAATTAATAATCCGCTTGCTTTCGGATCAAGAGTTCCTGAGTGACCAACCTTTTTAACTCCTGTAACTTTTCTGATCTTGTTAACCACCTGAAATGAGGTTGGACCGGGCGGTTTATCAATAAGAATAATTTCACCCATGGAAAAATCTGCATCGAAAAAATCAGGTGTTTGATTGGTTATTATTCTGCTTGTGAATTTCATTAATCAATCCCTCAATTTTTTCAACGTAATCAAGTGTATCATCAATAAAAAATTTTAATTCGGGAACAAACTTGATCCTAATCCTGTGGGCAAGTTCAGATCTAACATAACCCAAACGCAGGTTAATTTTATTAAGCACAAAATCTCTTCTTTCCTTTTTGAGAACCGACAGATAAATTTTTGCAATCTTTAAATCAGCGCTCAACTTTACATCTGTAACGGTGATAAATCCCAGCTCATCATCCTGCATTTTATGTAACAGGATGTAACTTATTTCTTCTTTTATCAAATGCTCAACTTTATCTACTCTGTGTGAAGACATGATTTTTATCCTGTGTTTTTAAAATGATATTTTTTTCAGGACAAGGTTTTTTTGGTTTCAATCAATTTGTATGATTCTATAACATCACCAACTTTTATATCGTTAAAGTTTGCAATGTTCAAACCGCATTCGTAACCGGCATCAACCTCGCGGACATCATCTTTAAATCTTTTAAGACTTCCAATATCACCTTCAAAAATTACGATGCCCTCTCGTATCAGACGTATTTTATTGCTTCTGGCTATTTTCCCTTCCTGGACATAACAACCGGCAACAGTCCCAAATTTTGGAACTTTGAAAGTATCTCTTACTTCAAGAGTAGCTGTTACTTCTTCAGAAATAATTGGAGATAATAGTCCTTCGAGAGCAGATTTTACTTCATTTATTGCATTATAGATAACGCTGTAAAGACGAATATCAACATGTTGTTTTTCGGCAAGTTTTCTTGCATTAAGGTTTGGTCTCACATGAAAACCGATAATAATCGCCTTTGAAGCATAAGCAAGAAGAACATCACTTTCAGATATTCCTCCAACACCTTTGTGAATTACTTTCACCACGACTTCTTCAGTTGAAAGTTTAAGTAATGAATCAGCAAGAGCTTCAACCGAACCATCAACATCACCTTTTACAATAAGCGGAAGTTCCTTAACTCCGCCAATGCTGATCTGTTTGGCAATTTCATCAAGAGTGAGATGATGAATTTGTTTCTGATCCTGCTCACGTTTCAGTTGCTGTCTTTTTATTCCGATATCTCTTGCAACTCTTTCAGACTCAACAACAATAAAAGAATCACCTGCCTGAGGCGGACCTTCAAAACCTAAAACCAATACGGGAGTAGCCGGCGGTGCTTCAATTACTTTATTTCCTCTTTCATCAAACATCGCACGAACTTTGCCCTGATAGATTCCTGCAATAAACGGATCACCAATTTTCAATGTTCCTTTCTGAACCAGAATTGTTCCTGTTATTCCTTTTCCTTTATCGAGTTCAGACTCAACAACAACGCCGCGGGCTAAACGATCAGGGTTAGCTTTGAGGTCAAGAATTTCAGCTTCAAGAAGAATCTTTTCCAACAACTGGTCTACATTTGTTCCATATTTTGCTGATATTTCTACGGATTGATATTTGCCGCCCCATTCTTCAATAAGAATATTTCTATCCGCTAACTGTTGTTTTAGTCTTTCAGGATTAGCACCCGGTTTATCAATTTTATTAATCGCTACTATAATTGGAACGCCGGCAGCCTGAGCATGGTTTATTGCTTCAATAGTTTGCGGCATAACTGCATCATCAGCAGCAACAACAAGTACAACAATATCCGTTAGCTGTGCACCACGTGCGCGCATTGCAGTAAATGCTTCGTGTCCCGGTGTATCAAGAAAAGTTATTGACCGTCCGTTATCCAGATCAACTTTATAAGCACCAATGTGTTGAGTAATTCCTCCGGATTCACCAGCAACAACGTTTGTCCTTCTTATATAATCAAGCAGCGAAGTTTTTCCGTGATCTACGTGTCCCATTATTGTAACAACAGGCGGGCGGGGTTTTAATTTTTCCTGATCATCATCACTATCCTCAACGGCATCTGATGTATATTCTTCCTGCAGTTCAATATCAAATCCAAATTCGTCTGCCACAAGAGTGATTGTTTCAACATCAAGCCGTTGATTAATTGAAACCATCAAACCAAGCTCAATACACTTGGTAATGACATCACTAACAGGAACATTCATAAGATTAGCGAGCTCACTTACGGAGATATATTCATTAACACGCAGAGTTTTACCTGCAAGTGTTTTCTCTTCAAGCCTTTTTTCCTCGAGTGCTTCTCTTTCTTTCCTTTTTCTTTTTCTTGCACTTGCACGACCGGGAACAGAGATATCATCCATACTCATCAGAGTTTTTCTGATAGCTTCTTTAACTTCCCGTTCATCCACTTCAAAACGTCTGATTCGTTTTTTCTTTTTGGCTTCAGGAGTGTCTTCTATTGCCCCTTCAGCTTTTTTCTTTTTAATTCTTGGTTTTCGTTTTTTCTTAACAACCTCTTCAGTTTCACCTTCCTTCTCGGATTTAGGTTTTATCTCATCAACTTTTGGTTGTTCTTTCTTTTTCTTTTCATCAAGATCAATTTTTCCGATAACCGTTAAACCTTTTGGCTTGGGAGCTCTGATTTCTTTATCAATATCTGGTTTAATTTCTGAAACAGCTTCTTTAGTTTCAGAAGTTTGTTTTTCAACAGCACCTTCAGGTGCCTGTTTCTCAGCCTCTATTTGTGCGGCTTCTTCAACTGCTTTTTCCGTAGCTTTTGAAATTAATTCGGTCTCAACAGTTTCAACTGCCGGTGAGACTTCCTTTTCTTCAGCTTCTTTCCCTTCAACCTTAACATCTTTACCAACACGTTCTGCACGTTTCTTATGAAACTCAGCTAACTTTTTATAATGATATTCTGCTTTTTCTATGTCTTTTTTATAGTGAGCATTTATGGCTGCAATCATATCGTCTTCAAGCAGAGACATATGGTTCTTCACCTTAAAACCTTTGCTGTTCAGAAACTCAACAAGAGAATCTGCTGAAAGATTATATTCAGTAGCGAGTTTATAAATTCTTATTTTCTTTTCTTTAGTATCAGCCATAAATGTATTCTGGTATTTTTATTCTTCTTCCTCAAATTGAGCTTTCAGAAGTTCAATTATACTATTAGCTTTTTCCTCATCAAAACCCTCTATTTCCATAAGTTTTTCTGCACCGGCAGTAAGCACTTCAAGTGCGGTATCATAACGATTGTTTATTAATGTATTATAAACTTCCTCGCCAAGTTCTTCTTTCAAATCAATTAGCTCGATATCTTCTTCATATTCTTCAAAAGCTTTTTCTTCACGCAATACATCAATTTCATAACCTGTAAGCTTCATAGCAAGACGAATGTTCACACCGTTCCGTCCAACTATCAGCGATACCTGATCAGAATCTGCACTAACAGTAGCTTTTTTTGCTTCTTCGTCCACTTCAACCTGTTTGATTTTAGCCGGAGCTAAAGCGCGCTGAATATATAATGTCGGGTCTTCAGTATAATTAACAACATCTATATTTTCATTGTTTAACTCTCTTACTATTGCATGAATTCTAACACCCTTCATACCAACACATGCGCCAACTGCATCAATTCTTGCATCCTGGGATTCAACTGCTACTTTTGCTCTTTCGCCGGGCTCACGGGCAATTCCCTTTATCTCAATAATACCGTCATAGATTTCCGGGATCTCAATCTCAAAGAGTCTTCTTAAAAACAAATTATCTGCTCTTGAAACAATTATCAGTGGACCACTTCCGGTTTTCCTGACTTCTTTAACGATTGCTCTGATAGTTTCACCCTTTTTATATTTCTCATAAGGAATCTGCTCATCACGTGGAAGAACAAGTTCATTTTTATTATGATTGATGAGAATATCGTTTTTTCTGATCTGATAAATATCACCAACTACTATTTCACCAATAAGTTCATTGTATTCATTATAAATAATATCTTTTTCCAATTCTCTTATTTTTTGATTCAGACTCTGTTTGGCAAGTGTTATTAATCTTCTTCCTAATGAAGCGAGGGCAATTTTTTCAACATAGTCTTCTCCGACTTCAAGCTGATCTTCGTTTCCTTTTCTGTTCACTTCTTCTATACTTATTTGAGTAGCCGGGTCTGTTACCTCATCAACTATTTGTCTTTCGAGATAGATTTCAATATCGCCCCGGTCCATATTAACAACAACATCACATCGCGCTTCTTCACCGTATTTTTTCCTTACCAAAAGAGTGAACACCTCTTCCAGTATACCAGCAAGAACATCTTTATCGATGCCTTTCATTTTTACCATATCGGCGAAAGATTCAACTATTTCGCGATTCATTTACTTAGTTCTCCTTTAATTAAAACTTACTAATACTTTTGCTTTTATTATATCCTGAAATTTTATTTTTATTTCCTTGTTCGATTGAAAAGTCAGAATATCATTTTCAATTGAAATCAATTTTCCTTTGAAGACTGATGATGTACCCGAAGATAGTTTATCATCATTTTGGTCGGAGATGGATCCGCCTTTAGAGGAAAATTCAATCTCAAATAATCTATTAATATGTTTCGGAAACTGCTTCAAATAGATAAGCGGTCTATCAACTCCCGGTGATGATACATCCAGACGATAAGATTTAAGTAATTGTTTCTCATCAATCTGTTTAACTATTTCTCTACTGACGAAAGCACATTCATCAGCCGAAATATTTTTTTCACCGTCTATAAAGACTTCAATTACCCGGTTATTCTCTGAGCCACGAACCACCAAATCAACAAGGAAAAGATTGTTCTGTTCAGCAACTTGCAGGACAATTTGGCGTATATTTTCAATATTCTGATTCATACAAACAAAAATCGCCCAAAAAGGGCGAATAAGGACAGCCAAAGATAAGCTTATTTAAGCAA
Organism: Ignavibacteriaceae bacterium; assembly: GCA_013388525.1. The sequence continues at coordinate 11,156 of JACAFA010000244.1, read as the reverse complement.
TTACCAAAGCAGCTTTTTTACACCCTAATCCAGCGGCGTTTTGAATAATGCTTTATCTTTTTTTATTCTGTTTTCTTCTGAATTACCGCTTCCTGCTTCTTTTTCTTTCTTTCATAGTTAGTGCTGAAAATTAAACCTATAACCAAACCAATAAAGAAAATAACCACAATCATTACTATTAAAGGTGCTTCGATAGACCAGAAGATGAATTTAAGCTCGGTTGCGGTTATGTTTTGAACTGCAATAATTGCAAACAATAAAAAGAGGAATGATAGAATTATTATTTTAGCTCGCATGTTAACCTAAATGAATAAAATTTATCATCATAAATATAGATAAATTTTATTGCCAATTAGTAGATAATAAAAAAGGCGACTCAAATGAATCGCCTAAAAGAAAGAAACTGTTATTAATCCGTGTTAATAATTTATTTCACCAGCATCATTTTAATTGTCTTGCTGGAAACACCTACATCAAGCCGTGCAAAATAAACTCCGCTCGATAAATTTCTTCCATCAAACTGAATATCATAATTGCCAACGTCCTGGTAACCATTCACAAGTGTTGCAATCTGGTCCCCAGCCGCCGAATAAACTACCAGCTTTACTGACTGAGGGACTCTCAGATAATAGCTGATTGTTGTTGAAGGATTAAATGGATTCGGATAATTCTGATCGAGTTGAAAAGCAGAAGGTCCTGTTAGCGAACCGGCTTTCTCTGAAATCAGTGGTAATGTTTCAAAATTTTTCATCAGAACATCCGGCATTCTCTCAACAGGCATTCCGAGTTGCTGAGTAAGCAAAGTAGCATACAGTTGTCTGAAATCATACTTGTATTTTATATCTCCACTGTTATCAAGATCAGAAAGATCAGGATTATTTCCGTATACTCCTCCATAAACATTTCTGCCAATAATAAAAAGCGGCGCTGCAGTTCCATGATCGGTACCGGCACTTCCATTTTCATTCAAGCGTCTTCCGAATTCAGAGAATGTCATCAAAACAACTTTATCATCAATTCCAAGAAGCTTCAGATCTTTCTGAAATGCTTCAATAGCCTGTGCAACAGTTGTCAATAAATTAGCGTGATTAGTTGCCTGATTTGCGTGAGTATCAAAACCACCAATCGAAGTAAGATAAACTGGTGTTTCAAGTCCGCCCGCAATCAACTCTGCAACTATAGCAAGCTGCGCTCCCAAGCGTGTATTAGGATAAGTTACTTTATTTTCCACAAGATCAGCTTTTTCTTTTATTACCTGTGCATAACGAATTGAAAGAGCCGCAACTTCTTTAATATACTTTAACTGATTGCCGGCAACTGTATCCGGTGGAGGATCGTTGTCTGCAGTACTTCCGCTTATCAACTGGTAAAACTGATTCGGACTTTCAAATGAAATTCCCATCGAACCCTGACAGGTACATTCAAGCAAAGCGGATTGTGTTGATCCTATCTGAATTGCCATCGGATGTTCAGTGTTGATTGGATTGTGATCGGGTAAAACTTTTGCAAGATACCTGCCAACCCAGCCATCATCAATAACAACATTTGAATCAGATGCACTAAGCCAGATATCTGTTGATCTGAAATGTGATCTGTCCGGACTTTCATATCCAACATTTTGAATAACAGCCAGCTTCCCATCATCATACAAAGATTTCAGAGGCTGAAGTGAAGGATGCATTCCTGTAAGATTATTTAACTTAATTACATCCTCTTTTTTTATTCCAAGATTAGGACGCTTGTTATAATAAATGCTGTCTTCAAATGGTATAATTGTATTAAGCCCGTCATTACCTCCGCTTAGTTGTAACAATACTATTACTTTTCCGTTAACTGCCTGAATATTCAGGAATGATCTTGAAAATGCTCTTAACGGAATATTCCCAAGAGTCATTGAAACAGTCCCTGCACCAGCGAGAACTCCTAAATTTCGTAAAAATGATCTTCTGTCCATAATTATACTCCTGATTATGTAAGTTGATATTCTGATAATCTCATTAATGCTTTGAAGAACATTTTTAGTCTGTTCTCAGCCTGAGGATCAGCAGTTGACCAATCATAGACTTCAGCACCATCTAATAAAGTATTTAAAAGATATTCTTTTCTGTTCTCACTCAGAGGGTATTGAAGGAATATTTTTGATATATCTTCTATAAGTTGAATAGCATCTTCCGCACTTGGAAAAGTTCTTGCATACTCAACAAGGTTTAACTGAAATGTTAAACTTCCTCCGTTTGGTTTTTTCCCATTAATAACCGCATCTGTAAATACATTTCTCGCGGGAAGAGTTGTTGTGTTTATCCAGATTTTATCTCCGTCCCATCCGCTTACATTTGGCGGGGAAAATAATTCCTGTTTGGTTTGTGCTGCAACCTGACGGATATAAACATAATCAGGAGTAGCTACATTAAACTGCCTCATTGTACCAATCATTAACTCAACCGGTCCTTTTATTTTTGCGCCTCTTACTTCATTGGTATGAAACATTACGGACTTTAAAAGTGTTGACAGAACAGGTTTAAGCTCATAATTATTATTGCGAAGTATTTGTGCCATAGTTTCAATGCTCGGTTCATCGTGAGCCACGTGCATAAACTCGTTATACAATTCCCGGCAAAAAAATATTGCAGCTGCAGGCTGTGTGAAAATTATATAAACAACATCATTATGATTGAAATTGCCTGTCTGACCAAAAATTGTTTTTACGCCCTCATCGAAGCGGCTTTGCGTAAAATAGGAAGTCAATCCATCAACTCTCCAACCAGTTAAAGCTCTTGCTGCTTCCTGAATATCCTGTTCAGTGTAATTACCAATACCAAGAGTAAATAATTCCATAAGCTCTCTTGCATAGTTTTCATTAGGTGCACCTTTTCTGTTTCTTGTTCCATCAAGATAAATGAGCATTGCTGGATTAATCGTGATTGCTTTTGTAAAATCAATAAGGTTGCCCATTGCAAAATCACGGAATAGTTTATTCTGCCAGTACATATGCTGTGCAAGTCCGACCTTCGAAACTTCACTTACAAAATGGTTATGCCAAAACAGAACCATTCTTTCACGAAGAGAATATCCCTGAGTAAGCATAAGATTATACCACCAGTAAATAAGCTCTCTTGTTTTTTCAGTATTGTTTTCATTAGTAGGATCATTAACCCAAAAGCCCGGCTGTGGTGGTTCGGGTTGATCTGCAAGCAGGTAGTTATCTACAAAATCATCGAGGGTATGAGAAAGTGCAAACTCGATATCCTGCTTATTATATCCGAAGAGTGTTCGGGCAAGAATATGCCTTGCGGCATCTTCATCCCAAACTGAAATCTTGTTAAAGTTATTTGCGTTTTCCAATTGGATACCTCGCTTAGTTATTTGGATTTTTCTGGTAATTTGCGAAATACTTGTAAATAATATGCCAGTAAATAACAGTTGGTATTTCGCAAGAATTTGAATCCGGGTGATTACGCTAAATTATTTACTTGTAGATATTTAATGGATAATGCACATCCTACCGCTTTTAAATTTTGGCGTCAATTTTTGTGTCGGTAATGAACAAGATGTCGGCGAAAAATTATGGATTATACTTTTTCTTTATCTGAATTTCTTACTTTAAAAATTTGCTGACAGGATTCTGTACTTGTGTGATACTTATCAAAAATAAATTATTGCTCACGATTTAATATTCTCCAGGTAATAAAAATAATTTTGCAATGGCAGTAATATTTTGACTGAATTATTTATATCAGAATAACTAATTTTACTTTTATTAAAATAATCTTTTCTTTGTCTTATGATAGCTGCTTCTGTTTTTATCAATTCAACAAAAACCATTTCAAATAATAGAAACCAAATGTGAGTTACTAATGAAAAAGAAATTATTCTTTATCAGCATATCAGTTTTACTTTTTTCAGGATTGATGCCGGCACAACAACAAATTTTAACTCTCGAAGATGCAATCCACATAGCTCTGGAAAATAACACTGATATTAAAGTAGCTAAAATGAATTCTGATAAGTCACGTGCGGCTGTAAGAGAAGCGTTCGGTTATGCACTGCCAAGTCTTGATGCATCAGCAACATTTTCACACTTTTTAAAGAAACCCAAAATGCCTTTTCCTGACTTTGAAGCGCTTCTGACTAATGCAACTTACAGTATTTTATTTGATGAAAATGTAATACCAAGAGATGACAGCAAGTATGTACCTGTTGAAACGAAACTTCAGTCCTTTGTTCAAACCAACAACTATGAAGCATCACTGACACTTACTCAGGTACTTTTTAACTCGACTGTCTTCAGAGGAATCGGAGCTTCACAGATTTATTATGATTTATCGTTAGCTGAACTTCGGAATACAATAAGCAAAACAAAGCTGAATGTTGAAAGAGCTTTTTACGGCACACTTCTAACAAAGGAATTACTCTCAATTACACAGGCAAGTTATGAAAATGCCCAGGAGAATTTCAGAAATGTAAACGCATTATTTCAACAGGGATTTGTATCTGATTTTGACAGGCTCCAAGCTGAAGTACGCGTCGAAAACATTCGTCCGGTTTTGCTTCAGATGGAAAATATGCTCGCCACAACATTAAATGATTTAAAACTTGTTCTTGGTATTGAACAATCGGTTGAGATTGATGTAAAAGGCGAAATTGATTATAATCAGGAAATCCTGCCCGCCGAAGAAGACATTATTGACTTTGCATTAAATAATAACTATGGTCTTCAGAGTATGAAATTAAAAATGGATCTGGATGAAGAATTCATTCAGCTTGATGTTTCTGAATACTGGCCATCTTTAGCTGCATTTGGAAATTTTTCTTATGCAGGTTCTGCAGAAGAATGGAACTTCCAGAATTATAACGCAACAACTGTTGGTCTCAGTTTTTCTATGAACTTATGGCAGGGCAACAGAACAAAAAATCGTGTTGAACAATCAACAATAACATACAAACAAACAACAGAACAGTACGCTCTGTTAAAAGAATATGTTGTCAATCAGGTTAAGGCAAAATATCTTGAACTAAAACGTGTCCAGAGTCTTGTAGAAGCACAGGAGAAAAATGTGAGTCTTGCAGAACGTGCTTATGAATTATCAACGGTAAGATATAATGAGGGAACAGGTAACCAGCTTGAAGTTCAGAATGCAGATGTTGCACTGAGACAGGCAAGAATAAATAAACTGCAATCGGTACACAGTTACATAATAACAAAATACGAACTTGAACAACTTATGGGGAAAATAGAACCTGAATACATTGACCCATATATGCCAAAAGATTAAAACTAAATGAACTCATCAGGAGTGTAAAATAATATGACATTACAAAAAAAATCTGTTAAATCTCTTGTAATTCTTCCGGTATTATTTTTTGCATTATTTATAAATGGATGCGGAGGCGAAGAAGAAAAAGCAAAGAGCATGGATCAAATTCAACAGGAAGAAGGAATTCCTGTTCAGGTGGAGACGGTTCAATACAAACCGTTTGAAAAATATATGAATTACTTTGCCAAGCTTGCAGGAGTTAAAGAAGCAACCAAGGGCGCGCCATTTGGCGGAAAGATTGAAAAGATAAATTTCCGCGTTGGTGATTATGTTGAAGAAGATCAGGTCGTAGTTGAGTTTCCTTACAACGATCCGGGTTCGGTTTATGAACAGGCAGAAGCAACTTATGAAAATTCAAAAAAAACTTATGAGAGATCGAAAGTGCTTCTGGATGCAGGTGAAATTTCTCAGGCAAACTTCGATAATGTTGAAGCTCAATATCTTGTTCACAAAAGAAATTATGAACTGGCTCGCAAACTCATTTTTATTCAGGCACCATTCAGCGGAACTCTGGTTGATTTAAAAGTAAACGAGGGTGACAACGTTAAAAGCGAAGCACCTCTGTTCACAATTGCACAGCTTCATAAAATGAGAGCTAAAATCTGGGTTACAGAAAAAGAAATCGGTATGATAAAAAAGGGAATGGAAGCTGAGATGGAATTCGGCGGAAAGATTTACAAAGGAAGAATTGTTGAAGTCTCTATGGCAATCGATCCGTATAAACAGGCAATCTTTGCAGAAGTTGAGTTTGATAATTCAAACAGAGAATTGAAAAGCGGAGTTACTGTAGAAATAAAAGTTCTTATCTATAAAAATCCAAAAGCAATTACTATTCCCCGTAATCTTGTAATGTCAGATGAAAATGGTCAGTATGTTTATGTGGAAAAGGATGGCAAGGCTGAGAAGAGATATATCTCAAACGGTCAGGAAACAGGAATCTACTTTGAGATATCAAAAGGTCTTGAAGCCGGAGACAGATTGATTACTCATGGTGCTTCACAATTAACAGATGGTGCAAAAGTAAAAGTGATTCAATAAGGAAAACAAAATGTTTCTCGCCAAAGTATCTATTAATCGTCCCGTTCTTACAACAGTAGGAATTGTAATATTCCTGATTTTTGGTTTGATTGCTTACTTCAGGCTGAACCTTAATCTTCAGCCCGATGTTGAAATTCCTTACATAACCGTACAAACAATTTATCCCGGCGCAGGACCAAAGGAAATTGAAACTCTCATAACCAAAAGAATTGAAGATGCCGTTTCAACAATAAGTCAGATAGAAAGAATTGAGTCATATTCTCTCGATGGAGTTTCAATTATTATAATTGAGTTCCAGCTTGGCAAAGACGTTAATGTTGCCAACCAGGAAACAAAAGATAAAGTTGATGAAATAATTAATTTCCTTCCAACCGAAGCAAAGAAACCAATCGTGCAGAAAGTTGATATAAGATTATTCCCTGTTGTAGATGTTGTATTAAGCGGTAACCTGAGTCCGCGACAGCTCTATGAAATTGCTGACAAAACGTTGAAAGATAGATTTTCACAAATTGAAGGTGTTGCAAAAGTTCAGATTACCGGCGGACAGGAAAGAGAAATCCGTGTTGTTCTTGATAACCGGATTGTTTATGAAAACATTATTTCACTGCCGCAGCTTACTCAGATTCTTCAAATGCATAATATGGATATTCCCGGAGGTTACTTTCAAATCGGCAACCAGGAATATACGGTAAGACTTGTCGGACAGTTTCAGGATGTAAATGAAATAAGAGAGCTGGAAATTCCAACGGCATTCGGTCCTAAAAAGATCAGGCAGATAGCTGATGTTATTGATTCAGGAAAAGATATAAGACAAAGAGCTACATTCTACAATGTGAAAGAAGATTTCAGAAATGAAAACGTAGTTCGTCTTGGAATAATTAAAAGCAGCGAAGGTAATGTTGTTAAAGTTGCGGATGCAATTCGTAATTCACTTCCCGAAATACAGGGGGCATTGCCTGAAGGTGCAAAGCTGGAAATAGTAAACGACTTTTCAGAATTTACTAAAAGCAGTTTTGATGACACTATGAGTAATATCTATCTCGGAGTTCTTTTTACAGCTATTGTTTTGTTTTTATTCCTTCACGATTGGCGCTCGACTCTCGTTGTTGCAATGTCAATGCCGACTTCTATTATTTCAACATTTCTTTTACTACAGGCATTTGGGCTTACATTAAATATGATGACTTTGATGGGGTTATCCGTCTCGGTGGGTGTACTCGTTGCAAACTCAGTTGTTGTACTGGAAAATATTTTCAGATATAAGAAAATGGGTAGCTCAATAAAGGAGGCAGCATTCAAAGGAACTTCGGAGGTTGGTGTTGCAGTGCTCGCTTCAACCTTAACAAATATTGTTGTATTTCTTCCGGTTGCAAATATGTCTTCTATGGTTGGTTTATGGTTAAGAGAACTTGCACTTGCCGCAGTGTTTGCAACTATCTTCTCATTATTGATGTCATTTACACTAACTCCGCTTTTGTCTTCAATTATTCTGTCAAAAGAACATGCAACAGGCAAACTTGCTTCGTGGTTCAACCGCTTTGAATTAAAACAGAATGAATTATATAAAAAAACGCTTGGTATAGTTCTTAAAAACAAAAGAAATAGTCTGCTTACATTCGTTGGTGGAATATTACTTTTCATTTTTGTTATGATGATTTTCGGACCAAAGCTTGGTTTTGAGTTTATTCCTCAAACAGATGATGGAAAAATTAATATTACAGTAGAGCTTCCGTCCGGTTACAATCTTGACGAAACAGCACAGACAGTTCGCCTTGTTGAAGAAAGAGTAAAAAAGCACGAGGTCGTAAAACACATTCTTACCAATCTTGGCAAGCTGAGCGATCTTGATGTCGGAACAAATATGGCAAGTATTGATGTTCAGCTTACAGATGCTAAAGATCGCGATATTAAATTGCTGGATATGATTTCCATTCTGACTGATGATCTTTCAGATATTCCGAATGCAAAAATTAAAGTTGATGTCGGTTCACGTATGGGCGGAGAAGAAGCGCCAATTCAGTTCTTCCTTCTCGGTCAGGATCTTGATGAACTTGAAAGATTAAAAAATCAGGCAGTGGAGAAATTTAAAGATGTTCCCGGACTGATAAACTTCGACAACAGCTCACGTGCAGGTAAACCTGAAATCACAGTTTATCCGAAGAGAGAAAAACTTACAGAAGTCGGGCTCACAATAACCGATCTGGCTTTCACTCTTCGTGCAGGAATAGAAGGAATTCAATCAGCAAAGTACCGTGAACTTGGTGATGAATATGATATCACTGTAACTCTGAATGATGAATCAGTAAACACACCTGAAAAAGCAGGAAACATAACAGTTGCATCACAACACGGTTCTTTCCGTCTTGCCCAGCTTGCTGATATTAAATTCACAACAGGATTCACAAAAATTTTACATCGGGATAAATTCACATCCATAATGTTCACTGGTGCTGCAGCCCCCGGTGTTCCTTTGGGAAATGTTACCGGCGAAATTGAAAAAAGATTCAGCGAAATTGATCTTCCGTCAGGATATTATTTCCGGTGGGGTGGAAATGTAAAGATGATGAATGATATGATACAGGATATGATTTTTGCATTCTTCCTTGCTGTGCTTCTTACTTACATGCTTCTTGCAGCAATACTTGAAAGTTTCTGGCAGCCGGTTATAATAATGATTACTGTAGTGCTGGGATTAATTGGTGTTATATTAGCTCTTTATATTACAAATACAGCCTTCAGTATCACATCGCTTATGTCAATTATCATGCTGATAGGTATTGTTGTGAACAACGCTATTCTCATTCTCGATTACACAAACCAGTTGAGAAGAGAACAGGGTTATCTGCCGAAGGATGCTTTGTTAGAAGCCTGCCCGATTAAACTGAAACCTCAGTTGATGACGTCAATTGCTATTATACTTGGTATGCTTCCGCTTGCACTTGGTATTGGTGATGCAGGTAAAGAAATGAGAATGCCGCTTGGTATAGTTGCAATCGGCGGATTGATTGCTTCAACTATTCTAACATTATTTGTAATTCCGGCAATTTACAATCTAACGTCAAAAGGAAAAACAGTAGTTAAAGAAAAAGTTTGACCTGTGAATGTGAGACTCACCTCTCAGGTGAGTCTCACATGAAATATCACTTCACCAGCACCATCTTCTTAACATTTACAAAGTTTTGTCCTGAGCTTGTCGAAGGATCATTAACATTTAGACGATAAATATAAACACCTCTTGCAAGTGAACTCGTAGAACCAGACTCATCTTGCTTATCCATTTGTAGCACAGATTATTAATCTGTGCTACGGAGAACAAAACATACCGCTCCTACTTGCGTCCCCGCAGGTGTTAATATTATCATTTTTATCTTATCAATGCCCAAGGGGGACGTTGGGCTGAGCAGTGATATGCAAATAGCGTTATCGTTTCGTTTTACATACAAATAAAACATACCGCTTTCACCTGCGTCCTTGCAGGTGAAATAAATAAAGAATGTTTCAATTATTGAGCGAGTCAGAGAATCGCTCTACAAAATAATAAAGGCGACCCAAAACTGAATCGCCCTTGAATTTCTTTAAAATGCAGATTATTATTCTGTGCTGCAAATATTTATCACAAAGCGAAACTTAAACCAACCATTAATCTTATTACATAGTTTGGCTGATCAATTGCTTCATCAGCATCATCATAGGTGTAATCAAGTCTACCGCTTATATCAGTACCATCGGGATTGTAAAAAGTATCATGCCCGCCAATTTCGCTATCGAAGAAATAATCGAATGCCCCTGAAATTACAAAACTTAAATTCTGGCTAATCCCAAGATGCGTTTCCAATCCGGTTCCTAAACCAAATTGAGTGGATTGAATATCAAAAAATTCATTGCCCCCGATGAACTCGAAAGTGGCAGTATAAAAAGAAAGACGCGGACCTGCATACAAGTATGTTTTCCTAACGGGGAACCAGTTAACCGGGTAAGCAAAATCTAACCTGAAGTCAAAACTATGTCCGGATTTTTGCGGATCACCGTCTGTATTATCATTAATAAAAATTTTTCTTGCTGCCCACGGATCGCCCGCATCACGAAAATTATAACTCATCCCGAGTTTTATTGCCAAAGGTACGTCGTATGTAAAGTCTGCAATAGTTCCTGAAGCACTAATGCTAAAATAATCAGCATAACCTGTCTGAATATCCAGAAAATATTTTGTTGCTGCTGAAAGCACAGGTGTATTTTGCGCCGTAGATTTACTAACACTAAATGCTAGCAAGATTGTAACTAATATTAATTTTTGCATCATTTTTCTACCCTTATATTGAAATTTTAACAGGGTAATTACCTCAAATATTGTGCAAAGGGTGGATGAGTTCCCACTTGAATTTTAGTATAATTCAAGCAGATTATTTTATGCGTTCTGATATTCTTACAAGTAAAAAGAATTATTTACCCGATGCTTAATGAAGGCAATATTTTATCACTCAAATGTGTTCTGTTTACAGAAAATTCATATTTTAACAAAGCTACTTCGATTAATTAAACTCAATAAAAATTTATGGAAGAAAAACGTACACCGCTGACAATTGCGGAAGGAATTCTGGATAATATCATTTCGGTTGCAGATAAGTTCATAACCGGATTGACTTCTTTCGGTAAAAAAGATATTAGCGAACAGCTCGATAGTTTTGCCGAAACTCTTAAGCAAATTCCTCTTGAAAAAAGAAGCTTATCAAAAGAAGAATCAGAAGCATTATTAAAAATTTTCATTGCCGCTGCAAAGCCGGCATTTGCAAAACAATTTATGGG